>DITY01000089.1:0-12347 GCA_002422955.1 Planctomycetaceae bacterium UBA6172
ACTGCGGGGTTATGGGCGGCGGTCGGCAGAGGTTGCCTAAGGTGAATGCCATTCGTCGGTTTGGGGCGGGGCAAGTAGGCTGACGGCGTAGATTGGGTGGCGGGGACGATCGGAGCTTGGGTAGCGCGCTGATCTCGACGGGGTGCTGGGTGGGCGAACGGCTCGGTGTCGATCGAATGCTATTGGTGCGTGACGACTTCCGACCAACTGAATCGATCCGAATCGTTCAGGTTGGCCAATCGCAGAGCATTGACTTCTACATTCGCGTAGGATCGGCCCCCTCACCCCCGACCTGGCCTGGCGCGTTCTTGCTAATGGGGTTGAAATTTAGGGCATTTTTTTCCAAAGTGCGCGAAGGCTTGAGCACGCTTTGACCACAGCGTCGCACCGACGGTCTGTTCCACCCACTGGTTCACGGTCTTCATGTCGGTTCGTCGCAAGCCTGCTCGAACCTCCGCCGCACTCCAACTACGAAGTAGCGTTGGCAACGAGACGATCAAACCTGTAAATCCACTGCGGCTTTGCTGACCTTCGCGACGCTTGAATATCGCAAAGACCGACTCCAAGACCTCGCTCGAAAGTTATGCTCGCTCACCGGCACCCAGCCCCGACGATGAGCTAACCAAAAATTCTAGTAGTAACTCAAACATCCGATCGCTGAGCTCGCAGCGATCCACCCGCTGCGGCTCGAGCCAGCCACGCAGCTGCTGTTCCGTATCGCGTTGCAGGGCATGGGTGTTGATCCACCACAGCGACGAGCCGATGACATCACAGCAGCGTTTCCAACTAGCGATCTGCTCTCGATATTCCCTCAGCCACCCCAGCCGCTGCTCGAGTTTGGCCACATTAAGGACTCCTGATTGGGGAGCACGGGGATCTTCAAGCACCGCCAAAATCATCTCACCCCAGGCAATCATCAGCTCAATGTTCATGAACCGGGCCTTCGTCTTCAAACTCGGCGGCGTCAAATGGGCCAGTTCAGTCTGCTGAACCAGGCACCGCGTTTTTCCCATCGCGGAAAGAAAACGCTGGAACTCTTCTGAGCGGCCGATCAGCGACTCAAATCGATTGGCCGCGAAATGTTTGAAGTCCCGCAGCACGTCGCTCGTGTGGTGCTCGTCGCACAACGCATCCACGCTTTCACGAAGCTCCACGGTGCCGTCACAAAGCACCCAGCGAGGGCATCCGATTTGAGCAGCCAGTTCTCGATAGACCGCCCGAACATCATCGCGTGTCCATGATTCTCCCGGTCGGACCATTAGCACTTCCAGTTTGTCGAGCGAGAGAGTTTCGTTAAGGGTCGGAAGCTCGCTGGCGGGGATTCCCAAAATCACAAGTACCTTTTGCGTTACCCGGTCCAGGCCGAGACGTTTACACCAGCGGGTGATGGTTTCTCGGTTGGGCACGAGCGTCTTAATCCCCAGCACCGAAAGGATGATTTGCAATGCCTTGGGGATCGTGCGAAGCGGCATGACGTTGGCAAGGTTTATCCCATTCCACCGTACACAGCGGACTTCTGCTGCACCGCTCTGAAGTTGATCATCGAGGTCGACGGAGAATCTCACCAATCCGCGGTGGGCCAATGCCGCGATGAAGCTCGCGATCGGTTTCTCGCGGAGCAAGGCTACCTGGTGCTGCGGCTTCGGGGCTACGAAGTGCTGCGGGACCCGGCATCGGCGCGATGCCAGATCGAGCAGGCGATCGAGCAGCGACTCGGCTAGGATCAGCCCCTCACCCCCGACCCCTACTCCCCAAACAAGTTTGGGGCGAGGGGAGCCAGAGTAGGGGAGTTCATGGGCGGCACCTTCCGGACAGCACCTTCCGGATAGCACCTTCCGGACAGCACCATCTCAGCTCGCGGCGGAGGAATTGCCGGGGGCGGAGGTGGGCGTTACTGGATCTGGGGTTGGGGGAGAAGCTGCGGCGGGGGTTTCGCTTGCGGCGGGCGTTGGGGGTGGGGCGGGTTTGCCGGTCTCGGCTCGGTAGACGGCATTCTCCAGCTCGCGGATCAGTTGCTCGTTGATGTTTTTGACGAGCATTTCGCGGGTTTGGGCGAACATCCGGTTGATCTTCGACTGCTCCGACGCGTTGCGAACGGTGAACAGCACCAGCTTGCGACCCATGTCGTCGGCGATCTTTTCGTAGGTCGGCTCGTTGCGGAGCGCCTCGAGCAACTCCTTGGCTTCCTTGGTCTTGCCCTGCTCGAGCCGCAGGCGAATGCGGGCGGCGAAGAGTTGGCGAATGGCGACCAGATCGACGATCGCCTTTTGCGTCCCGCGGACGTAGGCTTCGGCGCGGAGCCGCTGGTCATCACCGATCAAGTCGGCGACTTCCAATGCCGATTGTCCGGGGACGACGGGGAGCCGAGCCAAGACGGCGCCGCCGTTTTTGACATACAACAACCGCAGCGGCGAGTCGGTCTTCTCGATGCGAATTTTGCCGTCCCAGTCAGCGCGGCCGACGAAGGTCATCTCCTTCGAGTCGAGCGGCCGTTCGAAAAATTCGTAACCGATTAGCGGGAGCTTGGGGTTCCGCTGCGCGTGCAGCCGGACGATGGTGGCATCGGCCAGCGGCCGAATCCGGGTGGCGGTGCGAAAGGTCCGCTTGTTGGCACGCCCTTGCAAGCTGCCCGATTTGCCGGCGTGGTAGTCGAGCTTCAGCCTCGCCCCGTTCGCTTCCTTGACGTGCAGGAACGCCCAATCGAGCGGCCCGACGGAGACCGGGTCGCCGTTGCGGTCGTCCTTGCGAACCATCGGGACGAAGAAATCGTTGACGCGGACGGCGGCGGGACTCTGCTCGTCGGTGATCAGCCCGAAGGCTCGCACCAGCCCCTCGGCGGTACGCTGGCCCGCTTCTTCGATCCGAATGACCGGGGCGAAGATTTCGGTCACCGCGCGGCCAACGCCTTCGGCCAAGCGGTTCGGCTCCACGACTTCGACACGATGCACGACCGAGAAACTGCGCATCAGGCAATCGACTTCGACGACCGCGATCGTCCATGGCGACTGTTGGGAATCGACGTGCACGATGAACAGTTTGTCGTTGCGGTCGATCGTCTCGGCCGCCAGGTTTTCCAGCGGCAGCGACACGATCTTCGCTTCGGGCTCGTTCAACTGCTTGGCCATCCCTCGCGACAACAGCAGCGCTTCAGTCTCCGGGTCACTCCAGGTTTTGACGAGGCTGAGCGCATCGCCAGAGATCGCTTGGAAAGTTTTGGCAGCGCCACCCAGATCGGGATTGCCGATCTGGGCCGCGCGGGCCGTGACGCGGTCGATCCGGTCGGCGGTGGAGAACGTGCGTTTGACGAACGTGCCGATGTCAGCCGCGAAGCGGATTCGCGGGGCTTCGGGATGGTTGCGTTTGACGGCGATGACCGGGTCGGCGGCGGTGAGCGACGGGTAATCGAGCGCGGCGATGTCCCGCGCGGCCGCGATCGCCACGGGGAGCGGCGCGTCGTCGATCTGCATCCGCCACAGGGAAAGGAAGTCGCGTTCCAAGTATTGGCGGAGCGGCGCCGCCAGGTACGCAGCCTTGACCCGTGGGTCGTCGCCCGCGAGCCAGATTTGCACGCGGTAGGGGGCGTAGTCCCAGGGTTGGTCCAAGGCTCCGATGCCCGGTCCCTCGTCCGCGTCCTCGGCGGCGGCCCGCAACGCAGCCCGTTCGCTCGAGACCGCACGCTTGGTAGCTGCCGCGGGGGCCTTGGCCGCGAGGGGAGCTGCCGCGGGGGTCGGGTTTGCGGGCGGGGCTTCAGCGGGCGAGGCCTTGGCGGGCGGAGCTTGAGCGGGCGAGGCCTCGGTGGGAGCCACGTCGGTGGGAGCTGTGTCGGCGGCTGGCGCCGTCGTTGGCGCGGCCGCTTCGGTTTGCGGGGCGGCCGCGACTAGCCCCGCGGGGAGGGCGGCGAGCGTCAGCCACAGGGCCAGCAGAACGCGGGTCGCGAGGCGGACGGTCGGTCGTTGCGAATCGCTGCGGGTCATTGGAGGTTCAACCGCCATCGTTCGACGTTTTGATAGAGCGACACGATGTCGCGTCCCACGCCGGTCAATTCGCGGCGATAGGCGAAGGAGTCGACAATCTGCCAAAGCGGGATGATGGGCAGTTCGTAGCTGACGGTCCGGTGCAGTTCCTGCAGCCGTTCGCGGGCGTCACGCCAATTGTTGGCCGATTCGACGTCGCGCAGGCCGAGTCCGATGAATTGGTCTTGGCTCCGAGCTAGGCCTTCGGGGCCGAGCACGCGGCGGGCGTCGACGATCGGTTCCCAGACGGCCGCGACGACATAGGTCAGATCCGCGGTCCCGTCCGCCGGCATCGATTGGCCGGGTGGCAGGGTGACCAGTTCGACTTTCAATCCGATCATCTCCCACTGCGTCTTGATCGCTTCGCAGGCGACCCGCGACAGGTCGTCATCGGGGGTGGCGAGGCGGAGCGGTTTCAGCTCGGGCGCCGGCTCCTTCCGCTTCGCCGCCGCATCGGCCAACTGCTTGCTCGCCAGCACCGTCAGCAGGTTGGCGAGCTGGGGCTGATAACCCACCGGAACGACTTGTTCGTTGTAGGCATAGGCCAGCGGGTCGTCCGGCTCGGCCCCGGCCGGGAAGGGGCCGGAGATGACGCGGCAACCGGGCGATTCCTGGTTTTCCAGCAGCTCGCCCAGCAGGATGTCTTGGCGATTGATCCCGTAGACCAAGGCGCGGCGGAAATTGGCGTCCGCCAGGTGGGTATGATCCGAGCAGGGGACCAGCATGTGGACGGTCGGCAGCGGGTAGTTTTCGACGACCACGTCGCGCGACCGTCGCAGCCGAATGGCGTCGCTGGGGAACAGCCGATCGATGACGTCGATCTCCCCTTTGAGCAATTGTGAGACCGCGTCGGCGGCGGTCGTCATCTTCAACTCGACCACTTCGCGGGGCTGGGTTTCGGTCACCGGCTCGCCGATCAAGCGGAAGCGGGTTTCTTGGCCCTCATTCAAGAACGGTTCGTAGGCACCGGTCGGAGCGCCGGGTTCCAGCCCCAACATCGCGCCGTCGATGCGGATCTGCAGCAGGCTGGCCGGGAGCACGTGGGGTCGCCGCAGCAGGCAGGCGAGTTCCTGGGGACCGCGGAGTGAGATGGAGTCGAGGATTGCGGCCCAAGGCGACTTGAAGCCGATCGTTCCGGGGCGGGCACGCTGGCCAATCAGGTCGGCCAGGACCGGGGAGGTGAAGCGGTCGAGCGGTGGGCGCATCTTGGCGGTGCTGAGCCGCAGGTCGAATTGCAGCCGATCGGGAGATTGTTCCGTGTCGCCGAGGATGAAGTCGTACTCGCCCCCTTCGGGTCCGGTGCCGCGCATTTCGAACAGCGTCCGATAGACCAGGCGGCCCGAGCGGCGGGCGGGCCAGTTGTCGATCCGCGTCGGATCGAACTCGGTCGCTTCCTGCAACACGCCGACACGCACCAACGGATAGCGGCGAGCGATCTCCTTGACCAGCTCCTTGCCGCCTTCGATGGTCGGATAGAGATACAGGCTGTCCAGCGCCAGCTTGCGGGCTTCGCGCCAGTCCTCTTTAGCGACCGCCGCGTCCGCTTCCGTACGTTTCTGCTGAGCCAACGCGAGGAACGCCGCGTCCCATTTCGCCAGCGACGCCAACCCGTTGTTCGGATAATCGCTCCGCAACCGCGCGAGCAGTTGCTGGGCCTGGTCGAGCTGTCCCGCGTCAAAGCGTTTTTGCATCAGGCGATCGGCCACGCCGCTGATCACCGACAGGACGCGTTCGGGTTGGTAGGTCGCGTCATACCGCCGCAGTTCCTCGAGCATCGCCAGCGTCGCTTCGTACTGGCCCTCCTTGAACCGCCGCGCGGCATCGTTGAACAGGAACTCGTTCCGCAGCGCTCGCAGCCCAGGGACCTGCGGGTAATCGCGTAGCAAAATCGCCAGGAACGGGTAGGCGCCGGTGAAGTCGCCGCGGGCGATCCGCGCCTTCGCTTCCCGTTGCAGCCTGTCTTCCCACAGGTCGACGCGTTCGATCTCGGACCACTTGGCCCCGAACCGTTGCCCTTCCAAACCGACGACGGAGAAGGTCAGCGTTCCGGTCGGGGCGGCCGGCAGCCGTCGTCCCGGCAGAGCGAGCGGCAGGGTCTTGGCCCACCCGCCTCCGGAAGCGGCGGTGAAGTAAAGCACGTCATACGGCTCGACCTGCAGCAATTCCAGCCCGTCGTCTTGGGGGCCGCCGGAGCTGCCGTAGTTTTGGGATTGTCCCCACGCCGGAACCGCTAGCGGTGTGGCCGACGAGACGCAGATCAACACGGCCCAAGCGGCGATCAGCCGCAACCGGCTCATGGCTGTCCCTGTGGGCTGGGGATGTTGGTGATGTAAACGACACCCTCCCGGCCGGGGACGAGCAAACGCTGGCCGGCAACCAGGGGCGGGCCGCTGAGCGGTTGGCTCAAGTCCGCTTTGCCGATCGCGGCTCCGGAGGCGAGGTCGACCGTGACCAGCCAACCCGACTGACCGGTCAGCACCACGGTTTCGCCGATCGCCGTCAGGCCACGCACCAGATCGCGATCGGGCAGCGGGACGTTGAACGAGGGTTCGCCGGCCGGATCGAAGCCGCGGAGCTGGCCGTCGTCCGTTTGCACCAGCACCCGCTGGCCCACGACATACGGTCCCCAGACGACACGTCCGTCGAGCTGTCGCTGGGTTTTGGGTTGTAGCGACGCGACATCGAGCGACACCAGGAAGTCGGCGGAGGGACCGGCGGTGGTCGCGAAGATCGATTCGCCGATGATCGCGGCCTTGCCGAGCCAAGGCGATTCCAAGTTGGCCGAGGCCAGCTCGCGGACCTGTTCGCCGACCCGCAGCCGATAGACTTTCTTGCGGCTGTCGGCGATCACCACCTGGTCCGGGTCGGAGGGCAGCGCTACGGGATCGGACCAAGCGACCTTTTGGTTCGGATCGCTCGGCGGTTGAAACGGACTGCCCAGAGCGCCGCCGGTTTGCCAATTCATCAGCACGACGCGTCCGGAATCGAGCGGGAGCAGGAAGCCATTGCCGGCGATCAGGCCCGCGGCGGCCGGCTTGCCGTCGGCCAAGGCCAGCGTGATCAATCGCAATTTTTCCCGTTCGCGGGTGGAGTCATAAACGCCGAGTTGTCCGCCGGTTTGGCGGTTCAGCAACAGCGCCCGCTGGGGATCGATGAACGCCGGGTCCTCGAACCGCATCGCCACGCCGGTCCCGCCGGGATTCTCGATCGGGGCGGTCGTTTCCCCTTCGCTCAGGGCTTGGGCATTCAGTTCGAACAGCGCGGCCTGCGCGGTCACCACGTGGAAGGACTTGCCGCCCGGGGCCGGCGTGATCATCGAGACCGGGACGCCGACATCGGTTTGCCAATAGGGCTTGCCGCTCTTCGGTTCGGCGGCGGTTACGCGGACGCCGGAGGTGCCACGGAGCACGCGGGCATGGAACAGGGCGTCGCCGATCACTCGCGGTTGGCCGATGAACGAGTCCCCTTCGTTCGCCACCCAGTCTCGCGCGACTCGACCGGTGCTGACCTGGAGTTCGTAGCGCCCCAACCGAGTGCCGCTGACCCACATCTGGCTCTTGTCGACCGCCATCTGGGCACTGGTCGGCGAATCGTAGGACGCGACCTGCTTGGCCACTTGGCTGACCTGGTCCGCCGTCGCCGTCGCCGCGGTCTCGATGTCGAACACGGCGATCTCCGCGCGATCGGTCAGCACGATCAAGCGCCGGCCGAGCACCAGGATCGGATCGACCGTCACGTTGCCGGACAAGCGGAACGGAGGCTGGGCGACGACGATCGAGCCGCCTTGCGGATCGCACTTGAGCACGTGCATGTTCGCGTAATCGGGGGCCGCGTTTTCGAACACGAACAGGTGCCCGGAGTCACCGCCTTGCAGGGCCACCGGTGCCACGGCGATCGTCCCGGCGGCATGCCCCATGTAGAAACTCTCGGTACACTTGCCGTCCCGTTTGTCGACCACGTACAGGTTGCTGTGGTTACCCGGCAGGTAGAGCTTGCCGGGGCGTTCGTTGATCCCGGGGCTGCGGTCCAGTGCTTGCGGGAACTGGGTCGCCCAGCGGGGTTCGCCCGACTGGGCATCGAGGCTGATCAGCCTGCCGGAGACGGTCGAAAGAAAAATCTCGTCGCGGAAGGCTACCGGTTGGCTGAACGCTTCACCGATCGACGCTCGCCACAAGACGTTGCCGGTGGTCGCGTCGCAGCGACGGACTTCGAGCGTATCGGCATCGCTCAGCAACACCCCTTCCAACCCGCTGGGGTCGATCGCGATCGGCGCATGGCTTTGGCCGTAGCCGACATATCGCCGCCACAACAGGTTGCCGTCCCTGGCGGCGAACGCCAGGATCGAACCGTGGGCGCGGACGTAAAGCACCTCGTCCGCCAGTCCGGGCGCTTCCCCGCCCGTGCGGTTGGTCAAGACGATATTTTTGACGGTGTCGGCGGTCGGCATCGTCGTTTCGACCTGGGGCAGGCTGGTCGCGGTTTTGACCAGTGTCTGCTGCAGGTCGCTGGCCGACTTGACGAGGGTCACCAAGCGTTCGTGATTCCGCAGTTCCGGGAAGTCGATCAGCAATTGTTTGCGGGTATCGTAAGCCTGATCCGTCTGCTTTTCGGCGAGCGCCGCCTCCATCGCCGCGACCGATTCGTCGAGCCGCAAGTTGCGATCGATGTCACGCTGCACCCGCGCCCGCGTCTCGTTGACCCCGAGCAGCTTCGCCGCCAGGGCGCGCCGCGCCGAGGAGGTCACGTAAACCGGGTTTTCGGTGAGTCGAATTTGGCGATCGAGTTCGACGAGCAACTGCTGCTTCGCTTTGGTATCGGGCGAATTGCCAGCCGCTTTGGCGATGTTGTCGGCGATGTCGACCAACAGCTGCGCCAAGTTGTTCCGTTCTTCCTCCAGGCCTGGCTCGTTCTCGATCGTCGGCAACAACCGCTCCGCTTCGTTCACCGCTCGCACCGGGTCGGTGTACTGAGCGAACTGATACAGCTGCGCCATCGCCAAGCGGGTGCGGGCGATCGAGGAGTGCTGGTGTTCTTGGCCGAAGTTGCTCAGGAAGGCGGCGAAGTCCTTTTCCGCTGCCGCGTGGGCCTGCTGGTTGTAGGAGTCGTTGGCTCGCTTGATGAAGCCGTCGGCGTCGCCTTTGCGGAGGACGAAATAGAGCAAGCCGCTGACCAGCAGCAGCAGGGTGACGATCCCCGCGACGCCGTAGATCTTGAACGAATCCCAGATGCTGCGGTTTTGGTCACGCACCTTCTTGGTCGCGTTGACCTTCCGAGGGCGAGCCCCCATCGCCGCCTGGTCAAAGCCCGCGGCATCGGCATCGATCGGTTCGGCGTAAACTTCAACGACCTGCGCGTCCTCCACCAGTTCCACGGCGACCATCTCGTCATCGCCGCCAGCCCCCGCGCCGCTGGCGGTGGCGGGTGACTTGGCTGGCGATTTGGCGGGGGCATCGCCGAAGCCGTCGGCCAGATCGAGTTCGTCCGAGGAGTCGACCGGCTCGCCCGCCAGGACTTCGGCTGGCTGCTCTTCGCTGGCCTCGGCGCTCCGCAATTCGCCGATCAGCTTGGTCGCTTGGAAGCGGGTCAATTGGCCGTTATCGACCAGCAACTGTGCGATCTTTTCGGGGGTGACACGCGCGCCGCTTTGGGCCAACTGTTCGCGCAGGGCTTCGATGATTTCCTGGTCGAGCAATCCGAGTCGCTCGAGACGGTTCAGCAGGTCTTTGGCGAGCATGTTATCCGTCGGGTGTCCTGAAAAATGGAAAAATCGAAATGCGGGCGAAGCGGGCTCGTCCCGGCCCAATCAAACCGGCTCAATCAAAACCGTCCACCTGGGTGACCTGCAGTTCGGCGTAACCGCAGATCGCGCCGGCGTCCATGCAATCGACGAGGTATTTTAGCTTGGCCTGTTCGTGAACCTCGATCGCCAGCTTAGCCGCGCCGCTGACGCCGTCCCTCGCCTCGCGGAGCGCCCCGATCAGGTTCTGCTTGCCCGGCGTCTCGCGTTCCCAGTCGGTGGCCAGTACGAGGAACGAGCCGAACTCGTCGATCTGGACGGTGATCATATCCGGTTCCTCTTCCGGCTCCTGCGGGTTGGTGCTGGCCGCATCGCTTTGCTGCCGCGGCATTTCCAACGACTTTTGCAGGCTGAACGAGGCCGTCACCATGAAGAAGATCAGCAGCAGGAACGTGACATCGACCATCGGGGTCATGTCGAGTTCGTCCTCTTTGCGTTTCTTCCGTGGCGGCAAGCCTTCGTCATCTTCGTCGGGCAGCAGCGCCGGCGGCAGCGTCGGCATATCGGTCGCATCGTGGTGCTCCGGTTGGTCAAAGACCGGGTCCGAGTCGAACTCGACGTGCGGCCCGCCCAGTCCGAGATCGGTCGGTATGACCTCCGCCTCCTCGACGAGCTCAACGTCCTCGACGATTTCCGCGCCGTCGGCGTCCGACCCGCCGTCGATCTCTTCTCCGTACGCATCCGCCGCCATCGCGGTTCGCACGTCGTCGTCCGCCCACGGGTTGGCCCGATCACCCGAGTCGGAAACATCGTCGATCGCCGATTCCGGGACGGCGACCGACGCGTCGCAGTGCGGGCAATGGACGCGGCGTCCGGCCATCCGACGATGGACGTGATTGGTGGAACCGCATTCGGGACAAACGATAGAAATCGACATCGTGGCGAGCCTCGGGGCTATTCCTCTTTGACCGCGATGTAGGTGTTTGAGAGGCTTTCGAACGCGTCGCCGATGATCTGTTGAATCCGCGTCACCTCCGAAACACGGACGTCCTCATCGCCGAGGATCATCACTTGGTTCTTGCCGCTATCCAGTTCCTCCGTGATGTATTCGACAATCTCGGTGGTCTGCAGCTCTTCATCGGTACTGAACTCATTCCCTTCGATATCCGCGACGATCGCCGTATCGCCGGAGCCGGGCGAGACGAACAGCACCGCCGAATCCTTGGCCGAGACGCTCAGCCCCGCATCCGCCTTGGGGATCCGGCCGGTCTGCGTCGGGTCCATCTTCGAGGCGACGACGAAGAAAATCAGCAGCAAGAAGGTGATGTCGATCATCGGCGTGATGTCCATATCCTCCTCTTCCCGAACGCCGCGCGACATCCGCAGCGGATCTTCGTCGTCGGGTTGGTCGATATCAGCGGCCGCTCGGTTCATCCCTCGATTCCTCTCAAGCTTGCAGGACGGAACCGGCGTTCGTCTTCGCAGCCGCGTTGCCGCGTCTGCCGCCACGCCCCTGGGCGGGGGTGCCGGGGTTCTTATCCAGGCCGACTTTGAAGGCTTCGAAGAACCGTGTCAGGCCCGAGCCGATCAAGTCTTCCATTTTGCTGATCCGGATATTGACCGTCGAAACCAGCAACATCAGCGGGATCGCGATCGCCAACCCGCAGGCGGTCGTAACGAGCGCCACTTGGATATCGCCCGCCAGTGCGGAAGGTTCGACCGATTCGGAGGAGGCCAAGGTTTTGAAGGCCCCCATCATCCCGAACACCGTCCCGAACAAGCCGACCATCGGCGCGGTCTTGATGCAGGTGCTGACCCAACTGAGTCGGTATTCCAGATCGCTCAGCACGTCCCGTTGGAAGCGATCGAGCATCACCTGGCGAGCCCGTTTGTAGCCGAGCGAGCGATTGTTGATCGCCAGTTCGACCATCTGGGGGATCGCCCGCTGGTCCCCTTGGACATAGTCCGTAGCCCCGTCGAAATCACCGGTCGCGACCAACTCTTCGATGTCATCCAGAAACGCGTCCTGGGAATCCTCGTCTTTGAACCGCTTTTGCGCGACGCGGGACCAGACGATCACGATGCAGTAAATCCCCCACAGCGCGATCAGGGCCAACGCCCCGTAGGTGCTGTTGCCGATGATGTCGTACATGGAAAGCGCAGCGAGCGGCATGAACGTAGGCTCTTCGCGGAGGTCGGGATGAAAACGGAATCGGACTTGCCGGACAGTCTGATCGATGGACGGCCTGAAGTGGCCCTATCGTAACGAAAAAGCCGAAAGCGCGGTCGCTGTCGGACGGGTTGGATCGATTTTCCCAGTTCCACCGCTAGGCGTTCGGCGGATCACCGGGGGTAGCTTCGCGGGCAGAGGCTGGCTCCGCCGCGGGCAGAGGCGGGGTCCGCCGCGGCAGCCAGTGACAAGCCCGCGGGCCTCAATTCTTCGGCTTGCGGTACCGCTGATTGACGACCTCGAAGCCGTAACCGTTCCCCGTCGGCACCGACTGGAACACCGTCTTGGCGATTTCCTTGACGCTCGGGTGCCCCGCCTTGGTCGCGTATTCCAATTCGATGTTGGCCAGCATGTTTTGCAACTCATC
>DITY01000089.1:12404-14663 GCA_002422955.1 Planctomycetaceae bacterium UBA6172
ATCGCCCCGCTCAGGTTGCGAGCATAGTCGACCCCCTGGATGCCGCCCCCCAAGGTGCCGAGTTCAATTTTGTAGTAGTCCAATTGCTTGGCATACTCGGCGGCCGTCTTGGCGACGAATTGCAGCTCCCACCGCTCGTGGCGAGGGACGATGTCGTCACCTTCCGCCTCGGGCCCCGGCGGGCGACTGTCGCCCTGGCCTGTCCCGGCGGTTTGCGCCGTGTCGGAAGCGACCGCGACCGAGGTCACCGCATCGGTCACGGCGGTCAACGTTTCCTGAATCGTCGGCTCGGCCAAATCGGCGACTTCTTCCGCCCCCGGCGGTTCGAAGTCTCGCTCGAAACCTTCGGCGTTGTCGCCACGGCCAGCCGGCTTTTCGATGATCGGCGGGAAGGGCCGCGGGCCGAACGACAACCGTCCGGTCAGCCAAACCATGAACAACATCAGCGCGAAGACGCCGACGAACCACATCAACGCCTGCAGGAATGCCGCGACGGTGTCGAACCGCGAGGTCCGCAGCTTTTCACGCTCCTCGAGCCGTTTGCGGGCCCGCGGGGTCAATCGCTCGTCGCCCGCGGTTTGCCGAGGCGGCGCACCCGGAGGCGGCTGGGGCGGTTCGCGGAGCGTCGCGGACATGACAAGTTTCCGGGAGGTTGCGCGGCAAGGAACAGCGGAGGAGCCAGCGGCTGTGAAATTCCGCTAGGCGGGAGCGATTTCGCCGACAAAAACGCCACCACCCACCGTCATCCCATTGTCTCACAAAAACTCCGTTTGTGAACCGATTGACAGACCAAACTCCGGCACTTTATGCTTGGCTCCCAATCGGTGGTCGACCTCGGCCGGTCACCGTGGTTTGGTTAGGTAGCTCAGTTGGTAGAGCACTGCACTGAAAATGCAGGTGTCGCCGGTTCGAGCCCGGCCCTGACCACTCGGCGAAAACCCCGCAAAGCATCCGTGTTTTGCGGGGTTTTTTCGTTGATTGGCCCTTTTTCGGCCGATCCGCGTCCGCCGATCCCCGAACTTTCCTTAGCTGCCAAGAACGGTCTCGGAGCGACACACCGAGTCGGCGTCAGCCGCAACGGTCGATGCAACAAAATTTTTACACCGATCGCTATGCCCCGCCCCGGCTCAGCCCGATAGAAAGGCCTACGCGCAATTCAACCGCTGCCGAAGAAACGCGACGGCGATGTAACGCAATCTCGAGTTGGCGCAGGCTCTTGGCGTTGAAAAAGACGATGCTGTGACTTTTCAATGTCTGTTTGGCACCGGGCGATAGCCCAGCCTTCAACAGGTGGCTGCCGATGGCAACCGGTCTCGTGGCCAGGCAAGTATGTCACTCTTGCATCACCCGCTCACAATCAGCGTCTTTCCAATCAACGCTCGCGCGGCCAGTCGCGCCAGGGCCATTCAACGCTCCGGTGATCGCTTGGCGGCCAGCGTCCCGTCCGGAGCCTGCTTGGCCTCCCCCCGAATATTCCACAGACCAAACCCGTGTCCCAAGCTGCTTGCGAATGGGCACGAGATCAGGCTAGTGCTGCAGGGACTAAATGACTTTGCTTAGCAGCCCGACGCGCCAGCGAGGAAAAAAACACGACTACCTCGCTGGCGTGTCGGATTACGATGTCGTTTGAGCAGACTTTCTTCGTTCTCGGAGCACTAGAAGGACAAGGCAGCCAAGACTTGGCGAGGAACTGCTGCTTCCTGGAGAAGAGCGCCGCGCCGGTACGGCATGACCGTCACCTGCGGACGTGTTACCCGATCGCCTCGCGGGCGACCGAGGGTGCCTGCCGCCACGTGGTTTAGGACCGGATGGAGCGAGCTACGCCAAACGCTCGAAAGCGCACCAACGCCAGCTGAACTCTCGCGCGGCCGTCCAGATCGATCAAGGAAGCCATCTTCAAATTAGCCCCGTCGACCGGAAAACAAGAGAGACTGATCCCGGCCGCAACTTGCTGGGCAATGACGAACACTTGATCCTCGCGTGCTGACCGAAAGGTTGCCGGATACACACTCTGGCTCGAGCCTTGCTTACGGGCTGGCGATTTTACTTTCGATCCCCGTGCACCCAATCGATGGAGGGCGTGTACCATCGGTGATTCTCGATGTTCCGATGCGAAAAGTCCTCAACATTTTACCATTTTAAATTGTTGCAGAGCATTTTCGGCGCTGCTGCCAATTAACCGTACCGGACAACACTCCCTTTCGGGTAGGCTGGATAATGTCTGACGTTTTCAACTGCGCCTGAAATTAATTTGCCCGT
>DITY01000213.1:0-1841 GCA_002422955.1 Planctomycetaceae bacterium UBA6172
GGGGATCGGAGTCTCGGAATCGAATTGGTAACGCAGCCACACGCCTGCGCCGAACGCGATGACACCCGCCGCCAAACCGGCTAGGCCTCCCAGGGCGGCCGAGCGACCGACCCCCAGGGCTCGTGAAGTCATCAGCGGCACGAGACCGAATGCCAGCCCGAGCACCCCGAAATGGACGAGGCCGTTCTCCGCATAGACCTCCAACTCCTTGTCCTCGAAACGCTTCTTCTCTTCGGGAGGACTGGACAAGTTGACCTGCATCAAATCTTCGGGGATCGTAAAGCGAAACGGGGAATAGGAATTGATCGCCCAACCGAGCAGTGCGGCGATCGCCAACCCCAGGGCAAGCCCTTTCGAGCTGAAGGCATTCGCCGGAATCGGCTCGGATGATCCCGCCACCACGGCGGCGGGTGTGGCGGCATAAGCGTTTGCCAGGTCATCGGTCATGGGCGATCTCGCGGGTAAAAGCGGAAGGGTCGCGGCGCAGTCGTGGATGCTACCAGTGGTTCCGACGGGATTCAATGCGCGGACGCTGCGGATCGACATTTGGTACATGCCGACCCGACCAGCTTCCAGCCTGACGCCAGACATCGCAGCGGATCGGCTGGCGTGCTGGCGTCGCTTGAGCGGCGTCGCGTTTGGGCTGGGGACCGGTCTGTGGTATTTTGCGCAGATGGTCTCCATCCCGACGCCGGACTAAGGGAATTGCCGTGAATCCTTATCAATCGCCGGCCGCGGGGCTGGAACAGAGCAGCGTCCCCGAGGGCAAGCCGCGATTGAGCCGAGCCAGTCGCAACGCCATCGCCGCGTATCTGATGGTGCTGATCGCGCCGCTGGCCTGTTTCGTCGGCTGGACGTTGCCGCGGGTGCTGGAGGGGGGAACGGCGGGGAGCCTCGATTGGGCCGCGCTGGGGACCGGGCTGCTGATCGGCATCGTTGGCATCGCCCTGGCCGATTTCCCAGTCGTCGCAAGGATGCTCTTGGTCAGCGTTTACGCGTTCGCATTCGTCATCCTGATGACAATCGTCGGCATGTACTTTGTCTGTTACGTTTTCGGTGACTGCGTCTGAAGCCGTGTCGAGTTCGCCGTTTGCCAACGCAACCGTTTGCCCGCATTGTTGCCAGCAGCGGCCAAGTGGTCGTGACACGAGCGAGTCGCAGGCCCCGGGAACGAGGAGTTGACCGTCTCTCTGTCGAATCTCGAATCACGGTCGCGAGTATCCGCGGTCGTATCGAAATGGCTGGAAAGCCACGCCGTGTGGCGAATGCGGTAGGTATACTGCCGGCTGGTCGCTGATCGCTTCGGCGCGTCGTGGCGTTGGAGGCGGTCGGCAGGTTTTCGATCGGTACTTTGGAAAACGAGAGGTGCTCGGTTATGAGATTTTCTATCCGGACGTTCGCTTCGTTCTGCGGCTGCCTCGGTGCTGGGGCGTTGCTATGGGGGACGTTGGGGTTGGCCGAACCGGCTCACGCCCAGGAGCCTGCCGGCCCCAAACACACGCTCAAGGATGTCATGAAGATCGGGCATAAGGACGGGCTGCTCAAAAAGATCCTGGAGGGCCAAGGGACGCCCGAAGACAAGCAGTTGCTGCTCGACCTGTACATCAGCATGTTCGAAGCGAAGCCGGAAAAGGGCGAACTCGATTCTTGGCGTGAACTCGCCGGTGCCGCGACTTTGGCGGCTGGCAAGGTTGTGGTCGGACGCCCCGAAGGCTTGGAAATGCTGAAAGCAACGAGCAATTGCAAGGCCTGTCACGACCTGCACAAGTGATGCGTGAACAGGCATTCGCTTCAAAGCCTTGAACCGATGAACGTGCTTCAAACCGCGACGATGTCGCGGC
>DITY01000213.1:1855-3760 GCA_002422955.1 Planctomycetaceae bacterium UBA6172
GCCTCCGGCGCGGTCGGCGTTCGGTGACGTGATTGTCGGTTGCCCAAGCGCCCGACCGCCAATGCGTGTGGGCTCTCGCGTCGAGTGCTTAGCGCAGGCGTGCGAGCGAAGTGCTATCTGACTTCCTTTTCCCTTGACCCGTCTTTGCGAGTCCCCTGTGGCTGTTGCCGGAAAGCGAGGTTCGCTGATGAGAATCCTGTACTCCTTCGCGCGGTGGGGGCTGGCAGTCTATGTAGGCCTGTGCGTGGTGGCTTTCCTGTGGCAGCGATCGGTGATGTACATGCCAACGCCCGCGCCGAGCGATGAGGCGGATGACTCGTCGCGGTGGCTGACGGTGGACGGGGAGCAACTCCGCATCTCCACCGTCGACCGGGCGGGGACGAAGGCGTTGATCTACTTTGGCGGGAATGCGGAGTCGGTTGACGGTTCGGTGCCGGAATTCGCCGCGCTCTTTCCCGACCACGCGATCTATCTGATGAACTACCGCGGTTATGGCGGCAGCAGCGGTCGGCCGAGCGAGGCGGCGCTGCATCGCGATGCCCAAGCCCTCTACGACTTGGTCCGCTCGCGGCACTCCGAGATCACGGTGATCGGCCGCAGCTTGGGGAGTGGCGTGGCTGTCCGCTTGGCCGCGGCGAACCCGGTCGAGCAACTGGTGCTGATCACCCCGTTCGACAGCATCCTGAATGTCGCCAAGCGAGCGTTCCCGTTCCTGCCTATGTCGCTGCTGTTGCTGGATAAGTACGAGTCGTGGAGGTACGCTGATCAGATCACTGCCCCGACGCTGATCTTGGTCGCCGAGCGGGACGAGGTCATCCCGCGCGCCAGCACCGAGGCGCTGTATCGGGCATTCACGCCGGGCGTGGCCGAGTGGACGGTGATCGCGGGAGCTGGTCACAACGACATCTCGGCCTTTCCCGATTTCGTCGCGGCGCTGCGCGGGGTGGCCGAACCGCAACCGTAGGGTGACGGGGAAATCGCTGGGCGTCACTTACTCTTTTGCGAACTTTTCCAAAAACTTAGATCAATCTCGCCGGCGAGCGCATCCTTTTGACGATGAATGCCTCCTGCACCTTTCCTGAACTTGTCCGGCAATGTGCCGAGCGGATCGCCGAAAGCGGTCCCGCGGCGCTGGCGGGATTGTTCGACCTGACCGCCCAGCGGTTGGTGCGGTATTCGGTGACGATCACGCGGAACCAGCACGACGCGGAGGACGCGGTTCAGGGGACGTTGGTCCGCGTGGCCGATGCGCCGCGATTCCTCTGCCGCGCGGACGAGCCCTGGGCGTATCTGCTGCGGATGGTGCGGAACGAATCGCTCGTGATCATGCGCCGGCGAAAACGCTGGGCATCGCTGCTGAGTCTGACCGATTTGCTGACCCGCCGCACGGTCGACGAAGTGGAACTGGAAGAGACCTACCGCGAGGTTTGGGCGGCGCTGCGGACCTTGCCGACGGAGCAGAGTGAGGTTGTGGTGCTGAAGATTTGGGAAACGATGAACTTCGCGCAGATCGGTGACGTGTTGTCGATTTCCCCAGCGACGGCGGCGAGTCGTTATCGCTACGCGCTCGAAAAATTGTCTCGCAAATTGGTTCGCGCTGCCGACGTCGATCCGACTCGATCGGAGGTGCGTCATGGCGAATGATTTTCTTGACGATCTGCCACGGTCGGACCGCTCGCCGGACGATGACGAGCGAATGGATCTGGCGAAGCTCGAGCTGATGATCGCGTCGGCTGGGCAATACGTTCGGCCCACGGACGACCTGAGGCCGCGGGTGCTCGAAGTCGCTCGCGAGCGGTACGGGGTCCGTCGGACGTGTCGTCATTTGGCCGGGGCGATGTGCGTCGCCACGCTCTGTGTGCTGACCGGGGTGGCGATCTCCGACCGGTTTCAGACGCGGGTCGA
>DITY01000314.1 GCA_002422955.1 Planctomycetaceae bacterium UBA6172
TCCGCGTGCGAGCAACTGACAAGGCCCACGTGCTAGCGCCCGCGAACTTCAGGGGACTCCTGCGGCCAGCGACGCTCCCGCCAGTTGGCCTTCATTCCCGCTTCGGCCCATTGGCTTCCACGATCCCGGCACGCCCCTGAATTTCGACCACCTTCGCCAGCGGGTCATCGGAGGCTGCGGTGTTGCCAAAGACGTGCGCGGGTTGCGGACTGTCCCGGACGATGATCGCCGTCCCTTGAAATCGCCGGATCTCATTCCCCGTGACGACCACGGTGGCTTTCGTGGCCTGCACCGCCGCCCGGTAACCGTCGAACACATTGTCGCTAATCGTCGAGGTGGAGTTCTCCCAGACCCAGACGGCGTTGCCTTGCTCCGCACCGGCACCCGCGAATGCATTGCCGCTGATCGTGGCTTGGCCCTGCACCAGGACCGCGGCCACGCCACCGCCCGAAATACGATTGTCACGAATCGTGGCGATCGAACCATCCTTCACCGCGATGATCGGGGGCAGACCGCCATTGCGGTTCAGTTCGTTGTCCGTGATCGTCGCCCTCGAGTCCTCCGTCACACCGATGGCGACCGTCCGGTTGTCGAGGCAGCGGTTCCCCTGGATGATCGCGACCGCCCGCGTCTGCACGCCGATACCCGCCTGTTCGTTCTCGCGACATTCGTTCCCCACGATCAGCGGTCGGGCCCCGTCCCGGCACCCGATCCCAGCCAACTTGTTGTTGCGGCAGACGTTGCCGCGCAAGATCGGGCTGGCTCCGTCCCGGCACCCGATCCCGGCCATTTCGTTCTCGTAGCACTCGTTAGCCTCGACGACTGGGGCCGTTCCGTCCATGCGAATGCCGATCCCGGCCCGCCGATTTTGGTAGCACCGATTGCCGCGCAGCACCGGCTTCGCCCCTTCCCGGCAACCGATTCCGGCTCGGATGTTCTGGCAGCAAACGTTGTCGGTGATGATCGGGTTGGCCTGGCGACAGCCGATCCCGGCCCGCAGATTTTCCCGGCAGGTGTTGCCTCGAATGATCGGCTCGGCAGCGTCCGCCACGCCGATGCCGCCGCCCAGGTTGCGGTACACCCAGTTGTCGGTGATCAGCGGAGCCGTCTTGGCGTTCTCTTGGCCCAGGACGCCGATCCCGACGTCGCCGTTGTGGCGGACGATGCAAGCGGTGACCGTGCAACTGACGCCGCGAATGCTGATCGCGGGCTGGGTCCCTTCCGCCTGGACCGAGCCCTCCTCGTCGCCCAATTCATCGCCGTGCGAATCGAAGTGTTGCTGCCAGACCGCCTCGTCGAACATCCCGACGTTGGTGACCGTGAAGCCGTCAAGGGTGCTCCCCTCGGCCATCACGACTCCCGGTTGATCCCCCGCCGCACCGCCGCCGTCGATGATCGTCGCCTCGGCGCGTTGCAGTCCCTCCGTCCCCCGGGCGTCGTCGCCGTCGCTCCGCAGCGTGATCCCCGGTTTCAGCCGAATCCGCTCTAGGTACTGACCCGCGGCGACCAGAATCGTGTCGCCGCTATCCGACGCATCGATGGCGACTCGGATCGTCGGGTGATCCTGCGGGACCCGTCGAGTCGTCGCGAGCGCAGGGTGCGTGGCGGCGATGGCGACCAAGGCACAGACAACGTGACACCTCATGAGCTTCTCCCTGGTCGGTTGTTCTTCTTGCACGCCTCGGAGCAATACATCACCTGCTCCCAGACCTTGGCCCACTTCTTACGCCAAGCGAAGGGGCGCTGGCAGACCGGGCAGATCTTGGTGGGCAGGTTGGGTTTGTGGTGAGTCATTTGAGCAGCACCAGCAGCATCACCACTGGCGTTTGCGCCCGGATCGAATGCTTGAGGTTGGCTGGCATGTGGACCCAAGTCCCGGCCTGCGCGGACTGCAAGTCATCGCCCAAGCTAAGGCTGGCCTCACCCTTCACAAAGAACAGCATCGCCGGTTTGGCGGCCGTGTGTTCCGAAAGCTCTTGGCCCTGGCCGAAGCCGAAGACGACCGCTTTGACACGATCATCTTGAAATACCGTTCGGCTCAAGATGCCATCCGCCGGCGGTTCGGCTTCCCGGGCGAGATCAATAAAGTGGGTGTAGTTCGTCATGTCAAAATCCCTGTTCAGTACAGCCTACCACCCTCGGGCACATCTTGGTCAGGCCGCAGCAACACGACGTTGCCGTTCTGATCCGGCACACCCAACGTCAAAACCTGCGACCGCTGGTTACCGATTTGCCGCGGGGGAAAGTTCACGACAGCGAACACCTGCCTGCCCACGACTTCCGGCCCGTCATAATTCGGGGCCAACTTCGCCAGCGACTTCAACGTGCCCAACTCCGGACCGAAATCGATAATCAGGACATGCGTCGAATGCCGTCCTTGGGGGAATGGCCGGACCTCGATCACTCGCCCCACCCGAACATCGATCTTCTCAAAATCATCTGACGAACCAACCCGCCCGTTCATCGAACAGCCCCTCCCCAGATATCGATCCCGCATCCCACAACATCATCTCCCAGTCTCGCGAATCGATGGTGCTCGCAGACCAGGAAAAGTACGCCAGAAAACGAATCCTGTTACAGCCAATTCACACCAGCGCACAGAGACAAACGAAGCGATGGAGATTGTCGATCGGTTCTGACAAATGGCATCTTTCTTTTCTCAGTCGAAATCCTCAAACCGGAATTGGGTCGAGACCGCTCTACTTTCTGGATCAGTTTTTGGGAGAGAAAATCTATCACAAGGCGGCGAATTGCGGAGCCGTATCCCTGCCGGTTCGATTTGTGTCCCCGGTGGCACCATTACGGTAAACTGTTGATCAACGTCCGCTCTTGTAAGGGTGCCTGGCGACTGACCAGCAGCACCTTGGGACACGGACGCCGGTTCGAGCCCAGACCGGTGTGGGGGCGTCGCAGCGAAACCAGCCAGACCGAACCCAACGCAACCGAGGAGTGCGCATTCATGACGCGAGCCAAACGATATCTCATTTTGCCGATCGACGGCATTCGGATTTCGGATTCCACGACTCCGGTCGCTGAGAATGCGAAGACACTCCTGTCAACGCTCCAGCTCACTCCGAAGAAAGTCGCCGCAACAAGGAAGCTTGCGAAAGGTCTTGACGCGACAGTCCGATCTGCATCGCGTGCCATCCGCGGAGTCTCTGCCGCTGAAGTTTCGGCCGAGTTGGGGCCGTCGATCGAGGTGATCAAATCGTTGCACGAAGATGGCGTCAAGTTGGTCGCCGCTTCCGAAGAAGTCTTGGCGGCGTTGCGACAGGAGAATCCAGGGATTCGCATTATCGAGGAAAAATTCTGCCATCCCACGTTGGCCCCGCGAGTCCCCTTGCCACCTAGGCCGGCCAAACCGGTCGGCGTCCGAGCGGCGGCAGCGAATACCACGATTGTCGTCGAGGTCTTACGAGGCGACACGATGAAGCCCGTCAAGGGAGCCGACGTGTATGCCTTTCGCACCAGCAAAGATGCCTTCAAAAAAAGTACCAATGCATCCGGAAAAGCCAAATTCACGTTCGCCGCGGCGGTCCCGAAATTAAAGAACTTGTATGTCTATCATGAGGAGTCTGGGGTTTGGGGCTACTTCAAAGCGAACGTAAAGGTCTCCCAAGGCCGTGTTCAAGCCATTTTGGCGCCGCTGAACTTAGCCACCGAGGACACGCTGCGATTTTTTCACAAAGCAGGTGCCTTAACCGATGGAACGGGCGTGCGAGTGGGCGTGATCGATTCGGGTGCTGACCTTAACCACCCTGATCTCGTGAGCGTGATTGAGGGCGGAGCGAACTGCGTGCCCGGTTCGACTCGAACGGCCAACGACTTTGGCCCCGACGGGGCACATGGCACGCATGTTGCCGGCACCATCGCGGCGCGAGGCACCGCGCCCACCGGAGTGCGAGGCATTGCGCCCGGGGCCAAGCTGCGAATCTATCGCGTATTCGAAGATGGCAACGCCGGCAGCGGTTCGAGCTTCGCCGTTATCGATGCCATCGATCGCGCGATTACCGACAATTGCGATATCATCAATCTGAGCTTGGGTTTTGATCCAGGCGTTACCGACGACGCCATCTCCGACGCGTTGCTCAAAGCACGCAAGCATGGGATCCTCCCGGTCGCAGCGGCGGGCAATGACGGCCGATTGCCGGTGGGCTTCCCCGGCTCCGATTCGAACTGCCTTGCGGTCTCCGCGATCGGTCGCAAGGGCTACTTCCCCAAAACATCAACCGATGCTCTCGATGTGGTCGCCCCCTTCGGCACCGATCCGCTGAACTTCGTGGCTGGCTTTTCGAACGTCGGCGCCGATCTGGATGCGGCCGGGTCAGGCGTCGCGGTGGTCTCGACCTTTCCCGACGGCTACGGTCCAATGAGCGGAACATCGATGGCCAGTCCAGCGGTCGCGGGGATGGCCGCACGGTTGCTCGCGGCGAACCAGGCCGTCTTGGCGATGCCCAGAGATACGGCGCGTTCGGATGCGATTCGCAAACTCGTCATGGACGCTTGCAAATCGTTAGGCTTGGGAATCTTATTCGAAGGGGCTGGGCTTCCAAAGTAGTTGGGTTTCAGATGGCACGTTACACGCTTTACCGAGGCGAATCCGCCCCCGTCGAAGACGCCACGGAACACATTGCCTCGGCCGGTGCGAAACTCATCGCTTCCCGCCCCGGACTCGCCTTGATCGAGTCAACAGATGCGGTCGCGGAACACTTGCGGACCGTTCTGAAGGATTGGCGGATTTCCCTCGAAGTCACCGCGAAGACCCCCAAGCCCCGTCCAAAAATGCCTGGCAATGGTAAGCCGTAAGCCACCGGCAGCGGCGGGCGGAACGCGAGGCAACCGCAACCGCAGCCGGCCAGCCGGTAACGAACTCGCCTGGCTCGGGCCTTCCACCAGGGTCGCGGGCCACCCGCAGCCGAATCAGGCACGCGTGCTGAGGACGCGGCTGCCGCGGCGTATGCGATAATCCGAACCGTGACGGATGCCTCATGCCCAGCGGCGAGCGACCAGCCGCCGCAAAACACTTGCCCAAAAATTTAAAACGGAATGCACGCCATGTCGAAAGGCAGCCACAGCAGAACCATCTTCCTGGGCATCTTCAGCTTACTCGTTGCCTTGGCACTCCCCCAGAACTCGCGTGCGGATGCCCCGGACATCAAGCAGCTTGTCGAGCAGGTTGTCTCGGCGGGTGGCGGCGAAGCCAAACTCCTGAAGTTGTTCCGCCTGAAAGAGCGACTGGCGGTTTCGTCCGATCCCAATGCCCCAGGCAATGAGCGGGTTTCTGTTCTTGAACCGCCCAAACATTGGTGGATCGGTAAGAACGATCGTGTCACGAAGGAGAAAGAACCGGCTACGTTCCTGGTCTGGGGCTGGACGCTGAATGCGCTGGTGGATGAAAAGTCCAAACTGGAACCGCTCGACCCGGTCACGATCAACGACCGGCCGGCGTTCGGCATCCGCGTCAGTGAAACCATCACGCCACCGATGGACCTGTACTTCGACACCGAAACGAAGCGGCTGGCTCGCATCGAATGGCGCACGGACCGGCACGAGTTCAGCGATTGGAAAGAAGCCGACGGCGCATGGTACGCCTCGAAATGCGTCGGCTACAAACTCGCGACCGGGAAACCGTGGTACCGCACGGAAATCCTGGAACTCGAACGCCTGCAGGAACTGCCAGCTGGATTGACGCGCGAGTGAGATCTGTCGTTCCCACCACCCAAGACGTGCCGGTCACGAACGGCATGGCCAGGTAATTCATGCGTCTGCCCGCCGACAGCGGCGTTGAACCAGCCCGCTGGGAAACGCATGGCACCCCGATAACGTGAGATCCGTTCGCTCGGAGTGAGGCAAGAACAACGGGATGCCCACCCCCAAGCGGATCGGATGCACGATCAGCCAAAACTCGTCAATCCAATGGCGCGCGATGAACTCGGTGTAGACGCAGTCGGCATCGAGAAACAGCCAGTCAACGGTGCCGTCGGGGCTCGCGATGTATGAGGTGGTGACCAAGTTCCGGGCGCGCCTGAGTCTTAGTTGCTGTCGTTTCGACAATCGGGACCCAACCCGAAGTGAACAGACCGCGGTCAAAAGTCGATCATGCCCGCAGGTAGGCACCCTGCTTTTCCAAATGTCGGACGAACAACCAGGTGATCCAAAAGAAGAGCGCCAGCCCGGCATAGGCATACCAGGCAGGCGAATCCTTGGGGAAGAACGGTTGCACCGCGCTGCTGACCATGCTGTGCAGCACATACGCGACCAAGGCATTGGTCCCAAAGGTCCGGAAGAACGCGAATTGGTAACCCCCGAGGTCACAGGCGATAAAAAACAGCAGGTAGACCAACAGGGAAAAGCCGGCCGAGAAAACGAGGTACGCGAGCGTCCCCCCGCGTTGGCTCATCATCCAGTAATTCCACTTGCGCTCCTCTTTTTCTGGCGGCTTCACGAACGGCGGCTCGGCGAACCATGACCCGAGCCCCTCCGTCTTCGCCAACGCAACCTTGTCAGCCACCCGCTGGCCACTGGGCCAAACCGGGTCGTCAGCCAGTTTGACCGCCTTGAGCGATTCCACTCGGTCGGGCGGGACGTCGTACAACCGGGTGCCGCAGGAGATCAGGTACCCCACGGTCATGATCAACACCGAGGCGACCGCGACACGGGTCAACGCCGGTGACCCGAATCCCAATTCGCCGCGGGGGCGAGTGAAGACGTCACAGGCGAGCGTCCCGATGATCGCCGGGATCGTCCAGGTCAAGAATCCCAGCGGGCCGCCGTCGATCCCGTTGGCCCCCGTGTTGACCCACTGGAAATTGAACCAATAAGACAACCCGACGTGGGCGAACGCCGAACCCAACATCCAGCCGATCCGCAGCCGGCGGCTGCCACAGACGACCGGTAGGATCCACAGCGACGTGACCGCAATGTGCATCAGCGTTTGGAACCAACTCCGCTTCAGCGGCTCGCGGATCGCTTCCCAGGGCCCCATCTGCACCAGCGCCTCCCAGGATTCGGCCCGTGGCCCGACGTTGTAAACGACCAACGCCACCAGCACCAATCCCAGCAACCGGCGGATCATGCGGCCGTAGGCGGCGGCACTGCCGTCGGTCTGCATCCGCCTGCCGAACGTCAGCCGCAAGGCGAAGCCGACCGCGAACAGGAAATGCGGCATGATCGTGTCGGCATAGCTGCAGTAATCGTGAGTGTGCCTCAAGACCTGCGGGCAGGCCCGGCAACCGCCGAAGTAGTTCACCAGCATCATCCCAACCACGGTATAGCCGCGGAACTGATCCAAGGATGTCAGGCGTTCCGACTTGGGTCGCGCGGTTTTGGTCGGTGCCGTTTCGGGTACCAGAGATCGGGTGTTCGTCATGAGGCTACGGATGATTCGCGAACGGGTTGAGGTCGGCAAAAAACGGAATGGTCAGTTCGGTGCGGGTCGGAAACGAGGGGCCGCGGCCGACAGGTCGTCGCGCCAAGCGACGGGTCATGGCGGCGCAGCATGCCCGCGGGCCTGACGAAACTCGGTGGGGGTGACCCCCGCGTACTTGCGAAAGACGGTGCTGAAGTACTGGCTGGTGCAAAACCCACACCGCATCGCGACTTCGGTGATCGAATGGTCGGTGTCGATCAACATCTCCTGGGCGTGATCGACCCGCAATCGCGTCCAATAGTCGACCGGCGTCATCCCGGTCGAATCCCTAAAGGCCGCGAACAGCTTCGCCCGACTGCATCGCACCATTTCGGCGAGCTTCTCGATCGAGACCGTCTGGTCGATATGAGACCTCATGAAGATGATCGTGGACTGGACCAATTCCTGAGGTTCGAAAATGCGTACCGATGCCAACTGCTTCGCCGCCTCATACAGCACTCCACAAACGGTCAAGCGACAGGACAGCACCTCAAAGCGATTAGAAAGATCGAAATTCGGGAACCGATTGGCGAGCGATTCGGCCAGGCCCCGCAGTTCCGAACTCATCCGTCGCGCATGCGAGGGACTCGCTAAGAATCGGGCCTCCAGCCACTTCAGATCGCTCGCATCAAACGGGGTATTGCGCGACGCGCGCTTGGCCCGTGGCGCGAACATCATACCGGTCAAGCTCACGGGCCGGCGGACGTCGTGATGGCCACGGTGCACCACACCCGGCGGAATGACCATAAAATGTCCCCCCGATAATTCCACCGTGCTCCCATCCGCAAATTCGTACGACGTCGAGCCATCGAGCAGCAGTAGAACTTCGAACTCCTCGTGCGCGTGCCAAGTGATCCGGGATGCGCTTTGCGAACGAATCGATGCGATGCGGCGGAACAACGCCAGCCCAATCTCGGCCCCCGACAACTGATTTTCCTCGAAAGTCCATGGCATTTTCAGGCTGTCCCCCCCAACTTTCGCCCCCCCAAGCAAATGTTCGATATCGTCCACGATATCAAATCGAAAGACTCTATCGCACATTCCAGGGATGATAAGTCGACGAATCGCCAAGTGCAACGCTTGACGTTTCGTGAAAATTGTTCGGTGATGACAAAGCCCGCGTTGGCGGGCTGGTCCCGGCGAAGGCGGGGTGGAATGGTTTTCCTGATCATCAAACGCGAGCGAATGAAGCATTCAGATCTTTTATCATTGATAAATCAGAGGTTCATATGATGAGGCGGCGGCATCAAGGGTTTACGCTGGTCGAACTGCTGGTGGTGATTGCCATCATCGGTGTCATGGTGGGGTTGTTATTACCCGCGGTCCAAGCGGCCCGGGAAGCGGCGCGGAGGATGAGTTGCTCCAATAACCTGAAACAATTAGCGCTGGCTTCTCATAATTTTCACGATACCTTCAAAAAGTTTCCCTATGGGATGTTGCGGTCGGACAACAACGGCTGGGGCCACCCAGAGTTTGGCACGCCGAACCAAAGCCGACGCTACGCGCTGATGCATCAATTGATGATGTACTGCGAGCAGGGTGCGTTCTGGGAAAACTGGGACCAGATGAACTTCAACAACAACCGCCTTTCGCATCCGCGTTACGGCGGGGACGGGACGACGGTCGATCCGACGAACGGGACCTCCGCGGTCGGTCAGATCCTGAGCGAAACGCTCCGCTGCCCATCCAACCCGGGTCCGCTGTGGAACATTAGCCACAGCCCGACCGGGAACGGTGTCTACGCCCGAGGCGATTATTTTGGGTGCGCTGGCCAACGCGGCTATCCGGGATACGTCGATTCTCGTCCGAGCTTGTGGAACCCGTTCGGACCGGGGACGGATTTCCCGCGAATCCCCGGGAGCAAGGGCTCAGCCGCTTCCGCTCGCGCGAACGGCATGTTCAGTCGTTGCATCCAATTCGCGATGCGCGATTGCTTGGACGGGACCAGCAACACGATCCTGCTGGGCGAGCGGAACTACTTTGACCCGCTGTTCGACCAGTGTGGACCGCGTCGTAGCCCGCCCACGACGACGATGATGGGCAACTGGGGCTGGGTCTGGTTCGGCGCCGAAGGGAATGTCTTCTTGGGGACCGGCGTTCCGATCAACTTCCGGATCCGCAGTTGCGATGACTTCAATGACCCATTGCGATACGACGACCGCATCAACGCGTTCGGCAGCCAACACCCCGGCGGTTGCGGTGTCGCGATGACCGACGGTTCGGTAAGGTTCCTCAGCGAAAGTATCTCCGCGATCACCTTCAACGCGATGGGTACCCGAGCGGGGAGCGAAGCGGTCACACTCCCAGACTGAGCCGATTTCGGTTACGGATGAAACTTCATCCGGCCAAAACTTTCCGGCCGGAGATCTTGTTCGAAACGGGCCTTGACCGGCGGCCGCCTTCACGGTGGTGCCGGTCCGAGGCAATTCGGTCGAGCTTGTGACCCAATCACTCAGCAATGAGCGGAAATCGATCGTCCGGTATCGGTTGCGAGGAACTCGCCGTCCCGCGACTGCTTCGCACAACGGACACCGGACGCTTGTTTACCACACGAACCTCACGATTCTCAAAAGGCGGAGCATGCGCTCTCAACGATTTTTCGGGCTGATGACGCTTCTGATCTCGGTCGCCAGCGTCGGCGGTTGTGGACCGCAGTCGAATGTCGCTCCCGTTACCGGCGTTATCAAACTGGGCGACGAACCGCTCGAGTTCATCCAGGTCGAGTTCTGGCCGGATGGCGGTCAACGGTCATTCGGCAAAACGGACGCCTCCGGCAAGTACGAACTGCAGACGGACGATCGCAAGGAGGTCGGCGCGATCCCGGGCGTTCACAAGGTCGTCTTGAAGGATACCTGGCACATGCAAGACGACTACATCGGCGAAGGCGGCGATTGGGTCGACATGTCCAAGGGTCGCAAGTCGCGGATTTCGTCGAAATATTACGACGTCCTGAAGACCCCGTTGTCCGTGACGGTGAAACCGGACGAAGCGAACCAGTTCGACTTCGTCGCCGACCCGCTCGGCAAATAGATCCCAATGGCACTCACTTTGACGCCGGTTCTGCAGATTCGTCGGTTTTTTGTCGTTTCTTGCGATTCTGAAAGTGGGTCGATTTCGCTCGTCGGGCGTAGGGTTCTCACGGATAGCTCTGCCCAGGGCGCTTCGGCCGCTTCTTTTTCGAAGCTTAACGCAGCGCGATCCAGCCGCCCTTGCCACCCGCTCGGGTCGGTTAGCACGATTCCTTGGATGACATGTCGCTCCCCCATCCCTCAGCCCCAACGGGGCGACCCCATATCAGCCCGGGGTGGAGCGCAGCGCAACCCCGGGTAC
>DITY01000176.1 GCA_002422955.1 Planctomycetaceae bacterium UBA6172
CTGGCGGCCAGGGTGCGGAAGGACGCTCGATTAAACTTCCTTCTCGGCGATCCAGCTCATCATTCGTCGCAGCTTGCGACCGACCTGCTCGACCGGATGATTGCGTTCTTGGCGACGGGTCGCCTTGAACATCGGGGCGTTGGCGCGGTTTTCCAGGATCCATTCGCGAGCGAAGTCGCCACGCTGAATCTCGGTCAGAATCTTCTTCATCTCCGCCTTGGTTTCGGCGGTGATGATCCGCGGGCCGCGGGTGTAGTCGCCATATTCCGCGGTGTTGCTGATGCTGTAACGCATGTAGCTGAGGCCGCCCTGATAGAGCAGATCGACGATCAACTTCAGTTCGTGCATGCACTCGAAGTAGGCCATCTCGGGCTGGTAGCCGGCTTCCACCAAAGTCTCGAAACCGGCCTTCACCAGTTCGCTCACGCCGCCGCAGAGGACGACCTGCTCGCCGAACAGGTCGGTTTCGGTTTCTTCCGCGAAGCTGGTCTGAATCACGCCGCCACGGGTGCCGCCGATCCCCTTGGCGTAGGCCAAGCCGATCTGACGGGTCGATTCCGCAGCCCCTTCGCCCAAGGCGATCAGGCACGGCACGCCGCCACCCTTCTCGTACTCGCTGCGAACCAAATGTCCGGGGCCCTTCGGAGCGACCAACAGGGTATCGATCCCCTTGGGCGGCTCGATCTGACCGAAGTGAATGTTGAACCCGTGCGAGCACATCAGCACGTTGCCGGGGCTGAGATTATCGCGGATTTCGTTACGATAAATGTCGCCCTGGACTTCATCCGGCAGCAGCAGGTTGACGACGTCCGCCGCCTTGGTCGCCGCGGCGATCGACATCGGCTTGAAGCCATGCTCGACGGCCAAGTCATAATTCGGCGAACCGGGGCGCTGGCCGATGATCACGTCGCAACCGCTGTCACGGAGGTTCTGTGCCTGAGCGTGACCCTGGGATCCGTAACCGAGGATCGCGACCTTCTTGCCGCTGAGGTGCGAAAGGTCGGCGTCGTTGTCGTAATAAATCGTGGCGGCCATGGGGAACGGGTGCTCCGGTATGAGGGTCGTTGGAGGTGCTTGGGGGGGGAAGAATCCGTGCGGCTGGGACGCCACAGCGGCGAGTCGTTCAGGAAAATTCGCGAGGCCGATCGCCAGCCCCGCCGCGGGCGGCAACTACAGCGGCTCGTCGGTCGCCTCTTCGTCCCGGTCGCCGAGTTCGGCGCTGCGGACCATCGCGATCCGTCCGGTCCGCACCAATTCGGTGATCCCGAAGGGGGCAATCCGGTCGATGAAGGCGCGTACTTTGTTCTCGCGACCGCTGATCTCAACCATGATTTCCTCGGGACCGACATCGACGATCCGGCCACGGAAAATATCGACCAGCTCGCGAATCTCGCTCCGACCTCCCCCAGGAGGGGCCTTCACTTTGATCAGCGCCAGATCTCGCTCGACATAATCCTTGCTGCTGATGTCCTGAACCTCGACGACGGTCACGATCTTCTGCAGCTGCTTGCTGACCTGCTGCTGCACGCGGTCGCCACCGACGATGACAAAAGTCATCCGCGACAAATGCGGATTCTCGGTTTCGCCGACGGCGAGCGAATCGATGTTATAACCACGACTGGCCAACATCCCGGAGATGTGAGCGAGCACACCCGGTACGTTTTGCACCAACGCGGAAAGGACGTGCCGTTTAACAGGTTCAGCCATGACAGAGGCGTTCTTCAGTACGTTCAGGACGACAAAATTCCAGACCGCGACCGCCAACGGGGACGGACGAAATCGCGACCGGTTCGGGAGTACGGCTGATTCACGCCCAGAGTGCGGGTGTCAAACGGCCGTTTGGAGCGAAGCATGATAGTTTTGACGACGCCGGGTCACAAGTCGTCGTCTCCCTTGGCTTGGCCGCTTTCGCCCGGTTATTCTGAAGACTGGCCCCGGGCGAGATTCGCGCGCCCGGGGATGCCATTTTTGCGGCCCGTTCACGGAATCGGACAACCCGCCCAGACGAGGGGCATTCCACGATGAGCTTTTTGGTGCAGCTGCCGGCTTATCGCGGCCCGATCGACCTGTTGCTCTACCTCGTCCGCCGTCAGGAGGTCGGGATCAATTCCCTGGCGATCTCGCGAGTCGTCGAGCAATACATCGAGTACATCGAACTGCTGCAAGAGCTTGACCTGGGTGACGTGGCCGATTTTCTGGACCTCGCCAGCACCTTGGTCGAGATGAAAAGCCAATCGGTGCTGCCGCGGATCGAAGCCGAGGACGAAGAAACGATACCGATCGATGACGGCTCACCCGACCAGTTGATCCAGCGGTTGCTCGAATACAAACAGCTGCGGGACGCCTCCGAAATCCTGGCGGAGATGAGCCAGCGGTGGCAGCAGCGGTACACGCGGCTCTGCGACGACCTGCCCGCCCGCCAACTCGATCCCGGTAGCCAGCCGATCGCCGACCTGCAGCTGTGGGACTTGGTGAACACCTTCGGGCGGATCATGCGTGAATCGGCGGGCCCGCCGCCGACACAAGTGGTCTACGACGACACGCCGATCCATGTCTACATGCAGCGGATCCACGAGCGCCTGCTGCAGGAGGATCACGTGATGTTGCTCGATCTGATCCGCCCGCGAATTCACAAGTCGGCGGTGATCGGCTGGTTCCTGGCGGTCCTGGAATTGTCTCGGCATTACGGCGCGATCGCCGAGCAAGATGAGTACGGGGACATCATCGTCCGCCGGGGCGAACAGTTCCGCAGGCAACTGCAAGTCGCCGAAATCGACGATTACACGCAAACCGGCCCCCGCCCAAACAACCTGCCGATCCGCATGCGATAAGCCGCTCGCACCACGCTTACGGGCGAGTCAAACCGGTTGCGGGAAACCAACCCGCTTACGGGCAATCAAAAGCAGCGGAACAGCCACTCATCGCCAGCGTTCAGCCCCCGTTACTCATCGCGCCGCAGCTGCCGCGGTCGCTTGCCGCCGCAGTCGATAAACGACCGCCACGACCGCTACGGCCAGCGCGGCGGCCAATCCCCAGCCGTGAGTCGGCTCGAGCGCGTAGTGTGCCACCGACTCGCCCTCGCCCGTCAGTCCGTGCCCAGGATGGGCCCAAACCTGACCGCTTCCGAGCACGGCTGAGGCCAAGACGAAAGTCCCGACCTGCTTGACTTGAGACCGGGCCGCAACCGACCGAACCGAATTGCCAGCAGCTCGCGTTCGCATTCTTCGTGACATATTCGGCCTCAGGTCGGGGACAGGGGGAAAGGCAAGCGAGATCGATCCGTGACGGCTGGCGGCATTCACCGCCGGAGAATCACCGGCTCTGAAGCTGGCGGGCGCGAGCCATCGCATCTTCGGCCTTGGTGATGTAGAGCTGATCCTGTGTCCCCGCCCACGCCCGCTGGTAGGTGACGCTCAGGGCGGTGAAGTTGAACGGGTCGGCGGGCTCCAACTCACAAGCCTTCTCGCCGTGCGCGATCGCTTCCTTGTGCTGCCCCGTCTTGGTGTAGACCCGGGCGAGCGCCAGGTGGCCGAGCACGAACGTATCGTCCTGGCGGACGACGTCCAACAGCCCCTCGATCGCTTCGGGAAACCGCTCGTCGTCGATCAGCTTCTCGATCGCGTTGTATTGGCTGTGGATGTCACTCATCGGTCAACTCTCGTGGATGGTTTTCGGCAATCACTACGAGGCCGATCGGTCAAGAAAAACTCGACCGCCGGCCTCTCATCGGATTCTCAGCGGCTCACTTGGCCTGCTTCAACGCCGCCTGAGCGGCTGCCAAGCGGGCGATCGGCACGCGGAACGGGCTGCAGCTGACGTAGTCCAACCCGACCGAGTTGCAGAAATCGATCGACGCCGGATCGCCACCATGCTCGCCACAGATCCCGATCTTGAGCTTGCTCTTGACGCTGCGTCCCTTGGCGACGCCCATTTCGATCAACTGGCCCACGCCCGTGGTATCGAGCGACTGGAACGGGTCGATCAACAGGATGTCATGCTGCAGGTAGTGCGGCAGGAAGCCGTTGATGTCGTCCCGGCTGTAGCCGAAGGTCATCTGGGTCAAGTCGTTGGTGCCGAACGAGAAGAAGTCGGCGTACGGGGCGACCTCGTTGGCGGTCAGGGCGGCTCGGGGGATTTCGATCATCGTGCCGATCAAAATTTCGAGCTTGCCGGTGAACTTCTTCTCCGTGGTGACCAACGCGATCGTCTCTTCGGTCTTGCGACGCAAGAGTTGCAATTCCTGGGCGGTCCCGATCAGTGGGATCATGATTTCCGGCTTGGCATCGATCCCCTTCTTTTCGCAGATGATCGCCGCTTCGACGATCGCGCGAACCTGCATCTCGAGGATTTCCGGATAGGTGACGCTCAAGCGACAACCGCGGTGACCGAGCATCGGGTTGTGCTCGTGCAACGCTTCCGTCCGGGCCTTGACCGCGGCCGGCTTGACGCCCAAGTCGATCGCCAATTCCTTCTGCGCGGCGGGTTCGTGCGGCAGGAACTCGTGCAACGGCGGATCTAGCAAGCGGATGGTCACGGGCAGACCGGCCATCGCCTTGAAAATCCCTTCGAAGTCTTTCCGCTGGAATGGCAGCAGATTCTTCAGCGCCGCCCGGCGGTCCTTCTCGTTCTCGGCGATAATCATCGCCCGCATGTGCCCGATGCGGTCCTTTTCGAAGAACATGTGCTCGGTGCGGCAGAGGCCAATCCCCTCGGCACCGAAGTCGCGAGCCCGCTTGCTGTCGGCTGGCGAATCGGCGTTGGTGCGAACGGCCAACTTGCGATATTTGTCAGCCCACTGCATCAGCTTGCCGAAATCGCCCGACAGCTTCGGCTCTTGGGTCTCGACCGAACCGAGCATCACTTCGCCGGTCGTGCCGTCGAGGCTGAAGGTATCCTTGGCGGTGAAGACACGGCCGCCGATGGTGACCTTCTTCGCCTTCTCATCGATCTGCACGGATCCCGCGCCGGCGACGCAGCACTTGCCCCACCCGCGGGCGACAACCGCCGCGTGGCTGGTCATCCCGCCGGTGCTGGTCAAAATACCGGCCGAGCAGTGCATGCCGTCGACATCTTCGGGGCTCGTTTCGCGGCGGACCAGAATGACCGCTTCGCCCGCATCCGAACGCTCCTTGGCTTCTTCGGCGCTGAACGCCAACTTACCGACAGCCGCTCCGGGCGAGGCCGGCAAGCCCTTGGCGAGCACGTCGGCCGCGTTGCGGGCGGTCGGCTTGAAGCTGGGGAGCAACAATTGCGTCAGGTCGTTCGCCGGGACCCGCAGCACGGCGGTCTTCTCGTCGATCAACTCTTCCTTGACCATGTCGCAGGCGATCTTCACGGCGGCGATCCCGGTCCGCTTGCCGGTTCGCGTCTGCAGCATGAACAGCTTGCCACGCTCGATCGTGAACTCGATGTCCTGCATTTCCTTGTAGTGGTCTTCGAGCGTCTTCTTGACTTCGAGCAATTCCTGGTGGATCAGCTTGTTCCACTTGGGCATCTCGGCGACCGGCTGCGGGGTGCGAATCCCGGCCACGACGTCTTCGCCCTGCGCGTTGATCAGGAACTCGCCGAAGAACTTGTTCTCGCCCGTGTTCGGGTTCCGCGTGAAGGCCACGCCGGTCCCCGAGTCATCGCCCATGTTGCCGTAGACCATCGACTGGACGTTGACGGCGGTGCCGAGCAGGCCGCGGATCGCTTCGATCTCGCGATAACGGACCGCACGCGGCGTCATCCATGAGCCGAACACCGCTTCGATCGACAATTGCAACTGCTTGACCGGATCTTGGGGGAAGTCCTGACCGGTGTGCTTCTTGAAGGCCGCCTTGTACTCGTCGCAGAGCAGCTTCAGGCCTTCGGCGGGGACTTCGGTGTCCTCGGTGACCTTGAACTTCGCCTTGACCTTGTCAAAGGCGTGCTCGAAGGTCTCGTGCTCCATGCCCATGACGACGTCGCCGAACATGTTGATCAAGCGGCGGTAGGCGTCATAAGCGAACCGCTCATTCCGCGTCGCCTTGGCCAAGCCTTCGACCGCGGCGTCGTTCAGACCCAGGTTGAGGATCGTGTTCATCATCCCCGGCATGCTGGCGGCGGCGCCGCTGCGGACCGAGAACAGCAACGGGTTTTCGTTATCGCCGAACTTCTTCCCCAGCTCCTTTTCCAGCAGCTTGACCGCGGCGTGGACTTGGTCCATCAACCCGTCCGGCAACTTCTTGCCGCTCTTGTAGTAGGCGTCACAGCATTCGGTGGTGATGGTGAAGCCGGGAGGGACCGGCAAGCCGATCGAGGTCATTTCGGCCAGGTTCACGCCCTTTCCGCCCAGCAGCCCCTTGCTCAAACCCTTGCCTTCGGTCTTGGTTTTGCCGAAGTAATAAACCATCTTCTCGCTTGCCATACTCTCTCTCGACTTGTGGATGCTGTGTGGGTGCGTTGGAGGCCGCGGATGGACTCGGCGTGAACGGGCTCAGGTGCTGCCTGAGAACAATCAGACCCCTCGCCGAACGTGCGGCCATGGCCCAGGAAAATGACGACCACGAAAACTTTGCGGCTTCTAACGGCCGCGAATGTATTTGGCGATTGGAAAATGGTCAAGGCGAGCAGACCCCAAGCGGGACTAGCGATCCGCCGCCACAGGCCGCGCCGCCCGACCGGACCGAGCCGCGAAACGACCCGAATCAGCTGAGAACCGGCCCAATCGGGGTGCCTCGCGAGACGACCATCGGTCGCCCCTCCCGATCATGAATCTCTCGCGCGGGCGGGACGCCCAAGCAGTGAAAGATCGTCGCCGTGAGATCCTGGGGCTCGACGCGCCCCTCGACGGGATAGCCGCCGATCCGATCGGATTGGCCATGGACCACCCCGCCGCGAATGCCGCCCCCCGCCAAGGCGACCGAAAACACATGCCCCCAATGGTCACGCCCGCCGGCCGGGTTGATCTTCGG
>DITY01000072.1:0-7664 GCA_002422955.1 Planctomycetaceae bacterium UBA6172
CTGGGGAACCTCGTTCGCGAGATCAACGGCGACACCCGGCCGCTGGCGGTCGCGCGGGAAGTGACCTTTTTGTTCCATGGCGACGGCCCGCTGAAAATTCGCCTCAGCGAACCCGACGTCGCGGGGCGCACCGAGTTGCTGGTCAACCCGACCGTCGCCGCCTCGCCGACGGCTCACGCCGAACTGCTCGCCCAGTGGTGGCAAGGCTACACCGCCGCGCTGCAGCAACAGATCGCACTCGGCGATTACCCACCGATCATCGAGAACTATCTGATCGCGCTCCTTTCCGGACGGCTGAACCTGCCGCTGCCGGAAAATTTTGCCGCCACCGAAGGTTCCGGCGACGCGTCGATCTGGTCGATCCTCAAGCTGCTGGCCGGTGCCCAAGGGGTCCGCGACGAGGTGCTTCGCCACGCCGCCACAGGCTTGAACGGGCCGGTCGAAATCGCCAGCCTACCGCTGCCAGCACCACCCGCCTGGGACGAGACCCCCACGCCGCAGCCTGAGGGAGACATCCCGATCGAATCGACCGTCGAACGCGTGCCGCCCGAATGCTTTTATATCCGGTTCGGCTCGTTCGAGAATTATCTTTGGATCCGCGATCTGGCGAGCGAGTTCGGGGGCGACGTCGGCCGGATGATCACCTTGCGGAGCCTGACCGATAACTCGTCCCAACGGATCGAGAACCAGCTCTGGTTGAAAATGTCGGACCTGTCCCGCGTCCTTGGCAATTCGGTCATCGAGGACCAAGCCTTGATCGGTCGCGACCTGTTCCTGGCCGAAGGGGCATCGCTCGGCATCCTGTTTCGCGCCCGCAACACCTTCCTGCTTCGCACATCGCTGGAAGGGGATCGCACGGCGCTGCTGCGTTCGGATCCCGCGGTTACCCAAAGCACCGAACGGATCCTCGATCGGGACGTGTCGCTGATCTCCACCCCCGACAATCGCGTCCGGTCATTCCTGGTGGTGGACGGCGAGTACATCTTCGTCAGCAACAGTCGCAAGCTGATCGAACGGTTCCTCGAAGTCGGCCGCAGCGGCCAGTCGCTCGGCAAAACCGCCGAGTTTCGCTTGGCTCGCCAGTTCGTCCCGCTCGATCGCAACGACACCCTGTTCGCCTACTTCTCGCCCCAAATGCTGGCCGGCCTGGTCAGCCCTGAGTATCTGATCGAGCTTCATCGGCGCGTCGAATCGCAAGCCGACATGGCGTTGCTCGGCCTGGCGCGGCTCGCTTCCGCGGCGGAGTCGCAGCCGCTGCACGAAATCGATGACCTGATCGAGGCGGGGTTCCTGCCGGTCGGCTTCGGCAAACGCGCCGACGGCAGCGGTCTGGTCGCGGTCGGCGATACGATCGTCGATTCGCTTCGCGGCGCTCGCGGCACGCTGCTGCCGATCGTCGACTCGCCACCGACGCTGGTCACCGCCCAAGAAGACGCCTGGTATCGGCAGATCGCCGACTTCCACAGCAACGAGTGGCGGCAGATGGACCCGGTCTTTGTCGGACTCCGGCGTTCGACAAGCCCTGACTCGCCAGGGATCGAACGGTTGGAAGTTCACGGCGAAATCGCCCCCTGGTCACCGGAAAAGTATGGCAAGATCGCCAAACAACTCGGCCCGCCAACCAAGCTGAAGATCGACTTCGCCCCCGATGACGTGGTCGCGGCCCAAGCCCATGTCGTCAGCGACCAACTGAACGGAGGCATCCCGCCGCACCACCTGTTCGCCGCGATCAAAGACGCGGCATTACCCGACCCGAAGGACTTTGGCGGCATCCTGTCCGCTTTCGGAGCCCTGCGACAACTTCCCGGCTACATCGGTGCCTGGCCGTTTCCCGGATTGATCGATCGCCTGCCGCTGGGGATCGGCCGTGGCCAACCGGTCGGCCCGGGAATGACGCGGTTGATCGGCGGACTCTACCGCTTCCAAGGTGGTGGCTTCAGCATCCTGTCGTTCCAACGCGAAGTGCTCGAAGCCTCGCTGCCCCACATCGTCGCCGACGAAGCCCCCGACGAGGCCCAAGTCCGCGTCCGGGCCGCGACGCTGCAAGGCACGCAGATCGAATCGTGGGTCAATCAGCAGTTTTACGAACGGGCCGCGCGGGCCTCCCGCGCCGGCAGCGACCTGCTCGGGTTGGTCACCCGCCAATTGAAAGTCGACCGCGAGCAGGCCCCCCAGGTCGTCGGCGAATTGCTCAGCGGCATATTGCAAGATCCGCTCGGCGGCGAGTTCCAATTGGTCGCGGACGACCGTTCGGCCACGGCGACCAAACGCTGGGTCAGCACCGCATGGGGCGGCCTCTTCGCGCCGCCAGCACTCGCCCCGCCGGGCTACGAAGCCCCACCGCTACTATGGTTCCGCGGCGGTTCCGCCAACCTGACCCAACTCGCCGATCGCGTGATCGTCGACGCGGTGGTTGATGTCCAACGCGCGAGCTCCGACCGTTGAGCCGCGTGCGTTCCCAACCGGGGTGGCGTGATCGACATGATCGACGTTTAGCCCCGGGGCTCCCCAACGACCCGCCGTCAAATAGAATGCCCGACGGCGGTTCACACGGTGAATTCGGCCTGGCCAGCGGCGCCTGCTCCGCGGAGCGATAGCGCCGTGGTCATCATTCAAAGCAAAATTTCACGAAGGTTCGGTCGTCCCCACGGGCACCAAGCCGAAGGGGTATTCCGACGTGGCGGAGCGAGATTCCAGTCCGAAGTTGCCGGGCATTCGGCTGTTTGACCTCACCGGCCGCGTGGCGCTGATCACGGGCGGAACGAAGGGGCTGGGTACCGCCATGGCCGCTGGGTTGGCCTCGGCCGGCGCCGCCGTCGCCGTCTGCGGTCGCTCGACCGAGGAGGCCCAGAGCGTTGCCCAGCAACTCGCTGCCGATTACAACGTCGCGACTTTGGGACTGGCCGCGGATGTCACGCAAACGGCCGACATCGAGAACCTGATCCGTCAGGTCGAAGCCACGTTCGGCCGCCTTGACATCCTGATCAACAACGCGGGCATCAACATCCGTGGCCCGATCGAAACGCTGACCCTGGACGAGTTTCGCAAGGTCCAGCAGGTCAATGTCGAAGCGGTCTGGGAAGTGACCCGTGCCGCCCTACCCCTGCTGCGTCAAAGTCCCGCTGGCCGGATCGTCAACATGGCCAGCACCTTGGGGATTGTCGGCCTGGCGAATCGCACCCCCTACGCGAGCAGCAAGGGGGCGATCGTTCAGATGACCCGCGCCTTGGGGTTGGAATTGGCCGACACGCCGATCCGAGTGAATGCGATCTGCCCCGGACCGTTCTTAACCCCGATGAACGTACCGATCGCCGATACCGAGGAAGCAAAGCGATTCATCGTCGGCGCCGTCGCGCTCGGACGCTGGGGCGACTTGGCCGAGATCCAAGGGGCCGCGATCTACCTTGCCAGTGACGCCTCGAGTTTCACCACCGGCAGCCTGATGGTCGTCGACGGCGGCTGGACCGCTCGCTAGCCCGCCTTCCGCCAACCACGGCTAAGTTTCCGTCACCTTTCCGCATCATCGCAGGTTCCGGATGCGGAGATGCCTCCCCATCATCGGGGGACGCGAGTCATCCTCGATCGCTCATTCGAAGGCGATGTCGACCCAGACGAGGCGATGATCGCTCGAGCGACGATCCAGGCCGACCAAATCGGCCAGCGGTTCGTCCGCGGCGGGCCAAAACACACCGCTGGCAACGACTTGCAAATCCCGCGACGGCAAGACGTAATCGAGGCGTCCCCAGTTGGATGTCGCGGCCGCCGCTTGCTCACGGGGAATGTCTCGCTTGGCCGCGAGCCCGCCACGACTGGTGGGACGCGGGTCCTGAATTCTCGGATGATCCAACAATTGCCGAATGGGAGCCACTCCTTCCAAGAGTTCTCCTTTGTCTGGGTCAGCGTTCAAATCCCCCATCACCACAAACGACTGGTCCGCCGGTAACCCACCGCGCGTCCCCGCATCATCGATCAGATAAGCGGCGACGTCCCCACCCCTGATGTAATCGCTCCACAGGCGAATCTCATCGTGATTGCGGCGGCCGTTGCGGTTCTCGGGCCCATCAAACACCGGCGGTGTCGGGTGCGAAGCGAGGACGTGGACCGTTCGACCGCCAATCCGTAGCGGCACGTCCCAATGACTCTTGCTCGACAACCGCAACTGATCCGCGATCCCGGCGGGATACCAGTCCGCGCGCCCCGCGGTCCCGTCGGGCATCTGATGCCCGGGCATGTCGCGCCACAGGAACTTCTGGAACGTCCGCGCGGCCTGGCGATCGATCGGCACCCGGCTGTACAAGGCCATCCCGTATTGTCCCGGATATCGCCCGTAACCCCAAGCGTCATCAGGCCCGTCCGACTGACCGTCGCGATTCAGATCGAGCCCGCTGGGAACTCCCGTGTTGACCGGCTCGAACCAGACTTCCGGATAGCTCAACGGCGCCTCTCCCTGCTGGCCGAAGGCGAGGTATCGTTCGGCGAACAGCCTCGCATTCTCGCGGGCGTCGTCGAAGTCGATCTCGTTGACCAGCAGCACGTCGGGGCGGACCCGTTGCAGGATCGTTGCCGCCGCCAGCAACTGCGGATCGGTCCCTCGCCCCGACTCGGGGTCAAAGCGATCGAGCTTCTCGCGGCTCAATTCCCAAATGTTGAACGTCGCAAAACGCAACGACTCAGCCTTCGCGTGATGCGTCCCGCCAGATGCCCACAGGAGCAGCATGCCGATCGATACCAACCAGTTCGCACGGATCATGAGACAGGACCATTCCGGTTTAGAGAACTTGCAGGGCCAAAACCCCCAATTCTCACGCTGCCACCGGAACTCGCCATTCGCCTTCACGCGTAATTCATCAAACCGCCGCGGTCGGCTGCCTTACCCTCAGCCCCGCAAACCTCAGGTCGCTCAACGACGCGTGACCGGAGCAGCCGCTTTGGCTTGATCGTTTTCGATGATCTCCGCGTCACCCGGCTTGATCATTTCAACGGGGGTTGGGGCAAACTTCTGAGCGGGCGGACCTAGCGGGTCAGAGCCCAACTCCGGCACGGCGTTCACCCCGGCGGGTTCCCCGATCACCACCGGTGCCGGGAAGAGGCTCGACGCCGACGTCGCTTCCGCATGCACCACTCCCAGATAATCGAGCAGCGTCCCTTTCTCGAAGTGGACGTTCTTGAGTGACAGCGCGTACTCGGTGCGCGACCGGAAGTACTGGCTTCCCGCTTCCGCCAACCGCCGCTGGGCATCCAACACCGCGATCAGTTCGACCCCGTCCTTCTCATAGGCGGCCTCGACCGCCTCCACCTGCTGCGTTGCCGCCAGGTAGCGGTTGTAGTTGGTCTGCATGACCAAGTAGGCGCGATCGACTTCGGCGACGGCCAACCCCAGCCCATACAAAACTTCTTCCTGCTGGGCGCGCAGCAACGCCCGTTCCCGACTGAGCCTCAAGTTCGCGTTGCGTTCCGCTGCCCGCGCTTGGCGAAAACCGACCGGCAGCGAATATTCCAAGCCCGCTTGCCACTCGTTGAAATCGCCGCTGGTCAGGTCCTGATAGGCGTTGTCGAACCGGCCCCCGTCGCCGTCGATGTCGAGCAGATTGCTGCCAAAGCCGCGGACTCGATAACGCCCGAACATGTCCAACTGAGGGAGCAAAAAGTTGCGGGCGGCGGTCAATTCCAATTCCGCGCGATTCACCATCAACCGCTGGCGTCGGAGTTCCCCGCGGCGACTGAGCGCCTCGGTGGTGACCGTCGGCCAATCGAACACGACGTTCGCCGTCGGCGGTTCGTCGATCGGCAAGATCAGCCGGCCGGCATCGGGCGGAACGTTCATGATCAGCCGCAAACGTCGCTCGTTGACCAGCACGCCGGGCAAGCCGCGGAAGGTCCCTGGCAGTGACCCGTTGTTGGTCCGCGTGCCGTCCAATGGTCGGCCGGCTAAGGAGTCCTGCGCCTCCGCCTCAAAGCGAAAGAACTGCTCACGGGCTTGCGCCTCGCGTTCCGCTTCGCCGCCGCGCCGGCCGGACAGATTGAGCGCTTCGATCCGCCGCCAAGTTTCCAACGCCACATCCCGCGCCCGTACCTTAGCGTCGAGGTCGCGGTAGGCGAAGTACAAATCCCAATAAGCGTTCTCGACGTCGCTGACGAAATCTCGCAGACCGATCTCGAACTCCGCCAAGCTCACATCCGCGCGAACTCGCGCGACCATCACGCCGTTGTAATTGCCGATCACCGAGTTCGGTCCGGCGATCTGGTTGAACTGCAACCCGCTCCCTTGCAGCAACGGGTGCCGGGCTTCGGCCTGGTACCAAACGTTCCAAGCGCCACGCGGGAAGGTGTTGGCGACGTTGTTGTCGAGGTCATGGTCGATGTGCTGAGCGACCGTGAAACGCGAACCGTAAGCCGTCCGCTTCGACAGCCCGGTATCCCAAGAGTTGAGCTGTCCGTTGAGGAAACCGAGCGTCCCCGCCGTCTGATTGTTGAGTCGGCGGTCGATCTTCTCGCTGGAGAAATCGGAGTCGATCCGCGCGTCAAACTCGCTCAACGCCGCTTCCACCCCAAACCGCGGGTCGGTCTCGATCACCGCCGGATCCATCGCCGTCATCGCCGTCTCGGGCGAACGAATGACACTCCCACCCAAATCCCGCAGCACCGGCGAATTGCTCAGCGCGATCCGGACCGCTTCCTGCAGCCCCAATTCCCAGCGACCCAGGTTAGCCATGTCCTTCAGCGTCCGCGGCGCGACCGCGGACTGAGTCACAATTTCGTCGTCACTCAACGGCTCGGTGCGAATGTTCCACACCGTGGCGGGAATCACCGCCGACTCACGCGCTGCGGGAACTGCTGGACGCGTGCCACGGCATCCCCATGCGAAGATAAATGCCAATAGCACCGCGGTCGTCGAGCCGAGTCGGTTCCACTGGTTCATGGCGTGGCGTTAACATGCGTCAATGCAGCGCGGAAGGCCGAGCCGAATCGATCGGGTTGGCGATACGGATTCCGTTATCGTTCGTGTATCGAACGGTTGTGACGAAAGGAACAATCATTCGGCCCAAGTTGTCCAAGATTGACGGTTAATCCGCGTGAAACGGGGTTCTGTCCCCTAAAGTTCAAGCTATCCCCTTAGCTTTCCTGGCTTTCCTGATTTCTAGGGTTTACGGTTGTGGGAACCTTACCCGCCCCATTTTGGGCCGAGGGCATTCGATGACGGGGATTCGATGACGGGGCTCGTCAAACCGGCGAAAACGGAATCCGACAGCGTCGACCAACCCGCGTGGTCGCTCGACGCTATCGATCCGCTGCTGGAACGGCTCAGCCTGCTCGCCGAAGCTGACACCCTTGGGACCGAATTCTTCAACAGGTTGCTCCGCGAAATCGCACCGCTGGGTATCCGGCGCGTGGAAGTCTGGCGGACCACCCCCGCGACGACGACCCCGACGACGAGCGACTCAACTTCGCCGCCCCCGCATCGGCTCTGGCCCGTTTTCGCCCCCAACGCCGATGCCCCTCCCGCGGCTCCACTGGCCGACGCAAGCCTGGCCGACCCGAGTCTGGTCCAAGCCACCGCGCATGCGGGCCAGCCCAAACGCTTGGGAACCGCCGCGATCCTGGTGCCCTGGCGAGCCATTGGCGGGGAGGCCGGCGTGATCGGCATCGGTTGGGCTGACCCTGCG
>DITY01000072.1:7784-16724 GCA_002422955.1 Planctomycetaceae bacterium UBA6172
TTCGCCCAAAAGGTCAACGAGAGTCTCGATCTGCGACAAACCGCTTACGACATCGCGAACGAAGGACGCGCCCGGCTCGACTGCGATCGCCTGTCGCTGCTGCTGCGGCGAGGCAACCGCTGGCGACTCGCCGCGGTCAGCGGCGCCGAACACGTGCATCGGCACAGCCCCGCCGCCGAGCGTCTGGAGCTGTTGGGCAAACGAGTCGCCGCAACCGGCCAAGCGTTCTGGTTCGATGCCGTGACGGAGGACTTGCCGCCACAAATCAGCGAACCGCTCGCCGCCTACCTCGACGCGTCACCCGCCATCGCGCTGGCGATCCTGCCGCTGACCCCCGCGCCCGATCCCGCCGTCGATGACAACACGCCCCCCGCGCGGCCGCTGGGGTTGTTGGTCGCGGAACAATTCCGCGAACCGCTGAGCGATCTGCAGCGCGAGACGCTGCGGCGGATGCTCGGCCCCAGCACCACCGCCCTGCGAAACGCCGACCGAGTCAGCCACATCCCGGGGTATCGGTTGTGGTTTCGCTTGGCCGATCGCCGCTGGCTAGCCCGTTGGACCCCCACAGCGCTCGCGGCTGCGGCGGTGCTGGCGAGCGTCATCGCGGCGCTGCTGCTGACCCCCGCCGACATTCGCCTGCGAGCCCGCGGCGAATTGATTCCCGCCAACCGCCGCGACGTCTTCGCCCCGCGTGACGGTGTCGTCTCCGCCGTGTTGGTCGATTCGGGCCAACGGGTCACCGCCGGTCAACCGCTGCTGGAGCTTCGCTCGACCGATTTGGATTTGGAAACCCAACGTGTCGAAGGGGAATTGGACTTGGCTCGCCAGCGTCTCGCCGTCGCCCAATCCGAACGCCTGCAACTCCGCTCCGGCGATGCCGAGTCGCGCGCCCGCGAACGCCGGCTGACGGCCGAGGCCGATCAGTTCCAGCAACAGGCCGACGCACACCAAAAACGCCTCGACATGCTCCGCCTGCACCGCGAGGAGCTGATCGTCCGCGCCCCCATCGCCGGCCAAGTGCTGACCTGGAACACCGCTCAACGCCTGACCGGCCGACCGCTGCGCCGCGGCGAATCGCTGCTGACCGTGGCCGACATCGACGGCGACTGGCAAGCGGAATTGCGCGTCCCCAGCCGCCAAGCCGGCCGCCTGCTGGCTCACCATCGCCCGCCGGTCACCTTGGCCCCAACCGATTCCTCCAATCCAGCCGACCCACCTGACGGTCTCGCGGCGACGGTCCCTGCTAGCCCGTCCGACGCGGTCGCCTCTGGCCCTTCCGACGCGGTCGCCGTGGCGCTCACGACCGACCCGGGGAACTGGCTCGACGGCCGACTGGTCAACTGGTCCAGCCGCGTGCAGATCGATGAATCGGGCGAGTCCTTCCTGTTGGTCACCGTCAGCCTAGAATTGAATTCCTCCGAGGATCGAGTGCCCGGCGCGACCGCGATCGCCAGCATCCCCTGCGGCCGCGGTTCCCTCGGCCAAGCTTGGTTCTACGATTTCGTCGATGCCATCCGCTTGTGGTTGCCAATATGACTCCCCTCTCCATCACCCATCGCTCTTGCCCGTTGACCGGCAACCCCTGCCTGCTGCGAACCGCCGCACGTTGGGTGCTCGCGAGCTTCATCATGCTATCGGTCGGCAATGCCTCGGCCCAGGAGACCGCTCCCGCACCTCTCAAGGCGTCGCCCAACGCACTCGCCAAGACATCGCCGATCGTGATCGCCGCGGGCGTCGTCACCCTTTCGGAACAGGTCGAAGTCCCGGCGGCCGAAGCGGGCGTGATCGCGGAACTCCACGTCAAACCGGGCCAATGGGTCGAAATCGGCAACCCGTTAGCTCGGCTCCGCGACGAAGATCTGCGGCTGTTGGTCGAACGGACTCGGATTCAATCGCAAATCGCTAGGCAGGAGTTCGAGAATGATCTGAACGAGCTGTATGCCAAGAAGACGACCGAAGTGGCTCGCGCGGAATTGGAACGGTCGCTCGAATCGAACGTGAAGTACGCCAAGACCGTTTCCAAGACCGAGCTCGACCGCCAACGCTTGCTCGTCGAACAAGGCGAATTGGAAACCCGTCGCGCCCAGCACGAACGCCTGATCGCCGGCCTCAGCAGCGAGGTCAGCGAGAACGAACACCTGACGGCCAAATATCAACTCGAAACTCGCCAGCTGATCGCCCCCATCAAAGGCATGGTCGTCGAGGTCCAGCGCCGTCTCGGCGAATGGGTCCAGCCCGGCGATGTCGTGGCCCGCATCATCCGCCTCGACCGGCTCCGCGTGGAAGGGTTCCTCCCAGCCCGGCAGGGAAAGATCGAACTCGTCGGCCGACCGGTGCGCGTCGAAGCGACCGATGATGACAACCGCCCGGTGCAGCTGAGCGGCGAGGTCGTGTTCGTCAGCCCCGAGATCGACCCGATCAATTCCCAGGTCCGCGTCTGGGTCGAAGTCGAAAACACGGCGCTGCAACTCCGCCCCGGCATGACCGCATCGGTCACGGTCCTCGCACCATGAGCGGAGCTGGTGGCGTCAGCGGAGCCCGCGGTGGTCCCCAACTCCGCATGCGTCCCGAGTTGATCCTCACGCCGCACGGCGCGGGTGCGTCCGGCCACTGGATCGTCGAAGACCCGGTCACGCTCAAGTACTTTCGCCTCCGCGACGAGGAATGCTTCATCCTCCGCGGGCTCGATCGCTACCCCAACCTGCGAGCCCTCAAGCAGGCCTTTGACCAGCGGTTCTATCCGCTGCGACTCGGGCTTCGCACGCTCAACGGCTTCCTGTTTCAGTTGCACGAACTCGGGTTGGTCGTCGGTGACTCGCGCGGGCAAGGAGACGTGCTGGCGGATCGCGATGACCGACATCGCAACGAACGGATTTGGGGGGTGTTGTCCAATCCGCTATCGATCCGCCTGCCCGGGATTCCCGCGCGGCGGTTCATCGATCGCCTCTACCCGGCGGTGCGATGGATGCTTTCCCCTGGGATGTTGGCCGTGTGGCTGTCGCTCGTGCTCGCGGCCGCCGCGCTGGTGACGCTGCAGTTCGCCAGCTTCCAAAGCCGACTCCCCTCGTTCGAACAGTTCTTCAACCCGCCGGCCCTGCTCGGTTTCGCCGTTGCCCTGATCGCGACCAAGGCGCTGCACGAACTCGGGCACGCGCTCGTCAGCCGTCATCTCGGCGGCTCGTGTCGCGAGATCGGCGTGCTGCTGCTGGCGCTGATGCCGACGCTCTACTGCGACACCTCGGACGCCTGGCGAATCCCCGAGCGTTGGAAGCGAATCCTGATCTCGCTCGCTGGCGTGCTCGTCGAATTGGTCGTCGCGTCGATCGCGACATTCATCTGGTGGTTCAGCGAACCGGGTCAACTCAATTCGCTGGCCTTGCGAGTGATGTTCCTCTGTTCGGTCAACGCGTTGTTGTTCAACGCCAATCCCCTAATCCGCTCCGACGGCTACTTCGTGCTCGCCGATCTCGTCGACATCCCCAACCTCTGGCAGGAATCGCGAGCCACCTGGCGCCGCGGCCTGACCCGCCTGCTGACCGGCAAGCCGGCCCCCGACGCGGCCGGCGGCTCGCGGTCGCTGGCCCGCAGCCTCGCGCTGGGGCTGTATGCGGCGGCCGCGACGGTGTATCGCTGGCTGCTGCTGGGCGGCATCATCTGGTTCCTCTTCCGCGTGCTGGAACCGTCGGGGCTGGGCCTCGTCGCCTGGCTGCTCGCCACGCCGCTGCTGGTCGGAGCCGTCCTGCCCCCGGTCCGGCGCCTCGCCAAGACGATCGCGTCCCCGCCAGGCAGGGCAGCGATTCTGAACCGCCGTCTCGTGATCCTCCCCATGCTGATTGCCGGGCTACTCGCCACGGTGTTCTTGATTCCCCTGCCGCACCGCGTCGCGGCCCCGTTCTGGATCGAACTTCGCGACGCCCGCACGCTTTATGCCCCGGTCGCCGGTACGCTCCAAACTGCGGTGAACGAAGGGGCACGCGTGGAACCGGATCAACCCGTGGTCACGCTGCGCGACCCCGAGATCGAACTGAAGCTGACCGAATTGGCGGCGGAGGTCGATCGCCGCCAGCGACACCTGACCAACCTGCAACGGATCGAAGCGACCGATCCCGACGTCGTCGCCCTGATCCCCGCCGAACAACAATCGCTGGCCGACGCCCGCGCCCGGTGGGAGCTGTATCGCCAAGATCAACAGCGGTTGGTGATCCGAGCCCCGATCGGCGGGACCGTCTTTGCACCGCCACCGACCCAGCGGCCGCGCGAGGACGCGTCCCGGCTCGCTTCCTGGCAAGGCACCCCGCTGGACCGCAACAATCCCGGCGCGTTCATCGAAGTCGGCGAGGCCGTCTGCACGATCGGCGATCCAGCAAAGATTCAAGCGATCTTATTGATCAGCCAAGCCGATGTCGCCGACCTGCGTCCGGGGCAGTCAGTCGAGTTACGGGTCGACCGCGCACCGGTCCGTACCATCCGCGGCAAGATCACCCGGATCGCCAAGGCGACCGCGGACGACATCCCGCCAGCGATGCTGCGCCGCCTCGGGCTCGACACCTTGAGTACCGGTACCCTCGGCCCACCGGTCGACACCTACTATCAAGCCATCATCGCGCTCGACGCGCCCACCATCCCCCTGCCACCCGAGAGCACCGGTCACGCCAAAGTCCAAGCCGCCCCCCAACCGCTCGGCACCACGCTGCTCCGCTACCTCAAACGTACCTTCGTGATCCGTTAGCATCTTCCGGCGGGGCACCGACTCCACCCAACAATCGGTAGACCCACGCGCGATCCCCATTTCTCTTCACCGCCCAATTCATCACCCCGCGTGCCCACACCAGCAACCGCTCCAGACATGATCGTTTGAACCGGCGTTGCGTCATCCGATTCACGCCAAGAGCCCATCCGACAGCTCAGTGTGTCCCCGCCAAAAGCAACACATTTCTTTTGCCAACCACCGCGGACAAGTGTTATCCTTGCCCAGAAATACAATTCCCAGGGTGAGCCCGGTGGCGGCTCCGCGGACGAGTTCAACGCTGATTGATCGCTCATCGCTGCGTGCCAGCGATAAAGTGATTTTGGGTGGAAAGAGAATCCGTCGATTGGAGGCGAAAAATGCCGTTCATCGGAAAAATCGCTTTCTTAATATTTGCGATTGTCGCGACGATCATCGCCTACGCCGCGGCTTTGCTACGCTCAAGACTCCACGGTCGCCAACCGTGTCGCTGGTGGTTTGCATTCCTGGTGGGGTTGATCGCCGCCGCACTCGTATTCGCGACTTGGGTAGGATTCTATGGACTGGGATCGCTCGAGCCTGGGATCAGAGGTGCCGCCTTTGGCCTAGTTGCCGGATTAGTATGGGGAGCGATCTTCTCTTACATCAATTCCAGCATCCTTTGGACAGCGTTCGACTCGCCCAGTCGTGACTATGCGGGTGAGGATGAACAGAGGATGAACACAGACATCAGCATTCATCTCGGTCAGGCGGTAGACCGCCTTCGCTCGTTCCGGCCGAATCCCGGATTCGTGGGTTCGGGAATTCTGCCTTGGATGATTTTCCTCGCGGCGATAATTCTTCCAACGATCTGGGCATGCGTTTTCTGTCAACTGACGTCGATGACAGAAGGGCCGGACTAACAGGCGTCAGGTCAGAACCAAAAAAACTTACAGGCTCAGACTGGCAGGTCTCCGTGGAGGCGAGTTGGCGTTTCGTACGCTTAGTCCGCGGCCTAACTGAGTCGAGTGGGCGTTTGGGGCCGACCACGTGTTGCTACGCTCACGCGCTCAGCCTCGAAACACGTTTCCGTTTGCAACCTCGTAATTGAGGAGCGGTTGGACCCGGGTGAGATCAAACAGACCCGGCGTTGATTTAGCCAGCCTGCGGATGCCTTTTCGTCCCCGGTCACCCGCGCGCAGTTGGCCTCAGTTCGGACTTGTCATTGCAAAGCGTTCTCTTGGTATACTGACCTTTGCACTGCAAAGTGCCTCAACTCATTCAGAGAGAATTTCGCGCAGTCCCCAGCACGACCATGCAGGGCGCACCAAAGCGGTCAACCCGAGCGGCGGATCGGGCGGGTTTTCAAATCGCAGGTGCTTGGCTGCCGCCGGGGTATCTGGGTCGTTCGTGGAGTAAAAACATGAGACATGCTTGCGTCGCCCTGTTCGTTTCTTCAGCTGCGCTTTTGACGACCGTCTGTACGCCGTAGGAAGAGACCCAGGTGCAGGAACCTACCTCGGCAACAGATGCCGCTTCTGCACCAACGACAGTTGCTGTTCCTGACGATGCTTTAAACCGCAAACGCATCGAATATCTCGATTCCATGCGTGAAGTCGTAAAAATTAAACAGGTGTTCTACTCTGGGGGGGTAGAAAACATCGATGGACGACTTGCAGCGAAAATGGCTTTGTCCGAAGCAAAATTTGCAGTCGCGTCGACACGAGACGAACGCCTGGCGGCCTTGGAGGCATTGTTGGTGGATCTGAAGCAAGTTGAATACATCCAACAACAACAACAATCGAAAAGGGGAGGCGGCCGTGTGGATGAAATGATCTCAGCCAAGGCTAGTCGCCTTCGATGCGAAATCCGGATTTTGGAGGAAAGCCGCCGCGACGATTAGATTGTTTTTGATTTTCATTCCAAAGCGTGGCCAGCAGAATCCTTGAGTTCGATCCGCCTCAGGCCGCTTTCCGAGCGGGTGATTCAGAAACGCGGAGAAACGTGATAGATATCGACAAGTGCGCTCACAAGGACTGGCTAGCAGATCTGGCCGGATGCGACCAATGTTTCGCGCCATAGGCTGTCGGTCTACCTGAGCGATCGTTTTTCGGAGGGAGGGGTGATGTGGAGCATGCTGGCCTGGCCACTCCGGCCTCGGGTGATGCTTCTGTTCGTCGCCGCGCAGCTTGGGCATCGCTGCATGCGTCCGGTTGGGGCTGACCAAGCGCAGCGTCGCCCCAGGCACCTGTTGGCTGCCTTTCCACCGCCAGTCACCCGGGCGCATTTACCTTCGCCTCGGATTTTCCATTTGCCGAGCGTCATTGGGTATACTCACCTTCTCGCTGCAAAGTTCCTCACCTCATGGAGGGTGGCTTTCTCGCCACAACCAGCACGACCATGCGGGGTGTACCCAAGGCGGTCAACCCGAGCGGCGGATCGGGTGGGTTTTCAAATCGCAGGTGCTTGGCTGCCGCCGGGGTATCTGGGTCGTTCGTGGAGTAAAAACATGAGACATGCTTGCGTTGCCCTGTTCGTTTCTTCAGCTGCGCTTTTGACGACCGGCTTTGCGCCGCAGGAAAAGGTCAAGTTGCAGCAACCTACCTCGGCAACAGTTGCCGCTCCCGACGATGCGTTAATCAAAAAGCGCATCGAGTATCGCGATGCCATGCGCCAGCTCATCGACCTTTTGCAGCAAAGATCTATGGCTGGTGTAGACGATGTTGATGGACTGCTTGCAGCGCTGGTGGCCTTGTCCGACGCGGAACTTGCAGTCGCTTCAACAAAGGCCGAGCGACTGGCGGCCCTGGAAGCATCGTTGAAGAAGTTCAAGGAGACTGAAGAGTACCAGAAGACGCGTATGAAGGTTGGAACAGGCCGGGTGGACGAAATGGCCAAGGCCAAAGCTGCCCGCATTCATTGCGAATTACGGATTCTGGAGGAAAGCAGTCGGGACGATTGAATTGACTTCAAGTCGCATTCCAAAGCCTCGTTAGCAGAACCGTTGGGTTTGATTTAGCTCAGCAAGCTTTCGGAGTTGGTGCTTCAGATATACGGCGAAGCGTGATCGGTATCGACAGGGTTACTCACGAGGATCGGTGGGCAAATCTCGCCGGATTCGACCGAAGTTCCGCTAGACCAGCTCACGGTCTACCTGAGCGTTCGGGGCTGGACGGCTCTGTGATGCGGGGCTATTCGCGTGGCCGCTCTTGACCTGGAGCGCATTTCGGTTCCTACCCTCGCGAATTTGGCAAGGATGCATCCGGGTCCGTGTGAACGAACCCGCCACCAACCCAGGCATCCGCAGGCGGCCTTTCCATCCCCCGGTCACCCGCGCGCCGTTGCCCGCGACGCGGACTTGTCATTGCAGAGTGTCCAGTCGTTATACTGACCCCCGCAAGGTTTCCCAGTTCGTACAGGGGACTTTCGCCCCACAGCCAGCACGCTCGTTCCGGGCCTATCCACCAGTACTTTTCCCACCGAACCGCGGGCCGCGCGGTTTTTGAATTCATTGTCGTTCGCCGCGACCGGATCGACGCAGGCGCTCGACACGAGAAACCCTATTCATGTCAATCCAAGTCTCCTGCCAAGGCTGTCAAAAATCATTTCGAGTCAAGGATGACTACGCTGGGAAAAAAATTCGCTGCCCGGCATGCAAAGGCGTCCTGGATGTGCCCGGAATTTTCGAGGTCGACGTCTCGGAAGCCTCGCACGACATCCCGACTATCGCGGCTCCCAAAGGCGGCATGGTGCGCGGCAGAACGGAGCGGGACTACACCCACCGAGCCTGCGGAACCTCGACCACGGTCGACGGACCTGAGTTCAGCGCTTTAGCAGACCCGCTCGCGAGGATGGTCTCCACCTACTGCGTGAAATGCGACGATCATTTTCCCGTCGACCAGTTTTCTTGGTCCGACTCGCAGGAAAAGCTCTCGGACTATTACCGACGTTATCAGGAAAAGGCTTCGCCTTTCCAAAATTTCCTCGCCTCACGAATGGGTATGTTTTCCTTCGCCGGATCCCTGTTCGTGCTCGGACTGGTTGGCGCTCTCGCCTTGGGAAGCATTTGGCTCGTCGCCGTTGCCGTCCTGCTGGCAATCGTTGCCATCGTCGTGCATGTCTTGGTCTTGGCGCCTTGGGTGCTAAAGCAGGCCTTTGGAACCAGCGACGCTCGCGAGCTCAACTAGGCTGTGGTAAGGATTTCAGGTATTGAAACGGATGTTGACGGGGACCGG
>DITY01000324.1 GCA_002422955.1 Planctomycetaceae bacterium UBA6172
CGCTCAGTCCTGCCGCGGCGGGGAGGTCTTGTAGAGCGTGTCGAGCATTCTGCCGGGCAGCGGGTGCGGCTGTTCGGCCGGGTCCACGACCACTTCGATGTAAGCGGCGCGATCGGTTTGGGAAATCGCTTCGAGCGCGGCTTCCAACTCGGCCACCGTCGTGACCTTCGCGGCGAACCAATCGCGACATCCCAGCACGGCGGGCAATTCCGCGTACCGCCAGGGTGCCAAATCGTTGTACTGATGCCCCGTGGTCCGGCTGATCAGCTCTTCGACCGCATAGGACGAATTGTTGAGCACGAACAGGATCGGTTTTGCGCCGTAGCGGTCCATCGTGCCGACTTCCATGGCCGTCATCTGGTGGGCACCATCGCCCGTGACCAGAATCGTCCGCTGTTGCGGCGCGGCCAAGCACATCCCGAGCGAACAGGGTGTGCCCCAACCGACCGATCCCCACAAGGTTTGCGTGTAAAAGTTCGTCCCAGGCGGCAGCGGCATCGCCGTCAGGTGCAGCATGCAGGTTCCGGTATCGCTGATCACCGTATCGCCGGCGCGGAGGAATCGCTGTAACCGCGGATAGAATCGTGCATAGCTGATCGGGTCGTTGGCGGAACCGGCGAGCGTGGGCGACGGCGGCGGCTCGGGAATCTGTGCCGCGGGAAAACGCTTCAACGACGCGGCCTCGGCCAGATCGCGGAGCACGTCACCCAACCAATTCGGGCCGTAGGAATCTTCGCCGATCTGCACGTCATGGGGCATCAGCCGAACCAGCGATTCCTGATCGACCTGGTCGCTCCAGAATCCGGTATTCAGGTCGGACCAGATCACGCCCCCCAGGTCGAGGACGCAGTCCGATTCCGCGACCGCCCGCTGCACATCGGGTGCCATCGAGCCGCCGCTGTACATGCCTAGGAACAGCGGGTGCGTCGGATCGATCGCGGTCTTGTCCATCGGGGTCGTGGCGAAGGGGATGTTCGCCCGCTCCAGAAAGTTCGCCACCGACGACTCCAACCGATAACGCGAAATCATGTGGGAGACGAACGCCAGCGGTCGTTCGGCCTTCGCCAGGCGTTCCAAGACCGCCGCCACCGCCGCCCGCAACTCGGTCGCGTCCGAGATCCCGCGCGGCATCTCGTCCAAATGCCGCATCGGCGCGGGGGTGCCGACGATCGGCATCAGCGCGTAATCCTCCGGGACATAGATGTGGGCGGGGAGGCAGAACGTCAACGCCCGTTCGATCGCCCGTTCCAACTCGGCGATGCAGTTCCGCGGCGTCAACTCGACCGAGACGCAGCAGGCCGCAGCGGAGAGCGGTATGAAACGATTGAAATCGCCGTCACCGAGGCTGTGGTGCGTGACCGCGCGGATCCGTTGCAGCCGCCGACTCGGGTGGCCGACCAAATGGAACACCGCCAGGTGCTCCGCCCTGGACCCCATCACGCCATTGAGCGCCGACAGTTCTCCCACGCCATACGTCGTGCTCAGCAACGCCGCGCCCCGGATGCGGGCGTAACCGTCGGCTGCGTAGGCGGCATTCAGTTCCGAGCAGCAACCGACCCACTGGATCGCGGGCGAGTCGTCGAAGGCGTCGTTGAACGGAAAGGCGTAATCGCCTGGCACTCCGAAAATATGCCCGATCCCCAGCGCCACGAATCGCTGGGCGACATATTCCACAACCGTCATCGAACCACTCATCCCGCCCTCTCGATAGGAATCCGTACCCAAAAACACCGTGGCCCAGAACTCTCCAGTCGCCCACCATTGGGCGAACACCTTGGGCGTGACCAAGGCCCGCCAAACTTCGTCGGTGGGCGAGCCGATGAACTGCGAAAGCCGGCTCGGTCCCCAGTTGGCCAGGCAGTGCTCCTGATCCTGAGGAGCACCAAGCTTAGCCGCCTTCGGCGATGCGATACAATCAGGACCCCTTCGGCTTCTCCGTTCCCTCCCCCCCTGCTCCGAGCTCCATTCATGACCATCGCCGCACGTTGTCGCCCATCGATCTTTCGCGGAATTGGCCGATCTGCCCTTCACGGGATCGGGTTGACCCTGTTGGTCAGCCCCGCCTTGGCCCAAGATTGGCGCGCCGTCGAGTTGCCGGTCGAGCTGCAAGTCGGTTACGCCGTCCGCGCCGTCGACGTCAATCGTGACGGCAAGCTCGACATCGCGATCGTCGACAGCAAACGCATCCTGTGGCTCGAGAATCCGACCTGGGATCTGCATGTGATGCACGCCACGCCGGAAGCGAAAAATGACAACGTCTGCTTCGCCCCGCACGACATCGACGGCGATGGCGATCTCGATTTTGCCATCGGTTACGACTGGCAGCCGAACAACACGACCTCCGGCGGCGCGGTCGGCTGGCTCGAATGCCCGGCCGATCCGACGCAACCCTGGACTCACCGCGTCATGACCCGCGACGAGCCGACGATGCACCGGATGGCCTGGGCCGATCTCGATGGCGATGGCAAGCGAGAACTGATCACGGCGCCGCTGAAAGGCCGCGGATCGCAAGCCCCCGGTTGGGACAACACGAACGTCCGCGTCGCACGCTGGTCAATCTTCGGCGACCTGAGTTCCGAAGCCTGGCATCACGCCACGATCGAAGAGACGCTGCCGGTGATGCACAACCTGGAAGTCGTCGACTTCGACCGTGACGGCCGCGAAGACCTGTTGCTGGCCAGCTTCGAGGGCGTTCACCTTTGGACGCAGCAGGCCAACGCGAAAACGCGGACCTTGGTACGGCTCGGCGAAGGGCATTCCGGAACAGCCCCGGCCCGTGGCGCGAGTGAATTGCGGATCGGGAAATTGACCGACACGCAGCGGTACATCGCCACGATCGAGCCGTGGCATGGCAATCAGGTCGTCGTTTACGAACAGCCGGCCGACGTCAGCGATGCGATGGTGGTCGGGGGCAGCAGTCCCTTGTGGCCACGGACCGTGATCGACGATCAATTGAGCTGGGGACACGCCGTCGCCTGCGTGAATTTGGACGCCGATGCCGAGGACGAGCTGGTGATCGGTGTCCGCGACAATATCGATCCGCATCGCTGTGGCGTCCGCATTTATGACCGGCAAGCGTCCGGCCAGTGGCAGCGAACACTGCTGAACCCGGGCCAAGTCGCCGTCGAAGACCTGGTCACGGCGGACCTCGATGGCGACGGCCGGGCCGAAATCATCGCCGTCGGTCGCGCCACCCACAACGCGGTCATCTACACACGCACCGCGGCGGGGCAATGACCCGCGCTGACGGTACCGCGACCGCTAGCGCGACCCAGTTGCAGCTTCCACGACCCTGCGGCAATCACGGTTCGTCATTGATCAGGAAACCCGTACGCGCGCGGTTACTCCACGACCAGCTCCGCGAACGGGACTCGGTGTTCCAGGGCGACGCCACCATCTTCGCGAATGATCTTGGCGGTGAGCGTGGCCGCGTCCCAATCGATTTGCAAATGCCCGACGTTGGGAAGGTGATAGGTCGTGGGGACGATTCGATGGCGGTTGGCTGTCGGCGTGCCGCGGGGATGCTTTTGCGTCATCGAACTGGATGTGAAGTCGAACGCGCCGTGGTGCGAAAACTCGGACCAATGCCGGTCGCCGCTCAGGAACGCGACCCGCTGGCCTTTGAGCAGTGACCGCATCCGCCGCTGCTCGTGCGGCAGGTTCGCCCAGCATTCGCCACCGTGCACTTCCGGGGCGAACTGGATGCTGGACACGATCAAACGCAAGTCGGCCGGTTGATCGAGCGTCGCTTCCAACCACCGCCACTGCGTTTCGCCGAGCATCGTTTTCGTGGTGTCGTCGGAGGCGGTGTAGGGACCGCCCAGCAGTCGCAGTTCCTTGGGGACGGTCCGCAGCGGACTGCGAAAATAGCGAGTGTCGAGCAGGATCACCTGCAGTCGCTGGCCCGGGGGGCCGAAGGTCCGCGTTGTGTAGACACCTTCCTGGCGGCGACGCGGCGAGTCCGCCGGTTCGTCGAGCCAATTCCAAAATTCGGTTTGGGCCTCACGCTTGTGCGTAAAGTCTGCCCCGCCATCGTTTTGACCGAAGTCGTGGTCGTCCCAGGTCGCCATCACGGGGACCTTCCGCAACCCCTTGAAGAAGCGGCTCTGTTTCAGCAGGCGATACTTTTCCTGCATCAGCGGAATGCCGCCCGTGTCGGCGTAGACGTTGTCGCCCATGAACAGGAATAGGTCGCAGGGGAGCGTCAGCGTGCGATCGAGCATCGGGTGCTCGTGCGTGTCGAGGCAGGAACCGAACAGGATATGTCGCAGCGGTTCCTCCGCACGGACTTGGATGGTGAGGAGGCCGGCCAACAAGAGTGAGCCGAATAAGCGAGCACAGCGACTCAGGACATGGGTCATCGAAACGCTCCGCAGGATGTTGATCAATGGCTGCTCAGTCTGCACGCCACGGCGACGCTCGGAAAGAGGCCAACTTCGCGGCCCGCGCACCGACCCGGCCCAACGTTGTCAAACCGCTCGGTCCAACCTCGAACGGTGACGACAGACCACCGCTGCCGACTCCGGCACATTCAGATCGAAGCGGCAAAGGGGCTGAAAGCAAACGTTGCATGATGGCTTGCGCGGGTACACACGGTTATAGTGCCCACCGCCGGTTCACTGATTTCGCGATGAGTTGCCGAAAGTTTGGTACTCCCGGTTCGAAACGGCTCACTTTGCAAAGGCGGTAATCGATCATGGGTAAACTCGACGACCTGAAAAAGAACGCCACCCTGTTCGGCATGTTGCTCAAATTCTCGATCAAGGAGCAGACGGACGAGAACATTCTGTTCTATTTCGACAAGGGGAACATGGCGGGCATCTACCCGAAGTACATCAAGTCCGGAGCGCCGAAGGAGATCAACATCGCGGCACCGCTGCGAACGGAATTGACCGCGGCGTTCACCGCCAAGGATGAGGCAGCGTTCAAAGTGGCCCAGGAAAAGGCCCGGGTCGCGATCGCGAAGCTGTCCGAGCAGATCATCGACCGGTTCAAGGCGAGCAACGAGTATAAGTTTATGCTCGCGCGCACCGCTGCCGAGCAGAATGCGGCCAAGGCGATGAAGGTCTTGGGGATCTCCGCCAAGGGCAAGGACTTGTTGTTGGACGGGATCGCTTACCTAGCGATCGGCAAAAAGACCGACTCGGCCAAGCAGCTCACCGCGTTGGCCAAGCAAGAAAAGCTCAACGACAACGCGGAAGCGATCATGAAGAGCCTCAAGGCTGCCGGCCTGTTGTAGACCGGAGCCATCACTTGCCCGGCCGCTGTCACTCGCCAGTCAACGCGGCAGCGGCCTTGGCTCCGATCGCGAACAGGTGCTGATCGCCACGAATGTACAAACGGCCGTTGCTGATCGCTGGCGTGGCATGGCAGACCTCGTCCAATCGATTCTCGGCAGTCACCTGATAGTCGTCCGTCGGAGCGACGACCTTCAGTTCACCGTCACCGGACAAAAAGTAAGCGTGGCGTTCGGTGGCAACGAGCGACGCGTTGAACGAACCGGATATGCGGGCTTGCCAAATTCGCCTGCCGTCAGTGGAGTCGAAGCAGTTGGCCGTCCCGCGATCGTCGGCGACGAACAGGCGATTGCCGATCAGCACCGGCGACGGGACGTAGCTGCGTACGTATTGGTCGACGTGCCAGGCGACGTGGGATTTCGTCACGTCACCCTGGCCGTCGGGGCGGACCGCCATGACGTGGTGTGTCGGATAACCGGCGTTCATGATGAACCGTTCCCCGTCAAACACCATCGACGCGACGAACTGCTCGCACGGCCCTTCCACCTTCCAGATCAGCTTGCCGTCGCGCGGATCGAAGGCGGCGATGTGGCCGCTGCCCGCCATCACCAGCTGATCACGACCATCGATCTCGCGGATGATCGGCGTCACATAGCTGCGAATCCCCTGCTCTCGCGCGGTCCGCCAAACCTCCCGTCCCGTCGAACGATCGACCGCGACCAAATATCCCTGGCCGTCATGATCGCCATTCAGGATCACCAAGTCTTGGTACAGCACGGGGCAGCTGCAAAACCCGTGGGCGCTGATGAAATCACCCAGATCGACTTGCCACTGCGGTTGCCCGGCGAAATCGATCGCGGACAGGATGATTCGTCCCGGAGTGATGTCGCGTGCTTGTCCGACGTTGGGGGCGGGAATCAGCTTCCCGTCGACCTTCAGGAACGCCACGTAGATCCGTTCGCCGTCCGTCGCGGGGGTCCCCGAAGCGAAGCTGTTGAACTGATGGATCGTTTCCAGCGGCGAGTTCAAAACGTTCGCCCGCCATAACTCGTCGCCGGTCTCGGTATCGAAACAGAGCAGCGCTCGCTGTTGTTCTTCTTGGAAACAGGTCGTCAAGAACAGGCGATTTTCCCACACGATCGGCGAGGAATGGCCGGTCCCGGGGACGCGAATCTTCCACAGGACGTTCTCTCCGGTCGCCAAGTCCCAGCCGGTCGGAACGGCCTGATCCGTGCTCGTCCCATCGCCACGCGGGCCTCGCCAACAGGGCCAGTTCTCGGCGGTCGCGGCGGGAAACGGTGCGATCCCGAGAAACAGGACCGTGAGCAGCAGGGGGGTGGGTCGCACGGGTTCGACTCCTGATAGTTGATGTCGATCGCGATCGGCGGAACGCTCGCCAGTGTACCTTCCCACAAGCGACCCGGGGGCCATGCCGGCGCCAACCAGCGACACGGCCGCCAACCCGGCAACGGCGGTGTCAATCGGTAGCGCAGGTTTCGGGGGGCAACTCGGTGGACATGGCGTTTCCGCGGCTGCGCCGGATCGTGACCACCGGCGGCTGGCCGAGTGCAGGTGAGGTCCCGCCGTCTCTCAAAGTGCTGATCACGCCACGGAAGTAACCCCACTGCCGGGCCCGTAGGCGCGGCGAATAGAGCACTCGGAATGCTGACAAACGACTGACCGCATCCCACAACGAACCAAAAAACGACAGGGGACGGCCATGCTTCCTCATCGCGTAAACCCGGGAGCGTCCGAAATGCCAGCCTTTGAGCGCGGCAATCTCAGGCTGACGAGGTGAAGATTGGCCTCCGAGATGGGTGATGCATGCCGCGTGAATGAACATCAGCGGACCAGACTCCGCCCGAAGTCGTCGCGATAGGTCGTCGTCTTCGTGATACAAGAAAATGGCGGGGTCAAAGCCACCCACCGCTTCGAACGCGCTGCGGCGAACGAATAGCGAACTGCCTTGCAAAATGGTTACTTCTTGGTCGTGAGGGGGCCAGCCTTTAGGCATGACTTCGCTACGCGGCATCAGGGGGCTGAACCACATGAAGGCAGGCAAGCCTCTCGCATTCGTGATCCGCGGATTCATGGCCGAAGCCTCGGGATATCGCTCGGCGGCGTTCACCAGTTCCGTCAAAGCGGTGGGGCACAGCGTCGTGTCGGGATTGAGGAACAGCAGGAATTCCGTTTCCGCCATGGCCGCACCCTGATTGCAGGCGACACCGAACCCGAGATTACGGTCATTGCAAATCAGCGTCGCATGATGCGCTTCGGCCAACGCTTCCAACGCTGCAAGGTCCTCGGAAGCGTTGTCGACCAAGACGATCGGGGTCTCGCTGGGCAGCGAGGCGAGCATGTTTGAGATGACCGCGGCGCTCTGGTAGCAAACGCTGATGATGGTGACGCGTGATTCCGGACCCGGCATGGATGAGACTCGGAATTGGTGGGGAATTGGCGGGGCGGTGGATCGCTGACCGGGAGCTCGCGCAGGGGAAGTTTGACAAGTGTAGTTTCCCCGCCGGCTTTCGCTACACTGCGAAGCGGACGAGCTCCCTCCGCGGCGAACGGGGTGGCCAACATCCTGCCGCCCCTCCCTCCCGCATCCGCAGACGATTTGCCCCCCAACCCCTGAGGCTCCGTGGCATGATTCGTGGCATCTTTTGGCGAATATCCGTGCTTGCGATCGTGATCGCGGGTGGTGACGCCACACACGCCGAAGTGCTCGAACCGCTCGTGCGGGTTGTCGACCTTGACGTTGGTGAAGCGGCGCGGGTGACGCTGCATGACGGTAGCGAATCCAGCGTCCGTTTGCTGACGCTGCAGGAGTCGCGTGATCCGGTTCGCCAGGCGGTCCGCAGCGCGCGGGTGCGGGTCGAGGTCGATGGCGAAACGCTCGAGTTGGAATCGGGGATGTACAACCTCCCGGTGACGACGGGTGCGGTCCAGATCGATTGCCCGATCACTTCGGGTTACAATTCCAACGGCACCCCCGAGTTTTGGGGGCTCAAGAAACAGGCTCGACTGCGCCTCTGGCCTCAGGGCTCGCCCTTGGTGCGACCGGGCACCTTCCGGTATCCCGTTAACCAGCGATGGTTCGCGTCGGCCACTTGGTTCGACAACGAGCCGATCGATGCGGGTGCCTCAATCCTGCCCAAAATCTACTACCATTCCGGGCTCGATATCGGCGGTGCCGAGGGGCTGGTCGACGTGACCGCCGCGACGGATGGTCTAGTCGTCTCCTGCGGCCTCGATGTTCATCCCGATCATCGCGTCGACACGCCGGTCAAGCCGCGAGCCGATGTCGTCTACCTGCGGGATGCGCGGGGCTGGTATTACCGCTACAGCCACCTGCAGCGGATCGATCCGTCGATCCTGACCGGGCGGGTCGTGAAAATGGGCGATCCGATCGGGATCCTCGGCAAGGAAGGGGCCAGCGGCGGGTGGTCGCATCTGCATTTCGAGATCGTGGCCCGTCAGCCCTCCGGCGAATGGGGGACGCAGGCCGGTTACGCGATCCTGCGCGAGGCCTACTTCGCCCAGTACCGCCCGCAACTGGTCGCTTGTGCTCGGCCACGCTATTTCATCACCGCCGGTGAATCGGTCGAACTGGATGGCAGTCGCAGCTGGTGCGCTGACGGCGGAGAGTTGCGGTACGATTGGCAATTCAACGACGGTACGACTGCCACAGGATCGAAGGTTCCGCGGACCTACCCCCAACCGGGGCGCTACAGCGAAGTCCTCAAGGTCACCGACGCCGCGGGCAATGTCGATTACGACTTCGCCATCGTCCAGGTGCTCAATCCCCGAACTCCCGAACGTTATGCCCCCTCGTTGCATGCCGCCTACGCGCCGTCGCTCACGCTCGCCCCAGGCCAAGAAGCGACCTTCAAGGTGCGGGCCTTCAACGTCGTCGGCGGCGAAGAAATTTGGGATTTTGGCGATGGCAGCCCGCGAGTGAAGACTCAGTCGGATGGCAACCTCGTCCCCTTGAACCCCACCGGCTACGCGATCACGACACATCGCTACGACGCCCCCGGCAACTACCTCGTGCGGATCGAGCGGACTGGGGAGGACGGCATCCCCGCGTTCGAACACCTGCACGTGGTGGTAAGCCAAGCGACCGAAACGCCGGCACCTTAGCAGCCTCCGACTCACCCGTCGGCTAGCGATCTCACGCCCGAGCCGCGAGGACACGTCGGTTGGGAGTTTGCCGGCGCCGCACGATCCCGATCGCGAGCCCGATGGTCACCAGTCCCGCCAGGCCCGGCTCGGGAACGGCGGCCGTGTCGGTTCGCAGGGTAACCCGACCGAGATAGGCGTCGACCGATCCGCTCCGGGTGTTGTCACCCAAGAACAGATAGTTCGACAGCGTGTAAGGGACACTACCGAAGCCGCTGTAGTCGCGCAAGCTCCCGGCCAACAACGGGGTTGTCCCGTCGGATAGCGCGTAGGCGTCGTCGTGAATGCTGAGCACGTATTGTCGCTCCGTGGCGACCGTGTCGAACAGGACATTCTCCGCCGCGACGAACAGGGGCGAATCGCTTTGGGCAAAGATCCGGTCTCGCCAGAATCCGAGCTCGATCCCGCGGCCATTCGCGGCGATCATGGTCACGCTCCATCCCGCACGATCGTTGCTGGTATGCGCTTCATCCGCGATTCGGAGCGCGAACGCGAGCTCAAAACCGGTGGCCGAATCGAAAGCCGGGTTGGCAGGGTTGATCAGAATCGGGCTGCCCGGCGTGGAGAAAGGGCTGTGGTTGCTGTAGCCCGTCCCCGCCGCCAGATCGCTCTGCAATCGCACCCCCGACGTCACAGCCGTTTGGCTGCCGCTCCCGCCCAGCGAAAAGAACGTCAGCGAACCTTGGTCCGAGGGGAGTGAACCGGCGGAACCGTCGTACAACGTGACAACCGCACCTACCGCCGGTGAAGTGAACAACGCCGCGCTGAGGCAGATCAACGCCCCGCGGATGGCAGCTCGACGGAAGCGACGAAAGCGACGAATCGCCGGCCGGCATAAAAACGGCATTTCGGTTCTCAGCAAGGAGGTTTCTGGTCAGCGGCATTCGCGACGTCGGTAAGCGGCCCGCCGGTTCGCGGCGGGACGGTTCGCGGNNGGCGGGACGGTTCGCGGCGGGACGGGCGCCCCGACCAAGTGCCACGGACGATCGCCGCGGCCGTGGACTCTCTGCAGCTTAATTCGAGGTCGGGGCGAGCGCAAGCGCAGGCGGCTGATCGCGACGCGAGCGTTTAGCCGGGGGCGGGTTCCGCACCGGACGCTTCCGGTCGGCCGGCTTGCGATGGGGGTAATTCGCTTTCGGGGAGGATCGACATCCCCACGGTTTCGATGTGCCCGTCGTTGGCCAATTGCAACACCCGCAGCCGCAAACGGTCAAAGCAGACCGCCTCGCCCAGGCTCGCCCGATTGTTGACGCACTGGCGACGGATCGCTTCGGCCAGCGTCATGTTGGGCGGCTCTTTCATGTCGATCGAGTAGAACTCTTGCAATTCGCCGACCGTGGTCGAGCCGCGGAGCGGAAACTCGACGGTGTCCGGGATCGAACCGCGGGCTTCCGAGTTGCGTCCGAAGACCTGATTGACCAAGGCTTGGATCCCCGGTCGCAACACCAGGATCACATGATCCCCCGCCTGCACACGCGTTTTTCCCTGCGGCGGGATGATCTCGTCGCCCCGCGCGATCAAGGCGATCACGGCCCCGTCTGGCAACGACAGGTCCTTGACCATCCGCCCGGCCGCGCGGGAATCCTCGCCGACCGCGTAGTCAACGACGTCGCCGTTCACGTGTTGCAGCGAGCTGATTTCCAGCGTCACCGCCGGCTGGGGATTTCGCCGCCGCTCTAGCCCCAACCACCGCGCGACGGGAGCCAGGCTCGTGCCTTGAATGACCGCCGAGACGACGACGATGAAAAACACGACGTCGAAGAGCAGCGGGGCCTGCAAAGAAACCTGCGGCGTGGCCAACATCAGGGGAAAGGTTGCCAACGTGATCGGAACCGCCCCCTTCAGCCCTACCCAGGACATGAACGTCATCTCCCGCCAACCGAAGCGGAACGGGAGCGTCGCCAGCACGACCGCGACCGGGCGGGCGATGAAGATCAACACCAGGCTGATCAACAGCGCATGGCCCGCGACGTCCAGCAAGCGGCTCGGATAGCAGAGCAAACCCAAGACCACGAACATCAGGATTTGCGACAGCCAGGCCAAGGCGTCATGAAACAGCCGAATCCCGCGCTGAAACACGATCTTTTGATTGCCGATCACCAAGCCGGCTAGGTACACCGCGAGAAAACCGCTGCCCCCCAACCATGCGGCCATGCCGAAGGTCAGCAGGCAGAACGAACTGACCAACACAGGATACAAACCGGCCGCGGCGAGGTTGATCCGATTGACCAGCCAGACCGCCGAGTACCCCCCGGCAACCCCGCAAACCGTGCCGATCAACATTTGGGAAGCCAACATCCCGAGCAGTCCGGGCCCGAGGACGACGTTTCCCAACAACACCTCGATGCAGCCGACGGTCATGAAAATCGCCATCGGATCGTTGGACGCGCTCTCGATTTCCAACACCGACGACAATCGCCGAGGGAGCCCGACGCCACCGGCGCGGAGCACCGAAAAGACGGCCGCCGCGTCGGTCGAGCCGACGATGCTTCCCAGCAACAGCCCTTCCATCACCGATATCTGCAAAATCCAGTGAGCGGCCAAACCGGTGATCACCGCGGTGACCAACACCCCCACGGTGGCCAGCAGCACCGAAGGCTTCCAAGCGCTCCGCACCGCCGAAAAGGTCGTGCTGAGCCCGCCATCGAACAACACCATCGCCAACGCGAGCGTCCCGATCGCGTGAGCCAGCTTGTAATCTTCGAACATCAAGCCGCCGAGCCCCTCGGACCCGGCGACCATCCCCAGCAGCAAAAACAGCACGAGCACGGGCACGCCGAGCCGCGCGGAAATCTTGCTGGAAACGATACCCAGCAGCAGCAACACCCCGGCAATCAGGATCGAGGTATCGATAACAAACATGAAACAGAATCCTTGCTACTTCCCAGCCCAGCCCCGGGAAATCGGGATGGGGAATCGGGATGCGGACCGAGCTTGCTCGACGTGCCCAAGCGGGTTCACGCTGCCTTGCGGAAACCCAAACAGCGGATAGTCGATGCCGGCCAAACTTCAAACTGTCCCAGATCGACTACCGAATTAGAACGATTGGAGCCAAAATCGGCACGCCCCCGCCACGGCGAGCCCCCCCCGCCTGGCAGGCAAATCGCCCCAAGGTGAATCAAAATGCCAGTAGATGCCCCGACCGATCGCTAGGCCGTCGTAACAGCCGATTTCGCCCAGCACGTTAGCAGTCCGAGTGGTAAACTTAAACTGGAGCGACCGGTCGGATCACGGTCCGCTCCGTCGCCGCGTTCGAATCTCCTCATGCCCACTGCCATGCGTTCGCCGCTCCGCCCCATCGCCTTGATCCTGACCTTGGTCGCCTGCTGCGCCAGCNNGACCGAGCCTGCGGCTTCACCAGCAGCCCTCGCGTTCTTCGAATCGAAAGTCCGGCCGGTGCTGGTGCAGCATTGCTACGAATGCCACTCGGACGAATCCGGAGTGGCGGAAGGCGGGTTGCGGGTCGATACCCGGACCGCGATCCGAACCGGCGGCGATCGCGGCCCCGCCGTGATCCCAGGCGATCCCCAGGGCAGCTGGCTCTGGATCTCGCTGACGCATGCCGACGCGGACCTGCAGATGCCGCCCAAACGGCCGCGGCTCAGCGATGCCGTTATCGCCGACCTGCGAACTTGGATCGAAATGGGAGCTGCCGACCCGCGCGAGGAAGATCCGGCCGCTGGCCCCGTGTTGAAGCAGGTCGATGCAAGCTTTTGGGCCTATCAACCGCCGCGGCCGACCGACCCGCCAGCGATCGCCGATCCCAGCTGGCCGAAACAGCCGCTCGACCGATTCATCCTGGCCAAACTCGAGCAGCAGGGTCTGACTCCATCTCCCGATGCACCGCCGCCACTCCTACTGCGACGGCTCCATTTCGATTTGGTCGGCTTGCCGCCCGCGCCCCAGCGGCTCGCCCGATTCGCCGAGCGGATTGACGCCAGGGGACTGGATGCGGCGCTGGTTGCTGAAGTCGACGAGTTGCTCGCGTCGCCAGCCTTCGGCGAACGCTGGGGTCGGCACTGGCTGGACGTCGCCCGCTACGCCGAATCGAGCGGTACCGAGGCGAACATTTCGTTCCCCTACGCCTGGCGATACCGCGATTATGTGATCGATGCCACGAACCAGGATGTCCCCTTCGATCGCTTCCTAACCGAACAACTGGCCGGCGATCTGCTGCCCTATACCAGCCCCGCCGAACGCTCGAGGCTGCTGATCGCGACCGGTTTTCTCGCGCTGGGGCCGAAGAATCTCGACGCCACCGACGAACGCCAGTTCCATGCGGACCTGATCGACGAGCAGATCGACACCGTGACCCGCGCGGTGCTAGCCAATTCCGTCGCCTGCGCGCGCTGCCACGANNTTGGCGGGAATCTTCGCCAGCTCCAAGACCTACTTCGGGACCGCCGTCTCACCGGCCAATCGGGTCGGGGGGGATCCGTTGCGACTGCCCGACGATGCCGGCGAAAAGATCCTGCACGAATCGCTGCCGCCGCAGCGGGTCAAAACGATGCAGGAACAACTCGCCGCCCTCCGCGCCGAAAAGGCGGAGATGGACGAAGCGTTGAAAGCGATGTTCGCCCGCCAGGAACCGAAGAAAAAATTCACGCTCCAGGATGCCCTCCGCAACTTTTGGCAAAGTGGTGGGCTCGAAGGGCAACTGGAGAAGGTCTCCGATTCGGGCCAGGCCCTGCCGCTCGCCATGGGAGTACTCGATGGCGAACGGGTCGTCGACGCGCCGCTGCACGAGCGTGGCGATATCAACCGCCCCGGCGAACTCGTCTCACGCGCCTTTCCCGAAATGCTGCGGTTGGAGGAACCGATCCCCCTGCCCGCCGGACAAAGCGGTCGCCTGGAACTGGCCCAGTGGCTGACTCACCCCCAGCACCCGCTGGTCAGCCGCGTGATCGTCAATCGGGTTTGGCATCAACTGCTCGGTGCCGGGATCGTGGCCACGGTCGATAATTTCGGCTCGACCGGTGAACCTCCCAGCCATCCGGAATTGCTGGATGATCTGGCGCTTCGGTTCATGGACGACGGTTGGTCGATCAAGCGACTGGTGCGATCGATCGTGCTCTCGCGAAGCTATCGCCAGGCCTCCGATTACCGTGCCGATCACTTCCAACAAGACCCGGAGAACCGTCTGTTGTGGCGGGCCTCCAAACGCCGTTTGCAAGCCGAAAGCATTCGTGACGCGATGCTGGCGGTTTCCAGCGAACTCGACGCGACGCGGCCCGACGGTTCGCTGGTCGGGCGCGTGATCGGCGACCGACCGATCTCGCTGATCGGCTTGGACAAACGGCTCCCATCCGACCTCGACGGCTCCACGACCCGCTCACTCTACCTGCCCGTCATCCGCGACCGGTTGCCGGACGTGCTCGACCTGTTCGATTTCGCCGAACCGAGCCTCGTGACCGGCAGCCGAGAAACGACCAACGTGCCGATCCAAGC
>DITY01000222.1 GCA_002422955.1 Planctomycetaceae bacterium UBA6172
GCACGCCCTTTAAGTATGGGGGAATCGGCAGATGATTCTGTTTACCCGCAATCTGCGTCTCGCCGAAGAGGTTTGGGGCATTTGCGCCTACTTCAATCCGGTCGGTTATCGACGGCGACTGGCGAATTATCGAGAGTTTCGTCGTCATCTGGCCGTCCCCCTGGTCACGGTCGAGATGTCGCACGATGGCCGTTATGAACTCGGACCTGATGATGCCGACGTGTTGATTCAGTGCTCCGCGGCCGATGTTTTGTGGCAGCGGGAGCGGATGCTCAATCTCGCCTTGGCGGCTGTCCCTCCGGGATGCAACAAGATCGCGCGTTTGGATTGCGATGTCGTCTTCGAGAATCCCGATTGGCCGCGATTAGCCAGTCGGCTGCTCGACGATTTCCCCTTGATCCAACTCTTTGACGAGGCGTTCGACCAACCGCCGGATTGCCTCCCGGGCCAGCCCGCATTTCCGGACCGTTCGCGAGTCTGGGAAGGTTTCGCGAGCCAGTGGGCGACTAGCCGGGACCCGCGGACGCTCGACCGCCGCAGTCAAGCGAGCGGCACCCGTTCGACGTCCGCGATGGGCCTGGCGTGGGCGTTTCGCAGAGACCTGCATCAGGACATCGGGATGTACGACGCTTGCGTCCTCGGCGGCGCTGAACATGCCATCCTCTGCGCGGCCTGTGGGGTTGCCGACATGGTCGCTAGCTATCAACAGATGAGCCCGGCGCGCAACCGGCATTACTTCGATTGGGCGACCCAGTTCCAGCCTCTGATCGCGGGACAACTCGGCTTCGTCCCCGGTCGGATCGCCCATCTCTGGCACGGTGACGTTGAACATCGCGGCTACAAAACTCGCTACGCAAGATTCCAGGACTTTGATTTCGACCCCGCTCGGGACCTTCAACTGGCGGAATCGGGCATGTGGCAGTGGGCCACCGAGAAAGTCGAGATGCATGCCTACGTGCGGGACTATTTCGCATCGCGCCGCGAGGACGGCTGACACGCCGGCCGGGCGATCGTATCGGGGCGGACCGTCCGATCACGCTGGAGATTCTGGTTCGCCTGGTGCTCTAAGGGTCAGGCTCGGTTACTGATATGAAATCCCATCACGCTCCCGATCATCGGCCGGTTCCCCTACCCCTCGAGGTTGACGCCTTGTTGCGCTGCCTGCCCGATCAGCCGAGCGACATTCTCGAGATCACGGCGCTGCGTGGCAGAACGCATGACCGGGGTTATACTTTTCGCGTTACCTTTCCTAGCGGTGCGCGCATCAAGGCACGGAGGTTCCCACCCGGATTCGACTGCCAGGCGCTGCGCCAGACGTTATCCCGTCTGCCGTCGGAACGGTTCGCGCAGATTCGGGCCAGCAATTCGCGGGCTTCGTTGGAGGACTGGGTCGAAGGGCCTACCTTGGATACGGTGCCCTGTACCGAGCCATTGTTGATCGCGAGCGGGCGTTTTTTGGCTGATATCCACCGCGCCGTTCCGGCCGAAATGCAGGAAGGCGATGTGCTGGATCAATACGGTCGCACGCTCCAAGCGAGTCTGCTGAGTTTGCGACAGGTCGGGCTCCTCGATCCAATGCTAACGCGTGACATTCAGGCCTTCGTGTCGCGGAACGCCCCCCAGCGGTGCATGCAGGGTTTAACCCATCGCGATTTTTGCGGGACGAACCTCGTGATGTGCGGGGGGACGATCGTGGCGATCGACAATGTCACAATGAAAGTGTCCGCTTTGGACGAGGATCTGGCGCGGACCTGGTATCGCTGGCCACTGGGCGAAGGCGAATGGAGAACTTTTCTTCGCGGTTACTCCGAAACTCGCGATATCGACTCCTACTTGTCGCATGAGCGATTCTGGCGGGCCCTCGCGCTGATCCATGCCGCCGCGGTTCGTCTGCGGGTCGTCGGAATTGCCGAGGCCGAACCGCCCCTGAGCAGGCTGCTCGCGTTGGTCGGCCGCGGCGACCTTCGGACCGCTCAGCCGCGAGCTCGAGCGGGGTGATTTATCCATCGCCGTCTCACGCGAATGAGTGCGAGGGCGTCTGACTTTGGGTGGCAGGCACGGCAAACCGACCTTCCGGCTGGCTTTTTAACGTCCGATATCGAATCGTTGTCCATGGATGCTCCTGTACGAAAGGCCGCTTTGCTGGCGGAAACTCGACTCATCGGCTTCGGTGCGGCGACGCGTGTCATTGCCAGCGACGTCGATCTACGCTGGTTGGGCGAATTTTTTGAACCCTCACTCGGAACCGAGGGCCTGGCAGTCGATCAAGCGACTGTTACGGCGAGCGTGGACGCCAACCGCTTCGAAACGCTCAAGCGTGAATTCTCGCTGCATGAGCGACGGCTATACGACTGCTTCACGCTCGACGGAAGCTTCGACGCGTTTTCCGGTTGCCATACGGCTCAGGGTGAGCTGCTGATTTCGTTGGATCGGTTCGACTTGATGCTTCGGGTCGGGGCCACCAAGGACGTGTACGAATTGGTCGCCGGTTCGACGAACGCGAAGGTACGCATGGGGTTGATGCGGGTCGTTCGCGAGATCGCGAC
>DITY01000037.1:0-3337 GCA_002422955.1 Planctomycetaceae bacterium UBA6172
CAGTGCGATGTTGGCGGGCGAAATGATCGCGTTCCTTGTCCAGATTTTCACGGACGCGATTTTGAAAGTCGGCTTCAGTCATCGTCCGCAAGATCGATGAGGTGAACGCCGGTTACTTCCTGGCGAACAGCAAGCCCGGATCGTTCGGCTCGCCGCCGACCATCAGGAACTTGAACTGATCGGGCTTGGTGAAGTCGATCTGCGCCAACATCGTGCCGCCGGCATCCGGTTCCATCGCCAGGCTATCCTGGTCGACCGCGAACGCGCCCTTCACCGATTCCTTGGTCTCGCCGCGGGTGAACGTCCAGGTGAACGCCCCTTCTTGGGTGAGTTCCAAGTCGAATCGGGCGTCATCCGATTTCGCGGTCCAGGCTCCGGCCACTTTGTCGACCGTCAGGACCTTCTCTTTCGGCACTTCCGTGGTCGGGGGTGGCGTGGCGGGGGTTTCCTTCGCCCGTTCACCGGCCGGTGTTGTCATCGCGACCAATTGCGTCAGCAACTTGTCGCCCGGCAACAGGTTCAGCGCGGCGCGGAACGAATTGAACGCCGGTTCGGTATGACCCATCGTCAGGTAGTGATAGCCGAGCAGGAAGCTGGCATCGGGAGACTTGGGGTTGGCCTTGGCGAAGTCCTCGAGCGCGCGGAGTTGGGCGGTATACACGCCGACGTTCGGGTACAGACCGCTCATCGTCGTCCAGTCCCAACCCGGACCCGCCGACAAGACCGCGTAGATCGCCGCGGCCGATTCGGGAAATCGTTGGAGGGCAAACAGCACCAGCCCGCGGAACTCGTGCACCACCGTATCGTTGGGCATGGTCTTGAGCGTCGTGTCGAGCAGCGTCAGCGCTTTCGAGAAATCGCCTTCGTAGAACGCGGCGCGGGCCTGATCGAAAGCCTCGGTCCCTTTGTCGCTGGCTTGCGGAACGCTCGCATCGGCGGGAACCGTTGCCGATGCGTCCGCCGGGTAAGACGCGGCGCTGTCGGAATAAACGACCAAGGGTTCGGCGTAGCTGTAACCGGAATTGACGACAACCGGATAGGTCGCGTAGGGATTCACATAACCCCAATAGCCGAAGCCATAGGCGAGCCGATTGACGCCCCAGCGAGTCAACCCGAAGGCGGTCGCGAGGGGATAGTTGTCCCATAGGTAACCGAGGCCATCGCCCGGGTCCCAATCGTGGTCGTGCCAGCTGTCGTTGTACCAATCGCCATATCGGTCGCGGCGGTCATCCGCGAAGTCCTGCCAGTCCTCGCGATTGTTGTCCCGCCAATCCTGTCGATCATCTTGGCGGTCACCACGGTTGTTAGCCCAGTCCTCGCGGCCGGTCGACATGCGATCGGAGAGGTCCGTGCGACGGTCTTCGAGACTCTGCGGGCGATCCGCCATCCGATCCCGAATCCCGGCACCTTCGTTGGGTAGCCGTGAACCCGCCTCGCCGAGGCCAGGCAGGTTGGTCACGCCACCGGGGCGAGTCGCGGGACGATTGGCGATCCCCTCACCGGCACCGGGACGCGTCACCGGGCGATCGCCGATGCCAGCGCCGGGCCGAGTTCCAGCGCCAGGAAGTGTGCCAGCCCCCGGTCGTGTGCCAGCGCCCGGCCGATTCGCGATGTTCGAGCCGCCGGGCAGTGTCGTGGGGCGATCGCCGATGCCGGCACCCGAACCGATCCCGCCGGCGCCGCCGGGGCGCGTCGCGGGTCGATTGGCGATGGCCGAACCGCCACCGGGCAGGCTGGGACGAGTCCCCGGCTGCACCCCGCTGCCTGGTCGTGTCGTTCCGCCCGCGGGCCGCCCGAGCGACGGGGAACTGCCGATCGANNGGCCGAGACATGCCACCCGACGGCCGCGCCATGCCACCACCGCCACCACCCATTCGCGCGCCACCGCCTCCGCCACCACCGCGACCGCCGCGGGCATGGGTCAGGTCTGCTGGCGTCAGCAAAAACGTGAGGCACAGCATGGCGATCAGCCGACTGCAGCACGTAAGTTTCATTGGGGATTTCCTGCTTCGAGAGACGGAAGCGTCGCGGTCAATCGTTCGGGTTTTCAAAGTGATCATGGGGTAGAGCGTTTGGTCGCTTTCGGTGCCGCCGCATCTGCCGGCTGGGCCTGCTCCTCGGCTTGAGAGACATCGGGCTGAGGCGGTTGCCGAACGACGATAACCTGCGTGGCGTTCATCAGCATATTGCCGAGCACGCGATCGGCCGATTCGAAGACGTAGCGATCCAGTCCGATCGGTTCGATGTGGTTGGTGGCCGACGCGATCGAGCCGTCGCTGCTGACGCCGGTGAACTTGATCAGCCAACCGGTTTCGGTCGGGGTCCAATTCCCCTCGCCGTAGCCCCCGGTGGAATCGAAGACCCACGACTTGAACCGTTTGCCGAGCGGGTCCCAGCCGATCCGCTGGCTGAGCGTCGTCGCTTCACCGACGACAGGCGTGACCGTCACTTCCTGCAGCAGGAAGCTGCCATCTTCGGTCCAGCGGCAGGAGGTTTTCACGCGGCCGTCGCGGCTCTCGTCGACCCAATCGCCCACCAGCCAAGCGAGCGCCTCGAGTTGGTCGCGATGAGTCGGTTCAGCGGGAATATCTCGCACCAATCCCATCGACCACTTCCCGTCTTGGCGGATGTGCAGGCAGCTGTACCGGCCCGCTTCGGGAATGCCACCCTCGGGCGGAACGGTCACCGAGGCGCCGGTTTCCAGCGCCAGGTTGGGGCCGATGAAGCGGATCGATTCGATCGCGATTTCGATCCCGGTTTCGGGGTGCTCTTCAAAGACCTCGGCGAACAGGGCGGCGATGTTTTCACGGCCCTCCACGGCGTTGTCATCGGCGTCGAGGATCTGAGCCTTGGGCAAAAACAGCTCGGCCACGGCGCTTGCGTCTTGCAGGTTGTACGCCTCGACGAACTTCTCGACGCTGGCGCGGATCGCCGCCTCATCCGCCTCGCGAGCTGCCCCGTCGGCCGGTGCCTCTTCAGCCGATGCGGGCGACTTCTTCACCGTGTCTTTCACCTCGGAGGCTTTCGTCACCGGCGGTTTCGTCGCCGGGGCATCTACCTCGGGGAGTTTCACCACGGGCGGCTTGGTTGCTTGAGCCTTGGTCGCCGGTTGGGCGAGCGATTCGCGGCCACCGGACCAGCCGATCACGGCCAGGAACAGGGCAACACGCAAGCAATTTCCCATCATCATCTTTACCCACCTCAGGGGCCGCGGATTCGAACCAGCGAGCGATCGTGGCTCGTGATTTTGCGACCGTTGAAAAGAACTCGGGCGATACCCCGGACCGAACTCAAAAACCGCTGATATCTTTTTCGAAAACGAACTCATTTTATTTCG
>DITY01000037.1:3422-6922 GCA_002422955.1 Planctomycetaceae bacterium UBA6172
GACCAACCAACGGGCCGACCGGCCTGTGGGATCACGGGATTTCGAATCTCGCGGATTCACCGTTTCTTGACGGGATCTGAACCAAAGCGGACTGCGAGATTGATAGACTGAATTGACGTGAAGGCAGAGACTCGCTTGCCATCATCCCCCGCCTTTTTGCCCGCACGGGATCGCTATGNNCGGAACAGCCGCTTGGGGCTGAGCTTCGGTCTGCTGCTGTTGATCGCGACCCTAGCCGGCAACGCCGTCGCCGCGGATTGGTCGAGTTATCGCAACGGGCCAGCCCGCCAGGGATCGACCGCGGAAATGGTCACGGGTGAATTGCGACCGGCGTGGACTTATCGCACTCCGGCGCCCCCGCAGATGGCCTGGTCGACCGCCGAAGGCCGCGTGATGGAATCGCTGCTGATCGGCGGCCGGGTCAAGTACGACGATTCGCTGCATCCGATCGTCGCGGGCGAGCGGATGTTCGTCGGTTCGTCCGTCGACCATCACCTGCACTGCATGGACTTGAACAACGGCCGAGCGGTCTGGAGCTTCGCCACCGGCGGCCCGATTCGACTCGCCCCCACCGTCGACGCGGGCCGCGTCTATTTCGGCAGTGACGATGGCTACGCCTACTGCGTCTCGGCCGAGGATGGCAAGTTGATTTGGAAGCTGCGTGCCGGGCCCGCCGAGGAATGGTTGTTGGCGCGAGGCGAAATGATCTCGCTGTGGCCCGTCCGAACCGGCGTCCTGGTCGACGACGGCGTCGCCTTTTTCGGTGGCGGCATTTTCCCGCACGAAGACATCTACCTGCTGGCCGTCAACGCCGCTGACGGCTCGGTGATTTGGCGTCAAGACAACGTCAGCGTCCAGGACGCGGGCCGCAACGACCTGTCACCGCAAGGAAATCTGCTGGCGGATGACGACACCCTGTATGTCCCTTCGGGCCGCTCGCTGCCCGCCGCGTTCGACCGCAAGACGGGCGAATTTCTCTTCAAGCGGACCTTCTCGTGGCGGACTGCAGCCGGCGGGGAAGTCGGCGGCGTGAATGCGATGTTGGCCGATAACCAGCTTTACACCAGCGGTTCGCACCACTGGATCGCGCTGGACAACAAGACCGGTGACATCGGCTTCGGTTGGTTCGACGGGCGGCAATTGATCGTACGAGGCGACGCCGCCTTCGCGGCGACCGGTGCCGAAGTGGCCTGCTACGACCGACTGACTTACGCCGTCAACAGCCGCGCGCGACACGAGTTGGAACTGCAGCTGAATGTTCTGACCCGCAGCCGCCCGACCGAGCCGGATGAAAAGGCCAAGATCGCCGAGCAGATCGCCACGGTGAAGGCGGAACTGGAACGGCTGGCTCCGATCGGGGTTCGCTGGAAAATGGCGACGCCGGACGACGCCTCGTTGCTGGCAACCGGCAACCTCGTCTTCGTGGGGGGGGACGATCGGGTCACGGCCTACGACAGCGAAGATGGTCGCCAGGTTTGGCAGGCGGCCGTCGATGGACGAGCGGGCAGCCTCGCGTTTGCCCAAGGCTGCCTGCTGGTCAGCACCGACAGCGGCGCGATCCAGTGCTTCACGACCCGCCCCAGCACCGCTCCCGCAACCTCAGACGAAATCCAAGTCGCGAAATCCGATTCTCCCTTTGCCGAAGACGAGTGGACGCCGATTTACGCCGAAGCGGCGGAGCAGATCTTGCGCGAGTCGGGGGTACGACGCGGTTTTTGCCTGGTCGTCGGCAATGAGCAGGGACGGTTGGCCTTGGAATTAGCCAAACGGAGCGACCTCAAGATCTACGCGATCGACTCGGACGCCCAGAAAGTCGAACAGGCCCGCAAGATGTTGCAGAACACCGGCCTGTACGGTCACCGCATCGTCGTGCATCAAGCCGACCCGCAGGACACCTTTTATTCGAACTACTTCGCCAACCTGATCGTCTCCGACACGTTGCTGGCCACGGGCGAATTGCCGGCCGGGGCGGAATCGGTGGCACGGCATCTGAAGCCGCTGGGCGGCGTGATGTTGCTTGGCGCGCCGTCGACCGCGCCGGCAAAGGTACAAGAAGCGGTCGCGCGGGCCGAGACGACCGACCGCTGGGTCGCGGGCTCGGAGATCGCCGATCAGGTCACGACCGCCTCGACGCCGAACTGGACACGTCTGACCCGCGGCGGGTTGCCCGGCGCTGGCGATTGGACCCACCAATACGGCAATCCGGCCAACACCGCCGTCAGTTCCGACACGCGGATCAAAGGCGGGCTGGGTGTGCTGTGGTACGGCGATCCGGGTCCCGACATGATGGTCAATCGCCACGAAGGGGCCGTCGGTCCGCTGGCGATCCAAGGCCGCTTGGTCGTCCAGGGGGATAAGTCGATCCTGGCTTACGACGCCTACAACGGGCTGTTCCTCTGGAAGCATGAGAACCCCGCGGCGATTCGGACTGGCGTGTTCAACAACCAAAACCCGGCCAACGTGGCGGCGAGCGAAACGCACGTCTTCTACTTCGCCGGCGATCAGTGCGTGCAGATCGATCTGGCGACGGGCGAGACGACCCGCATCCATCGGTTGCCGAAGCAGCTTGACGACGGCAAATACCAGTGGGGCTATTTGGCGGTCAAGGACGGCGTGCTGTTCGGGGCGGCGACCGTCCGGACCGAACTCGAGGAGCGGAAGCGGCGACGCGGTAAGCAGACCGAAGACGCCACGGATTACCTGTTCGCCATCGACGCCACCACCGGCGAGCATCTCTGGCAGTACCAAGGCCAGAACATCTCGCACCACACGATCGCGATCGGCCCCAAGGAAGTCTTCTTCATCGACAGCTCGATCTCCAGCGAGCGCCGCGACGAGATCCTGCGCCAGGACAAGACGGCGCTGGCCCAGCTGACGGGCAAGGAACGCGATTTGGCCGAGGAGCGGCTGAAAACGGCTGACGTTCGGCAAACGATCGCGCTCAACTCCCGCACCGGCGAGAAGTTGTGGGCCCAAGGCGTCGACGTCACCGATTGCAGCGACATCGGCATCGGCGGCGGCAAGCTGACGCTGATCTATCAGGACGGCGTGCTGCTGCTGTGTGGCGCCAACGCGAACGGGCATTACTGGAAACAATTCATCGAAGGCGAGTTCGATCGCCGCCGGATGGTGGCACTGCAAGCGACCGACGGCTACAAGCTCTGGTCGCGCGACGCCAACTACATGAACCGACCGATCATCCTCGGCAACCAAGTGTTGGCCGAGCCGTGGATCTACGATCTGCACAGCGGCACGCAGAAGACGCGCAAGCACCCCGTGACGGGCGAAGAGGGGCCGTGGAGCCTGATGCGGACGGGGCACATGTGCGGCATGTTCACCGGGGCTGAGTCGGGGATGCTGATGTTCCGCTCGGGCGACACCGCGTTCTTCGACATGGAAACCGAAAGCGGCACGCGGCATTTCGCCGGCCACCGCTTGGGCTGCTGGATCAATGCGATTCCCGCCGGCGGATTGGTCATGATCCCCGAAGCGAGCGCCGG
>DITY01000223.1 GCA_002422955.1 Planctomycetaceae bacterium UBA6172
AGGCTCGGCTGGTGAGACTGCAGAAAGATGTCCGATTCGACCGCCCCGAACGACGCGGCATGCTCCTTGGCCGCCACCACCGCGTCGCCGTTGCCAACGCCAGACCGGGCTGAGGAGTCGGCCCAGGACTGACCACCACTGGTCGGCATCACGCCGTTTTGAAGCAGCCGAACCGTCGGACCGCGGCCCCAAGTGGCCAGTACCCCGACCCCACAGACCACCAAGCCCATGGCCGTCATGCCCAGCCGTACCCCGCGATGACGATGCACCGATTGGGCCAGGTGAACTTCGAGCCGTTCCCAGTGGTTCGCGAGCATCCACCACATGCAAACCAACACCCAAACCACGCCGATCGAGACCGCCTCAATCCGGTCGCTGATCGCGGCCGCGAACAACATCAGAAAACCGCTGCAGACGACCGACAATGCCGTGTTCCTCACCGAACCGCAGCAAAATGCCAGCGTGATCCCGCCGACACCGAGCGTCGTCATCATCACGATTTCCCAGGCAGCCGGTTCGCCGAAACGAGTCCCGAGCAAACATCGACTGGCCAACGGGACCAGCAACGCTGACCCGCCGATCAAGCGCCCGATCAAGTGTCCCGCCCCGCCGCCGCGTTGGGAATCGGCACGCCATCGCAACAAGGGGAGTGATTCCCCATACCGGTCGATCAACCAACCGGCGACGAATAACGACACGATTACGGCAGCTTCGGCATAGACGACGCCCACATTCCGGTTGCCACCGGGCACCCGCATCGCCGCGACCCAGGCCAGTCCCGCCATCAGCAGCGCCTCGCGTCGTCGACGCAAGAACAACCCATCACCCAAACTCGGCAATGACCCCGATCGACGGAACACGTCCCCGATCCTGGCCCCATTCAGGCGCGCCACCTCAAGCCGCTCGGATAGCATGACGAATGTCTCTCCAAAAACGGGATAAGGGGATCTCCAGGGATACGCCGGGGCCGATCTCGACCGAACCGGCCGTCAGTCGCGCCGCCATGGCCATCGTCGTGCGATTGGTAAACCGATTGACCTCCACCAACACACTGCCCGACGCGTCCCCTCTGACGACCAAGGTCAGCCGGTCGCGTTCTGGGCGAAAAGCTGCCCGCGTTNNGCCCCAGTTGCCAGCGGAGTCACCATTCCGCCGATCACCAACCTCACCGGAACATGGCGACCGTGCAACGCGATCGCCAAACTGGCCGCGACACGGACCCGACGGGCCAACGACTCACGCAAGTACGCCCGTTCCTCCGCGTCCAACGTCGCCCTGATGGCAATGTCCAAAATCAAGTCGACCTGCTGTTGCTGTGGCCCGCCACGTTCACAAACCGTCAGCTTGCCGGTGCGGGCGGTGTGAACCCAATGGACATTTCGTAAACGGTCGCCGCTGCGAAACTCACGGACCCCCTGCGGTTCTCCCGATTGGCCAACCCGTGTCCCATCACCCGTTTCGCACACGCGACCGCCGACCAAATCGGGATCATCATGCACTTGGCTGATCCGCGGGAACACGGTCAGCGGGACGAACGCGGCCAATTCGCGACGCGCCGTCCAAAGCCCAAAGGGCATCGAGCAGGTGATTTTCGGCGCGACCACCGGATAACAGCCGCGAAGCGACGGAGCCACACGCAGTCGGTATTCCGCATCACTCGCCATCGGCACACAAGCGAGCGCGATCGTCGGGCTCGCGTCATCACCCCGGCGGTCGAGATACCCTTCCACCGCCAGGCCCCACAACGGCAGCGGCAACCGGTTGCGAACCGCCAAGACCAAGTCGCACACTTCGCCCTCATGGATTTCCGCCAAGCCCGGTCGCAACTCACATCGCGCCGCTCGTACCACCACCCACGGCCAGGCCATCCCGACCGCGATCACCCCGCCCAGGACCGTGGCCAAAACCCAGCCGACCGAACTGATCTGCAACCCGATCAAGACGCTGCTTACAAAGGCGATCGCGAACCAACCGATCGGTTCCTTAAGCCAATACACATACCGATTCACCCAAGGGCAAAAGTCGGTGACCAACAGACGGGTCAATCGGTCCTTCGCAACCTCGGTACCCAATACACCGGTCGCCATCGGTTTCGATTCCGCAAACGAGAAAGGACGCCACTCGAGACAAACGGATCGATTCGCGATACGAACGACCCGCCGCAAAACGGCTCTAACCGCTGGGTGGGCGACCGAAAACGACGCTTGCCGAGACCTTTCCGAGGTCACCACTCAGACGTCGCCACCGGGATGCGGCCAACGATTACGAACCGAATACCACTCGATTCAGACGATCGATGGCGGGCCGCGTCGCGACAGCGTGGGTAGAAAGAGCGCGACCACCGTCTGGCTCTCGGCAGCCCAAACCGGTCGCGGAGAAGAAATGCCGATTTCTGGCATGGTAGGCGGCACAAACCAAACGCCCGCCGATGTGCTCGTGAACCAACGACAAAGCGGGCAAGTTTCTCGGTCGTGAGACGATCCGCCCGATTCCGTGGACGCTTCCGCACTCCCCTGGTCACCGGCCCGCTGACCACCAAGCGACTCGGCGGTTCGCCCTCGGCTGACGGGCTGGTCGTGGCAACAGCTCGCGTGGCCACACGCTCCCCGCCCGACGGAAACGCCGTCGACCGGCGTTTCCGCTTGCCCCGCCGCAATCGCACCGCCCACGCAGCAACCACCCACATGCGCTGCGGCGGTGAGGTCGCTGGCGACCAACGCCAACACGACCACCCAAGCCAGCCCCTGTCGGAGCCACCTCGAGTCGCGGTACGGCAAGAATCGCCAACGGTGCAAGGATTAACGCCCAACAGAAAGGAATGATCGGCCTCCACTCCGAGGAGGCCAAGTCATCAATGCGACCAGATATGCAACCCAGTTGCATCTAGGATGCATACTACGCCCTGCCACGTCAAGTTGTTCATCGATGGATTTGCCCGCGAAAAAAGTTAGCCGCCGACCCAGGGTCAACGCGGGGTGGCAATTCCCAGCGAACGACCGAGTTTCCCAGCCATCAGCCATTTTGGCGAACCTTCGGGCGCGGCCGTTTCAGCCGCGACGAATACCAACGCGCCAACCGCTCGGGCGAAACACCGAGATGAAAGGCCGCGACAATGAACTGATTCATCAACGTGGTGCGACAGATACCGAGCCGGTTCCAGCGTCTGGCCGAAGTGCTGACCGATTCGTTCGCTAAGGCAATTTTGCCATGCCTTCGGATTCGCCGGCAGAGCTCGTAGTCTTCCATCAGTGGCCAGTTGGGATAGCCGCCAACCTGGTGGAACAATTCCGCTCGCATAAACAGGCCCTGGTCACCATACGGGGTTTGAAGAATCCGCGAGCGAAGATTCGCGCCCCACTCGATCCAGCGGATCGCCTGACGCGGATCCTCGATCCGTAAGCGAAATGCCCCGGCGGCCGCCCCTTGATTCAGGATCGACCAGATCCTGGCCTCGAAATCAGCGGGTAACCGGGTGTCCGCGTGCAGGAACAGCAGGCCTTCGCCGCTGGCGAACGCCGCGCCGGCATTCATTTGACGCCCCCTTCCCGGCCGCACGGCGACGACCAGGCAGCCCATTCGCCGCGCGATGCTGACGGTCTCGTCCACACTGCCACCATCGGCGACGATCACTTCGATGTCGGTTCGTCCCGCGAGCGGTAGCAATGTCGGTTCGATCGTTCGTGCTTCGTTGAGCGTCGGGACGATGACCGACAGTTGACCCGATCGCGCCTTTGGGAGGATTGGGGAGAACTCGGCCGGCAAGCGTCGGCAGGCCAGCAGGTCCTCCGGGTGGTCAACATCGGACAGCGGACGCAGCAGCTGAACCTTGCACCGCAACTGTCGGGCTCGTTCGAGCGACTGTCGCAACACCTGATCGGTGCCCCAGTCCACGCCCCGAAACATTTCCGGCCGGCTCTCGTTGAGCCCGATCAGGTAATAGCCACCGTCCAGCGCTGGGCCGAACGTCACGTCGCATCGCTTCAAAGCGTCAAACGCCTCCGCCAGGGTTGCGGCTTCGATTTCCGGACAGTCGGTACCGATCACCAGGACCCGCTTTGCCCCCTCGCCAATCGCCGCGCCGACGGATTGCTCGAGCCGTTCTCCCAGGCCGGTTCCCTGTTGCGGAACAAACCGCCACTGCGTCCCATACAGGCGACTCATCCGATCGATGTCGCCCCCGGAAAATCGCACTTCCAGATCGCAGGCACGATCGGCGCCGAGTCGCCGGGCCGTCTCCAAAGTCCTGCGGGTCAGCGATTCCTGAAGCCGCGCTGCCCGATCGGCCCCGAGCGCCGCAATCAATCGCGTCTTTGCCTGCCCCGCCTCGGGAAATCGAGCGAACACGATCAGACGTTCCGCCCGTACCGGCGCAACTCGAGTCGCCGTGTAGTCCGATCGGCCGGAAACACTCACGGGCAAGGACACGATTTCTGAAGCCTTCGGCAGGGTTCATCCACGCGGCGCTGGGGCCAACGATTCATCACGACAAACTCCCTTGGCAACTCGAACCTGCCCCCGCGGTACAGCCGAAACAGTGCCGGCCGGTGACGATTCGGCGACCGAACAAATTGGCGAAATCCTGCTCACGCAGCCCCTGAATGTTACGCGGCTGATCGGGAACGAGTCCCAGCCCGAGCATTTGGTTGAAGTCGCAATCCGATAAGTTCCCCTGCCAATCCACGGACAGCGTGGTACGACACATCAAGCTATCCACCGTAGCCGGATTGAATGCCCCCACGAGTTTCTGCATGTACGCATCGAACTTGCCGCTCTGCAACAGATCGTCCAAAAACCGGCTGATCGGCATGTTGGTGATCGTGTAGAGCCGCGTGAACTCGACGCCGTAGCGATCTCGCAGCTCGCGACGATAATCCGCCTCCAAGCGATCCTGTGCCGGTGGAAGTGAAGGGCCAACGGGATTGAAAACGAGCGACAAGCTCAACGGCGAATCGGGCAAACCGTAGCCCAGTTCATTCAGTCGCCGCAGCGCCCTGATGGAGCGTTCGAACGCATGATCGCCGCGCTGCTTGTCGACATTCTCCTCCAGGTAACAGGGGAGCGAGGCGACCACCTCGACCGAATGCTCCGCCAAAAACTCGGGGAGGTCTTCAAATGCCGGAGTCACGAGAATGGTCAAATTGCACCGGTCGATGACGCGTTTTCCCAGGCCTCTTGCCTCTGCCACCAGCCAGCGGAAATGGGGATTCATCTCCGGGGCGCCACCCGTGATGTCGAGCGTCGGGATGTTGCCGCCGCGAAGTAATCGCAGACAGGCCTCCGCCACGGCGCGATCCATGGATTCGCGTCGGTCGGGTCCCGCGTCCACATGGCAATGGCGGCAGGTCTGATTGCAGACCTTGCCAACATTGATCTGCAGGACCTCAATGCCTTGGGCTGTCAACGGAGATTCGCCATGACGCGCGAGCGATTCGGCAAAAACAGGCAGGTGTGCCGCCGCTGCGAGCATCCGCGTTTGCTCAGCCGGGTCGGCCAACGTGCTCCGGCGTCGTACCAAAGTTAACTCGGTCATCGATGTTCCTTTCGCTCAGCAACAGGGCTCGTCGTTTTCGCAGCACGGTCCCGCCTCTTCGGTCGTGACCTTGTAGGCCAGGCCCTTGCTTTCGCGGGCGTCGCGGAGTTTGCCGCGATGACAGTCGAACGGGAGTGCCTCCGCCCGAGGGATCGCGTCGCGAGGTTCAATGGCCTCGAACATTCCCGCATAGGGTGGACGCTGGAGCAATTGGAATGTTTTGTCGCACACGGCCATCCGTGCGCCGCGGCGATATTCATGGCCGTCGTCGTCATGCACCGCCTTGAACGGTCCGCGATAGATTACCGCCTGGTTGCGTTCCAGGCAGGGGCCGTGCTTCCCTTTGTGAGCCACCACGGTCACGGAGCGAAACTCGATGCCTTCGACGGTCCGCCAAGGCTCGCGTTGCCGTTTGAAGATCTCGATCCCGTGAAAGCCGGCCTCCTCGAACGCGGATAAAAACTGGTCTTCACGGAAGGCCCCCGAGATGCACCCCGACCACAGTTCGGGATCTTCTTGCATGCGTCGCGGGACATCCTCGTCGGCAACGATATCGCTGATCGCCGCTCGCCCGCCGCATTTCAGCACGCGAAAGATTTCCGCGAACAATTGGCGGCGATCCTGCTGTCGCACCAGGTTGAGAACGCAATTGGACACCACGCAATCGACCGACTCGTTGGCGATCAGAGGCTGTTCGCGACGGAGCCGCTCTTCCAGGTTTCGCAGCAGCAACCAACCGGCGGGATCATGCACCGGTTGTTGCTCCAATTCCCGCCCCAGCAGATCCAGATCGAGTTGCAGATCTTGAATCAAGCCGTAACGAAAGTCGACATTGCTAAAGCCCAATCGCTCAGCGACCTCCTGTTGGTATTTGCGTGCCAACGCGAGCATTTCGCGATTGCAGTCGACCCCGATCACCCGGCCGCGCTCCCCCACGACCTGGGCCAGCAGGTAGCAAAGCTTACCGCCCCCCGACCCAAGGTCGAGCACCGTTTCTCCTTCACGGGCATGAGGGGTCGGATCGCCGCAGCCATAGTCTCGTTCGATGATTTCGTCGGGGATGATCGACAGAAAATCAGCCGCGTATTCGACAGGGCAACACAACGCCTCTTCGCGTTCCCTGGCCGCCGCCGCGTAGCGGTGATAAACGGAATGTTCCGCAGTCTGTGGCGTCGGTGTGTTCGACTCGGACATTCATCCGCCTTTCTTAACGAGAGATTCTGCAAGGGAGTTAAACGAGTGGCTCTCAACACGGGCGTGACCGCGGGGGAAGCGGCAATCGCCGTCCGCCAACCGACTCAGGCTTGCCCGTCAGCGGGCGATCCGCGCCCGGGAACCCAACCATTCTTCCACAGCCCCAGGCGGCCGGTCGCTGTTGCTGCGCGAATTCTACCTCCGGCGGGAGAGTCTTGACTCGCTAGGCGACCGCAAAAGCCTCGCGATCGCCAGTTCCCCTCGCCGCGACGGTTCAGAAAAGCGGAAATCAGAGTGCGGTCACAAAATGGGGGGTGATCAAGCGGGCGCCTGGCAAATAGCCGGAACGAAATCGCAGCGCATCGAGATTGCCATGCCGTTGAATCCGGTCGTACGTGCTTCAGGTGCTGGCGAGGTCGATCGATTTCTCAAGAAATCCGCTTGTACCGCACTGCCCCTGGTGTGCGACTGTCGCAATGCACCGGTGCTCAGACTCGACACACTTTTCCGGATCTCGCCTTAGTCGGGAGTGCCGATCTATCGGCAAATCATCGATCAGGTGCGAATCTTGATCACCTCCGGTCGCTGGCCAGAGGGGGTGATGCTTTCAGCGGTTCGTCAGATGGCCTTGGAATTGGAAATCAACCTGATGACCGTCTCCAAGGCCTACACGCGCCTCGAAGCCGAAGGGATGGTCGAGCGTGTCCGCGGGGCGGGGATGCGTGTCCTATCACCGACCGTCGTAACTGCTCAATAACCCCATGGTCCGGTGTTCCGGACGGGCTTGGGCGTCACGCGGTCGTCCACAACAGAAAGCGCGAAAGCGACCTCCCGAGTAAAGGTCAATCTCCGTAGGTTGATTGAGCAGTAGCGCCGATCTAGCGGTCGCGGCTGTGACCGCGGGCCGTTGGCTCGATAGCCTCGAGTGTGGGTCGAGAAGCGTGTCGATCGACGCCCGAGTCGACGCGGAGCTGCATACGACAAGGCGGAAGAGGCGAACGATTCGGTGGGAACGACCGTTGGGGGGCGTGTTAACCAACAAATGCGGCAGCTGGCTTGACTGTACGCCTGTCCCGTTGCTGTCGCGATCCGGTGATCGACGCGGAGTCGGCACGTTGGGCGATCGAGGGCGTCGAGCACCAAACACGCCGGTTGTTGTTCATGGCTGGCGGTCACGTCAAACGCAACGACTTCGACGCGATGGCCAAGGCGATTGTGCGGCAACTGAAAAAATGGCAAGCTAGGAAAAGCGTTCAACCGACTCCCGAATGGGGGCTTGCCCGCCGCCTACCGTTTCCGGTTAGCGAACAAAGAGGCCGCCAGACTGCTCGAAAGCAAGCAACTGGTCGCTCGGCAGCAATCCGATTTCGAGGCGCTGACAGGCTATGTCGATCGACTGCTCGAGAACTGAGGAAATGAAATTAGACGCGGTGATCGCCACCGGGGGTTCGGGAGGGCGAAAACCGCAGTGCGGAATCGAAACGCTGCAGTCAAACCATCAGGCCGGGAAATCGTCTTAAGGGCACGAGGAAAACACCTTGTTTATGATTAACAATCCATCCATTCATCAGGCAAGCACGGGTAAGTCCTCATCGAAGCCAGCAGCCACGAAGACCCACACGACCCCCCCGGATGAATTGATGGACTGCGGCGTTCCAGATCAGCCTGATCCGTTGTGCTGGGATTGCCGCTTTTTCGAGACGGTGACTCCCATGGATCGCGGCCAACCTCCCGAACACGAGTGTCAGGAAGGCCAATGCCGGCGCCATCCGCCGGTGACCGACCATGGCCAGCGCGATTCGGAGGTCAACTACGCGGTGTTCCCAATTGTGTTCGCCGACGATTGGTGCGGCGAGTTCGCGCCGCGGACACTCCGGAAGGATCGCAAATCTGCCGCGCAGAAAAGCAAGTCCGACCAATACCACCAAGTCGCGTCAGAGGCCCCAAATCAGCGCTGATGACCGATTTTCGCGGAAATTCGCCACCCGGTTTTCGTGAATGGTTACTTCCGGCGGATCTTGGGCAGTCTGAGGGCTTTAGGTCGGGCCCGGTATTGGGCTCAGTTTGTTTGTCAGGTCCGAGCCGGCGACGGCTAGCAAACCCCCTCGACCCATCAATCAATCCAACCAACGAACGACCCCTTTCCGTTTCATTTCTCCTCGGAATGGGCGTTTTCATGACGGTCGAATCCTGGCCCGTCGAATCCTAGGCCATCGAGCGGGTCAAGCCGCACGAACGCAATCCCCGCATCAACGACGATGACATCGATCCGGCCGGCAAGATCCTCGCCGAGTTCGGCTTC
>DITY01000145.1:0-7705 GCA_002422955.1 Planctomycetaceae bacterium UBA6172
CGAACTTTGGGACGTCGCCGCGGGAGGTTCGATCGCGTTCCTCGAGGTCGCCGCCGGAAATACGTCGACCATTCGACCGTTAGCCGCCTGGATGAGCCCCGACGCCCGAAGGTTGTTGCTATTTGCCTTCAGCCGTAACACCGGCCCTTCCTGTTGGTTGTACGACGTCGCCACCGGCAGGATTGCCGGCGACCGACGCTTGGTACCTCACGCCGTCTCCCAGGCCTGGTTCAGCCCGGATGCCCGCTACTTCTACACCAGCGGCGAGGTGAGTCAGTTGTGGGACACTGAAACGCTCCTCCCGGCCCGCGACGCCTTCCCCGGCCACGCGCAGCCGTCCTTCACGCCGCAAGAACTGTTCCTCGGGTTTCCCGACCAAGTTCAAGTCTGGGAGCTCGCGTCGATCACGGACGAGGCCCCTTCGCGGGTGATTCCGCTCCCCGAAGGAGCGCGGCTGTCGACCTTTGTCGGAGACCCGAAGTTCGGCCGCATCCTGATCGGGACCCGCGATGGGGAGATTCTGGTTTTCAGCCTCGCCGGCGATCGACTCGAGCGGCGAATGCAACACGGCAGCAGCCCGATCACGCACCTCGCCCCCAGCACTGACGGCCGCCACCTGTTGGCCGCGGACACATCGAGGCGGGCCATGACCTGGGATCTGACACTCGGTGAATTGGCAGGCCCCGCGTTGGAGCATTCGGAGGAGATCACGAGCGTCGCTTGGAGCGATGATTCGCGGCGGTTCGCGACCGCCACCGCACTCGGCGAACTCAGCGTCTGGCAACGGCCTGCTGAGCCCCGCACCGTCGCGGACAACGTCGCTTTGGCGGAGCTGGCCCCCAACGGCGAGGACCTGCTGATCGTTCATCGCGACGGTCGACTGGCCGTTCGGAACCTTGCCTCCGACGAGTTGCTGCACCGCCATGACACCCCGATCGGTTCGGTGAAACGCGCGGCCTGGGGGGCGGCTTCGGATCGGGTCGCCCTGGCCGTTGGCGACAAGGGGACGGATATCCTGATCTGGGATCTGTCCGCCAGCGATCGTCCGCCGATCCGCATCCAGCGGAACATTCCGTCCCGTGACTATGTCGAATTGCTGTTCGGCGAGCAGACGAACGGCTTGGTGGCTTACTCAAGACCGCACTTCGAGATTTACGACACCGATCGGGTGATCGCCGGGCGGGCTGATCTGTCGCTCGCCAGGTCGGGGCTGACAATACTGAATCTCTCGCCAGGCCCCACGCCTCAGAAATTGCACCTGCTGACCGACCGGCAACGGGTCATCGGCTGCCTCTCCCCTTCATTGGCGAATCACGATTTGGCGCTCGGCTGTTGGGACATGCTGACCGGGGAAGTGCTCCATAAAAGCGCCCTGCCGCCGGGACGTTCGACAAACCAGTTGGCCCTTTCGCACGACGGTAGCACGCTGCTGGCGGTCGGCGATTACGGCCTGCTCGCCTGGGATACGTCGGACTGGAGCCAGCTTTCCCTGCCGCGTGGGGTTTGGAAACAAGACCTCATCCGGATCCTCACCCACCCGACTTTGCCGCTCGCGGCGACGATCGGTCGCGACCACGTGATCCGCTGTCTCGACTATCGTTCCGGTGAACCGCTGGGCCAGCCGGTACAGGGCCCCGGCGAAGTGCTGAGCTTCGCTTGGTCCGCCGACGGCCGACTGCTCCAATCGATCTCCGCGACGTACGGCTTGCAGTGGTGGGATTGGCGACGGGGTGAGCCGCTGTCGCCTCCGATTCCTATCGGCAGCCAAGTTCAAGCGGCGATCTTCAGCCCGAAGCTGAACCGATGGCTGATCCGTTCCGCGGACGAATCGGGAACGCTGACTCAATTCGACCCGCCGCTGCCCAGCGACCGGCCGATCGAAGCCTGGATCGACCGGGCCAGCTTCCTGACCGGCTATCGCATCGATCCCGAAAACGGTCGGGCCCACCGGATCACGATCGACCAGTGGCGATCGTTGCGAGACCGCACGGCCGCGCCGGGGGAGCCGTCGCCTCTCCCATCCGGCCCCCCCGGTTCCTAGGCCGAGGTGACGGCGTTCGCAAACGCATCCGGAAGGCGACCTTTCCCCGGACTGAAATTGCGACCGTGAACTTTCTTGGTGCCATCGACCGCGAACGACCGCGACGGTCGGCCAATTACGGCCGGACGGACAGCAACTCGATGTCGAAGACCAGGGTCGTGTTGACCGGCAGGCCGCTGGGGACCGAGCCACTGGCCAGGTTGACGGGGATGATCACCTGCCGACGCCCGCCGACTAGCATCGACGCGATCGCTTCGTTCAATCCGTCGATGACCTGGCTGCCGCCCAACACCAAGCTAACCGGCGCCCCGGTCAGGTAGGTGCTCTGCAGCACGTACCCGTTCTGAGCCGAAACGATGTAGTTGATCGAGACCGTCTGGCCCAAGGTGGGGCGCGGACCGGTCCCGACTTCGATGTCCTCGAAAATCAGGCCGCTCGCGGTCATCACCTGCGGCTCGGGGAGCCGAGGCCTGGAGGCAGCGATCCGCTGGCTGAAGTTGAGCGACGTGATGGTGTTTATCAGATCGCCGTCCATGTCCGTGATGCGAATCCCCGGGTAGGGCCGGGTGCCGTTGTTGCCCTGGGTGTTGAACATCCGGTCCATCTGACCGTCCCCGTCGAGATCGATGGCGGCGCTGAACAGCGGCGAGGTCGCCTTGGCGATGTCGGCAAAGACCGCATCGCGGGCCGCTTGCGCGTTGGGTCCCGGACCGACGATGCCGTCGTAAATCTCGTAGACGGTACCGCCACTGCGGCCCGCGGCGATGATCACTTCGGGGATGGCGTCGCCGTTGAATCGGCCGGTCGAAACGGAAACCCCGTTGCGGTATTTCGGCGTCGAGGTCATCGGCGTGATCGTATCGATGACCGATGGCGTGCCGGAGACGTCGTAAATCATGACCTGAGGCGTCATGCCCGAGCCGCTGCCGACAATGATCTCCGCCCGCCCGTCAGGCAGGCTGCGGTCGATCGCGGAGCCGTTCTGGAAGGTCCCCATGTCGGCCACGGCGATCGACGCCCCACCCCTGAACTTCGTGCTGAACGCGCGGAAGCTGCGGGTCGGCGTGTCGGGTACCGGATCGGCGGCGGCGGGATTGACGCGGTAGATATTCACATCGCCCGGGCCGCGCGAGGCCGAAGCGACGATGTCATCGATGCCATCGCCATCGATGTCACCGACGGCAATTTCCACGCCGCTCTTGTACTTGCTCCCGAACGGGACCGTGCGGTAGGCGGGCATCGGCGTGCCGTCGAGGCGGAACACGAGGATCTCGCCCAGTCGACCCGAGCCGGCCGCGGCAATGATTTCGTCAATGCCGTCACCGTCGACGTCGCCCAAGGCCACACGCACGCCGCCGCGGAACTTCGATTCGAACAGGCTGAACTGGGTGCGGATCGCGCCGGTGTAGGGATCGATGACCGTGATGAACGGGGCTGACAAGCAGCCGACTTCGGTCCCCGTGACCACGACCGGCAGATAACCCAGGTCGAGATCCGTGTTGTCCGCCAGGTTCGACTCGATCATTCCGGCCGGCTTGGTGACTCGCGCCTGACCGACCAGCTTCCCGATGGTCCCCGCACCGACCGAGACTCGGTAGGTGTAGGTGGCCACGCCGCCCGGAAGCAGTGTGATCGGTTGATCGATCGCCCCTGAGCCGCTGGTCGCACCGCTGGAACCGTTGGTGAACGTGGCCGTCCAAGAACCACCCGTGGCACCGACCGGCAGGGCCGACTCGACGCGGGCTCCGTTCGCCACACCGGGGCCATCGTTCTTGACGACGATCGTGTAGACCGTCTCGCCGTTCTCGCGATAGACACTGCTGCCGTCGGTGATCGTGACGGAGAGATCGACCTCGGCCGAGATCGAGTCGGTATCGGTCGCGCTGTTGTTCCCCGGGGTCAACTCGGTGTAGCCGCTCGGAGGGGTGACGGTGGCGGTGTTGCTGATGCTGCCGCTGACGTTCGCGCCGACCAACACCGTGATCGTGAAGCTTTCCGATCCGCTGGCGGCCAGCGAGCCGGCGGTGTAGGTGATCGTGCCGCCGCTGTGGATGACTCCGGCGCTCCCCGAGACGAACGACAGGCCGGCGGGCAGGTTATCGACAACGGTGGCACTGGGAACCGGGGTCGTACCGTCGTTGAAGACGGTCAACGTGTAGGTCGTTTGCACGCCCGGGGTCAGCGAACTGACGCCGTTGGTCTTGGCGAGTCGCAAATCGACCATCGGGGTCAGCGTCGTGTTGTCGGTGGCCGAGTTGTTCGCCGGGTTCGTGTCGATGACACCCGCCGGGAGGCTGACGGAGGCGGTATTGCTGAGCACGCCCGTGGCCGCGGGGCTGATCGTGCCCGAAATCGTGAAGGTTACGGTCCCACCAACCGGCAAGTCGATCGGGAGGTCGATGATCGACCCCACACCGCTGGTCGCCCCATCGGCGTCGCCGGAATAAACGGCAGTCCAACTCGCCGCGGTGATCGATGCCGGTATCAGGTCCCTGACGGTTGCCCCCGACACATCGCTGGGGCCGCTGTTGCTGACCACCACCGTGTAGGCGATTCCGGTCCCGGGGATGTCGGTCGTCTGGCCGTCGGTCTTGGTGATCGCCAAATCGGCGGTCGGGACGAGCGTCGTGGTGTCGGTGGCGGAATTGTTGCTGGCGTTGTTGTCGGTGAAGTTCGCCGGCGCGGAGACGGTGGCGGTGTTGATCAACAGGCCCGAGGCGGACGGGTTGATCGTTCCCGAGACGGTGAAGGTGGCGGTGCCGGCGGCGAGCAGGTCGATCAGGGCATCGCTGATCGGGCCGGAGCCGCTGGTCGGTCCGGTCGAACCGGCGGAGTAGACGGCGGTCCACACGACGTCGTCGATGTCATCGGGAACCGGGTCGTTGACGACGGCGCCGCTGACGTGGCTCGGCCCCGAGTTGCTGACGACGATCGTGTAGCTGATCCCGGTCCCAGGAACGTCGGTGGCCTGGCCGTCGGTCTTGGTGATCGACAGGTCGCCCGACGGCGTCAGCGTCGTCAGGTCGGTGGAGGTGTTGTTGCCGGGGTTCGGGTCTTGGACACCGCCCGGCGGTGAGACGGTTGCGGAGTTGGCCAATTCGCCCGACAGCCCAGCCCCGACCAGTACCGTCAGGGTGAAGCTGGTCGACGCCCCGGGAGCCAGCGTGCCGCTGACGAAGTTGACCGTGTTGGTGTTGCTGTTGTAGCTAGCGCCGTCGGTCGCCGAGACGAACGACACGCCGCTGGGGAGCACGTCCGCGACGGTCGCTCCGCTGACGGAACTCGGCCCACGGTTGGTGACCGTGATCGTGTAGGTCGTGGTTGAACCGGGGATCAGCGACCCGACGCCGTCGGTCTTGACGATCGACAGGTCCGCCGTCGGCACCAGCGTGGTGAGGTCGGTGGCGGTGTTGTTCTCCTGGTTCGTGTCGGTAAAGTTCGCGGGCGGCGTGATGGTCGCCGTGTTGGTCAGCGTCCCCGTCGCCGTCGGATCGATGGTGCCCGTCACCGTGAAGGTCGCGGTCGATCCGGTAACCACGTTGATCGGCACATCGACCAGCGATCCGGTGCCGCTGAACGGTCCGCTCGACGACCCGGCGTAGGTCGCTGTCCAGGTCACCCCCGTGATCTGGGCCGGCAGCGCGTCGTTGAGCAGCGCCTGTTGCACGCTGCTGGGGCCGGCATTGCTGACCACGATCGTGTAGCTGATGCTCGTCCCTGGGATATCGGTCGTCTGGAAGTCGGTCTTGGTGATCGACAGGTCGCCGGTCGGGGACAACAGGGTCGTTTCCGTCGCTCGGTTATTGTCCGGATTGGTATCGGTGAAACCGTTCGGCGGCGTGACGGTCGCGGTGTTGCTCAGCAAACCGATGGGGCAGGGGCAGAGCAGCGCATCGATCGTGAAGGTCGCCGTGCCGCCCGACAGGAGGTTGACCAAAACGTTCGAGATATTGCCGGAGCCGCTGTTGACGCTGCCGCTGGAACCGTTGGAGTAAACCACCGTCCAATCCGCCGCGATGATCACGGACGGCAGCAGGTCCTCGACGACGGCGCCGACCACGTGGCTGGGGCCGGCGTTGGAGACCACGATCGTGTAGCCCATCCGCTCGCCCGGGATCGCGGAAACGGCCACGTTATCGACTTTGGTGATGCTGAGGTCGCCGCGGGGGGCCAGCGGGTTGGTTACCGTGCTGCTGTTGTCGTTGGGGTTGGTGTCGGTATAGCCCGGCTGCGGCGCGACCGTGGCGGTGTTGACCAGCGAACCGGTCGCCCCCGCGTCCAGCGTCGCCGTGACCACGTACGTCGCCGTACCGCCGTTGTACAGCAGGATCACCTCGTCGATGTTCCCGGTTCCCGTCCCGGTGCCGGTCGACGTCAATCCCGTGAACACCGCCGTCCAGCTGATGTTGCTCAGCGAGGCCGGCAGCAAGTCCTGCACCCGCGCCCGCAGCTCGCTGGGGCCGCTGTTGGTGACCACGATCGTGTACATCACCTCGCCGCCGGGGGCCTCGGTCGCATTGCTGTTCGTCTTGACGATCGACAGGTTCCCCTGCGGGGTCAGCGGGTCGCTGTCGCTGGCCGTGTTGTTGTTCGGGTTGGGGTCGAACACGCCGGCCGGGGCCGTCACCGTCGCCGTGTTGGTCAGAGAGCCTTGCAGATTCGAAGCGACCGCCAGCGTCACGTCGAAGCTGCTTGTGCCCCCGGACGCGAGCAGACCGCTGGTGAATTGCACCGTCCGCGTCGACGGGTTGTAGACCGCGCCATTCGTCGCGGTGACGAAGGTCGTTCCCGACGGCAGCACATCGGCCACGCTGGCGCCGCTGATGGCGCTGGGCCCGAGGTTGGTGACGGTGATCGTGTAGGTCGTCTGGGTCCCCGGCACGACGCTACTGGCACCGTTGGACTTGCTGATCGTCAGGTCGGCAGCCGGCAGGATCTCGGTCGTATCGGTAGCCGAATTGTCGTCCGGGTCGGCGTCCAACGCGTCGGGCGGCGTGACGGTGGCGGTGTTGCTGAGCGTCCCGGTGAAGCCGCTGGCGACGGTGCCGTTGATGACGAAGGTGGCGGTGCCTCCGGCCAACAGGTTGATCGCGGCGTTGCTGATGCTGCCGGTGCCGCTGGTCGCGCCGCTGCCATTGACGTAGCTGACGCTCCAAGCGGCGTTCTGGATCGCCGCGGGCAGGCCGTCGTTGACCAGGGCGCCCGTGACGTTGCTGGGCCCCGAGTTGGTGACGACGATCGTGTAGCTGATCGGGCTGCCGGGGTAGGCGGTCGTCAGGTTGTCGGTCTTGGTGATCGACAGGTCGTAGTTGGCGCTGATCTGGGTGGTGTCAGTCGCGCTGTTGTTCGCCGTGTTCGCTTCGAGGAACGAGCCCGGCGCTGTGACGGTGGCGGTGTTGCTGAGTGTCCCGGTGGCGGTACCGCTGACGGTCCCGCTGACGGTGAAGGTGGCGGTGCCACCCGACCGCAGGTTGACGCTGACGCCGTTGATGTTGCCCGCACCGCTGCTGACGCTGCCGCTGGAACCGGCCGAGTAGGCGACGGTCCAGGTCGCGCCGAGGATGCTGGCCGGCAGGGTGTCGTTGACGAGCGCGCCGACGACGTCGCTGGGACCGGCGTTGCTGACGACGATCGTGTAGGTGATCGCGCCGCCGGCGGCGATGG
>DITY01000145.1:7756-12492 GCA_002422955.1 Planctomycetaceae bacterium UBA6172
GGAGAGGATGGTGCCGGTGACGTAGAAGGTCGCGGTGCCCAGCGGCTCCAGCCCGAAGGAAATGTCGACCAGCGAGCCGGTGCCGTTGCTCCTGCCGGCCGACCCGATGCTGTAATCGGCGGTCCAGGTGACGTCGGTCAGGTTGGCCGGGAGGTTGTCGGTCAGGATGGCGTCGGTCAGGACGCTGGGGCCGGAGTTGGTGACGACGATGGTGTAGGTGATCTGGGTGCCGGGGGTGGCGTTGGTCAGCCCGTCGGTCTTGGTGACCGAAATATCGCCTTGGGGCGTCATCGTGGTGACGTCATCGGCGTGGTTGTTGTCGAGGTTCGGGTCGATGACGCCGGCGGGCGGGTCGACGGTGGCGGTGTTGGTGATCGTCCCCAGGGCCGAGGGGACGAAGGTGCCGTTGACGATGAAGGTGGCGGTGCCGCCGGCGAGCAGGTTGATCGGGGCGTTGACGATATCGCCGGTCCCGGAGGCGACGCCGCTGGAGCCATTGGAGTAGCTGGCGGTCCAGGTGACGTCGCTGAGAGCGGCCGGTAGGTCATCGCTGACCAGGGCGCCGACGACATTGCTAGGGCCGTTGTTGGTGACGACGATGGTGTAGCTGTTGGCGGTGCCGGGGATGGCGGTGTCCTTGCCGTCGGTCTTGGAGACGACCAGGTCGGCGGTGACAGTAAGGGTGGTCTCGTCGGTGGCGGAGTTGTTGTTGGGGTTGGTATCGGTGAAGGTGGGCGGCGGGGTGATCGTCGCCGTGTTGCTCAGCACACCCGTCGCCGACGGGCTGATCGTGCCCGAAACGGTGAACGTCGCGGTCGCGTTGGGGCGGAGGTTGAACACCGCGTCGATCGAGTTGCCCGCTCCCGATGCGGGTCCGGACGAGCTCAAGGAGTAAATCGCGGTCCAGCTGACGTCGGTGATGCTCGGGGGGACGATATCCGTCATCCGGACGCCGGTCGCGGTCGAGGTGCCGGTATTTCGCACGACGATGGTGTAAACGATCGAGGTCCCCGCCACGTCATTGTCGCTGCCATCGGTCTTGGTGATCGACAGGTCGCCCGGGTGATCAGTGGGGATGGAGTCCGAGGCCTTCAAAGGGACTTCCGCCCCAGTCAGCAAAACCTCATTCACCACTTGCGCCACGCCAAGGGCGATCACCGCGGTCGCGTCAAATCGGATCCGCTTCGCCTCGCCGACGGCCAGGCTCGTGATGACGTAACCCGATTCGTCCAGCGGGAACGGCGTCCCCGTCGTCCCATCGGGGACCAAAACGCTCCCCGTACCGTCGATGTTCTCGATGTAGGTGGTGCCAGCGATGTAAGTCAGCGTCGAATTCAAGTCGTCGATGACCGTTAGCCCCGACAGCGGAACGACCCCATCGTTCTTGACGATGATCGACCAGCGAACCCGCTCGCCGTCATCCACCAGTCCGTCCCCATCGTCGTCGACGATCGAGCCCTCCTTCGAAAGCGTCGTGACCGGCACCGGCAACAACGTGTAGCCGACATCGAGGAAAGGATTGCCCGCCTGAGCGGTGCTGGGGTCCTGCCCCCACGCACCGGTGATCTTCACACCGTCGGTCGTGTAGACCCTGGCCCCCGTCTGGTCGTTGTCCGGGTCGTAAATCAATTTCGACTCGAACGCCCGCAGGTCGTAAGCGACGTCGTACCGGTTGCCATTGCTGTCGATGTTTGGCCCGGTAAGCGGGTTGCCGTCAAAGTCGACATAGATTCGTGTCGCCGCGATCGGGGTGATCCAAAGCGGACTGCCATTGGCCGTCGGCGGGATGGCCCCGGTGCCGGGCGCCCAACCAGCCTTCACGGCGCTGGTCAGGAAACTTTCCGGGATCAGCGAATAACCCCAGTCGTGAACGTTGTTTCCCGATCCGGAAGCGTCCGCGTCCATCGCGCCCACCGCGAAAAACGGCTTCGAAGCGTCCAAACCGAGGAAATGGGCACCGCTGGCCACGGGCATCTGATAGCGAAACAAGCCGCGGCGGGTCGAATCATTAGCAGCCGGTACCGTCACCGTCGTCGACCCCGCGAGCGATTCCACATTGACCTGAATCGGCGTCGTGTTGGGGTTGTAGATGAAAACGACCGAAGGATCGTCGGCTGTCAGTGTCCCGACCGGCGAGTAATAGCTCGTCCCCCATGCTTCCGTGGGATAGAGGGCATACCAACGCGATTCATAATTCCCGCCGACGTCGCCGGTAACCAGGTGCGCCTGCACGGGCGCGCTCGCCGTGACCTTCGCCCCCACCCCCACCCCGCCGTTGACCTGATAACTCTGGCCACGGTTCAAAGTCTGGGTGATGTCGACCGAACCGTTTCCGTCCCTGTCGATCTGAACGACCGTACCGTCCGAACCGGCCTGAACGAACAGCGAAACGTACTCGAAAATCGAATTGAAGGCCGAATCGGGGGCGTTCTGACCGACCGGCGAAGTGTAGCTCAGCCCCCACAGGTTAACCGGCAAGACCTCCGTCGCGTCAGCCAGCACCGGGCCGGGATCCGTTGCCCAAGCCGACCGCGTGACCGAAATCGCGTTCGTCGAAACGACGCGGTCGTTGCCGTCGAACAGGATCGGAGAAGTTGACCGCGGGACGTTGACGATGTTCCTCAGGGTTATCACGTCGTTGGCGTTCAAAACGTCAACGGTGAAGCCCGGGGGAATTCCGTTAGCCGGATTATTATCCCCCCAAATCTGAGTCGAGGCCTGCGTTGGCGAAAGGATGTTGGCCTCATAACCGTCTTCCCAATGGTCGTAATACACCTGGACGTTATTCGTAACCGGAATGATCGCGGTCACACTTTCGATCTGACTCCCTGTCGACGAATACAGCTGCTGGTAAGAAGCCCGCAACTGGGCTTCCGGAATCGGCAAGAAGAACTCCTGGGCGATCGAGGCCAAAACCCGCCGCGACTCCAAACTCTCCACCAGCAATCGCCGCCGACGCGTTCCCGAAACGGAACGGGACTTGCGAGCCGCGCGAATACGCGAAAACGAAACCGCCATCAAAGCCCTCTCCAAAAGACGTACAAAATTGAGTTATGCAGCAAGCTTGTCGATCATGAGCGAGCCGCCGCGGTAATCCTTGTTCCCGCTGGTGATCGTGGCGGTGAAGTCGATCGGCACCGCCCCGCCGGTGTCGAAACCGAACGACGCCTTGGCGGGGTTGATCGCCCACTGCACGGGCACCTTGAAATCGGTGACCAGGCTGTAGACCAAACCGTAGGGCTTCAGCGAATTGCCGACGGTCTGCGTCGACTGCCCCATGTCGATGATGTACGAACCCGCCTCGAACGCTTCGATCGCGAACAGGTTCCGCTGCTCCAGCGTTTCGATCGTGAGCCGCTTCTTCGCGAGCGTGCTGATTGACGACTTTTTCACCCGGGCGAGACGTTTCTTGCGAAACGCGGACACCGAATCAACGAACTTGGCCATGGCTCAGAAATAGAGTAGGGGGGCCGATCAATGCTCCGGTGGTCGTGCTCCTCCAGCCAGTTCCGTGCATCGCCCGGATCTGAGAGAGAAAGCTCGACCGCTAAGGTCGTCAATCACGGCTTTGGACAGGATTATTCATGGAGACCCATGTCGAAAATACGGAGACGAAAGCCGCAGGTCAAGCCTCTAGAGCGCGAGCTCAAGTAAGACCAGATATGCGTCGCCGAAAACCGACGAAGTGAATGTTTTTCCCGTGAATTACGTGATATGCGGCAATTAATTCCTGACGCTCCGTGTCGATTCTTGCCTGGATGGGGCGCGAACGAATCAATGTGTAGGACCGAAATGTCGTTCTCACGCCAGCTTTCGACAGGGGGCTAGAAAATCAGCAATGGGAACAAAAGCAACTTTGCACGATTCGGATTCTGCTTTTTTAGTGAGAACCGAAACGCCGTTAGATCGCCTTAAGTGGAGTTTAAAGCCCGCAAAAAAAGCGCCTGGCGGACTCCCTGATGGCGAAATGGCACTTCGCCTGAGGTATGAATACGCCCCCCGCGCAGGGGTCCTAGGCGGTCGTTGGCGCAGATTCGCAATCCGCAGCCGTGCTCCAATGAAAAATCTGAAAAATTGGTCCGAATACTGTCAAGCATTGCTGACACATTGGATTCGAACGCGAGGCCCTAGCCACCGCGGGTCAGGCCCTTGGGGAAAGTGCCAAACGTCGCGCCGCAAAATCGCTGGGACTGCCATCGGCCGGCGAGAATCTCGCGGCGGGTCGGCATAACGCCTACCCGTGCTTCTGCGCGTGATTTGGAATGCGGCTCATCCCGAGAAGGGCCACCTGCCAGAGCCGCAATCATGTGCGGCTGGACCCAGGGGCGGAGTAGGCAGGGCGGCGGTCATGCCGCATCGCCCCGACAACGGCGGGTGATCGCCCAGCGTTACTCTTCGAGCTGACGGATCGAGATGGCACAGAGCCGTGGCGATTGCTCGCCGCGAACCAAGTCGATGTCCAAGTCGCCCGGGACATGCACCTTGGCGGTCAATACCAACTCGCGGGTCGCCGCTTGGCCATCAGGCGTCCGCGGATGAGCGATTGCCGCATCCCAAGTTTTGACGCCGAACTTGGCAAGCGACTCGACCGCGGTCGCCGCTGCCTGGCCTTCCTCATAGCGGAAGTGCAATTGGACCTCGTAATCGGCGGGGCCGTCGTCGGTCCCCCGCAGCGGCACGATCAGCCGATTCAGCGACCCGGTCCCGGACGTGTACAACCAAGGCGCGACCGAGGT
>DITY01000036.1:0-10674 GCA_002422955.1 Planctomycetaceae bacterium UBA6172
CTGGGTCGGGGTTAGCCTGTCCGGGGCTGGGCTTGGCGGGCGATCGCGGTGGCCGCGGCAACGGGGGAGGCGTCACGGCGGGCGGAGCCGGCGCGGGTTGCGGCAGCGTGCCGGCGGGCTGCGAGTCGTCCGCGGGAAAGGGCTGTGGCCGTGGCGGCGGGGGTGGCTGGGAGCCGGGTGGCGCGAGCTGGGCGAGGGCGGTCATCGCCAGGGCGGTCGACAGGCACCAGGCGGTTATCCACAATCGGGCTCGAGACAGCATTACAAGACCTCATTCAAAACATCAGCACTCTGGGTAGGCAATCCGTGGACAGCCCCTCGCGAAGCGGAGTATTTGACAGTAAGACCGACAACCGTGTCGAGCGGTTCGCGGAGAGCATCAGTTTTGACGCCCGCTTGTATCCTCAGGATATCCGAGGTTCCATCGCGCATGCGAGGATGCTGGCCGCCCAGGGGATGATCACCACCGAAGAGGCCGACCAGATCGAGCAAACGTTGCTCGAGATCGGCCGGGAGTTGGCCGCGGGGCAATTGCCGTTGCGGATCGAACTCGAAGACATCCACATGCACATCGAGCAGGCCTTGATCGACCGGCTCGGCGATGTCGGTCGCAAATTGCACACGGCGCGTAGCCGGAACGACCAGGTCAGCACGGACGTGCGGTTGTGGGTTCGCGAAGCGCTCGATCGCGTCGATGCGGGGCTGGTCGAACTGCAACGCGCCTTCTTGGGTCGCTGCGACCGGGATGCCGACGTCGTGTTGCCGGCTTACACACATCTGCAGCGGGCTCAGCCGGTACTCGCGCCGCATTACTGGTTGGCCTACATCGAAAAGTATCAGCGCGATCGCGAGCGGGTGGCCGATTGTCGGCGGCGGGTCAATCGATGCAGCTTGGGGGTGGCCGCCGTTGCCGGGACCTCGCTGCCGATCGATCGGCGGATGACCGCAGCGGCCTTGGGTTTCGATACGATCACCGCGAACAGTTTGGACACCAGCAGCGATCGCGATTTCGTGTTGGAAAGTGCGTTCGTGTTGGCGATGATCGCCTCGCACCTCAGCGGCTGGGCCGAGGAATGGATCCTGTGGAGCACCGTCGAGTTCGGCTTTTTGAAATTGCCGCACGCCTTCTGCACCGGCAGCAGCATCATGCCGCAGAAGGTCAATCCCGACACGCTGGAGCTGACTCGCGGCAAGTCGGCTCGGGTGATGGGGAACCTGCAAACCTTGATGTTGCTCGTCAAAAACCTGCCGCTCGCCTACAACCGCGACTTGCAAGAAGACAAGCCACCGCTGTTCGATTCGTTCGACACCATCGAAGCGGCACTGAATGTCGCCGCGCCGCTGGTGGCCGGCGCGGAGTTGCGACGGGAATCGATCGCGTCGCGGTTAGAGCTCGGTTACCTCGACGCGACGACGCTGATGGAATACCTGATTCTCCGTGGCATGCCACAGCGGAGGGCGCATCATTTGGTCGGTGCGATCGTCGGGGAAGCGATGCGGCGCGAACTGCCGTTGGCGGAGCTGCCGTTGGAAGTGCTGCAACAGCACGCCCCGGAGTTGGACGAGGGTGTGCGACAGGTGCTCGGCGCGGCCAACGCGGTCGCGGCCTTCCGCAGCGAAGGGAGCACTTCGCCCGAGCGGGTCGCGGAGCAAGTAAGCTTGTGGAAGACGCGGTTGGTGACGGAAGCTGGCGCGTGAGCGGGGCTGCCGTCGCCCACGTTTTCGACTCGTTTGCGTCCGAAGTGCAGAATGAATGTTTCAATTCGGCTGCTGATCGCCAGCATCCTGCTGCTAGCCGGCGTCCGCGCGGTGTCGCTGCTGGTCTGGCGACCGCCGCCGCCGCAGGGGCTCGATCTGCGTGCCCGGCTGGGACTCCGTGACGAAGGCGGCCTGCTCGATTTCGCGGCGATCGGTGTTCCCAACGATACGGGCACGACGGTTTGGCAGGTCGCCTGGCGGGACCGCGACGGGGCGACGACGGTGCTCCTACCCGACCAGGATGGACGCTGGTGGGGTCTGGTGGGGACGGGCGGTGACGGGACGAGTGCTCGCGAGCAATTGGCAAAAATTGGCGAGCATTTTGCGGGTGATGTCTCAGAGTTCGTCACTTATTCCGAGTTTCGTAACTCCCTCACGGCAATCTCGCTGGGCGGACTGGGATCGGTCGCGCGCTTGAGCGTCGCGGTCTGGGACCCGGCCGCGCCGGTCTTCATCACGGCGGGGGAGGACGGGGCGCCGGGCGTGCGTGGGCAGGACGACGATGGCGACGGGCGGGTAGACACTGAGAGTGAACTCGGGTCGACTGGTTCGGACGACCAGATCATCGCCCCCGGCGATCCGGGTTACCCAGACGCTGGCGAGGAGCTCGTTTTCCAGGGCGATGACGTGGCGGACGGGCCAGCGGTCCGCTCACGCGTGATTTCTCGCGGGGCCATGGTAGAATTGAAGAACGATTGGGAGTGGCCCGACAGGCAGAGCGCGGACGTGGCGGACGGTACGGGCTCGGCAACTCAGGAAGTTTGGCTCCGATTGAATGATGCCGACGGCTCGACACTTGCAGAACTGTCGCTGCGACTTGGCGGTGAACCCGTATCAGCCGAATCGAAGCGGCGCGGACCGAATGATGGCAAGCTGAACGAGAGCGAAGGTATCCGCGATGGAACCCATTGATCTGATTCGAGAGTCAGCCCTCCCGGTGGGAACCCGGCCTGACGACCCGAGTGCGAGTTGGATCATGGGGATCGGCATCGCGTTGCCAGCCCGCAGCATCAGCCAGGGCGAGTCGCTCGAATTCGCCAAGCGGATGCTCTTCCCCAGCGACCTGCATGGGCGCGCGGTCGACGCGTTGTATCGCAAGTCGGCCGTCGATCGCCGCGGTAGCGTGTTGCTGGAGGGTGGCGGCACGGACGAACCCGGCGAGGCGGTATCGCAATCTTTTTTCCCCGCGGCCGAATCCGCCACCGAGCGGGGACCGACGACCGGTCAGCGGATTCGTCGCTTTCATGAAGAAGCGCTGCCTCTGGCGCGGCGGGCCAGCGTCGCGGCGCTGCGAGATGCGGGCGTCATGACCGAGCAGGTCACGCACCTCGTCGTCGTAACGTGTACCGGCTTCCAGTCGCCGGGGGTCGATGTGGGGCTGATTCGCGAACTCGGGTTGTCACCGGAAACGGAGCGGGTGCAGGTCGGCTTCATGGGTTGTCACGGCGCGATCAACGGGCTTCGCGTAGCTCTCGGTTTGAGCGGTCGCGATCCCGCGGCACGGGTGCTTGTGGTCTGTGTCGAGTTGTGCAGCCTGCATTATCAATACGGCTGGGAGACCGACCACGTGGTCAGCAACGCGATTTTCGCCGATGGCGCGGCCGCCGTCGTGATCGGCGGCGATCGGGCGACGGCGGATAGCCAGGAAGCGCGGTTACTGGGTGATGCCGTTGGCGGTGATGCGGCCGGCAACGCGAGCTCGGGATTGTCGCGGCGGGCCGCGGAATTGCTCGCCACCGGCTCGTATTGGATCGCCGATTCGGAACAGGCGATGACGTGGAAGATCGGTGACCATGGGTTCGAGATGACGCTGTCGGCAGAGGTTCCGGACCGGATCCGCGCCGAATTGCCCGGTTACCTGGAAAGTTGGCTCGCCCGCCAGGGTTTGCGTTGCGCCGACATCGGCGGCTGGGCGGTGCATCCCGGCGGTCCGAGAATCCTCACCGCCGTACAGGCCTCGCTGGGACTCACGGACGATCAATTGGCCGATTCGCGTCAGGTCTTGGCGGAGCATGGCAATATGTCATCGCCGACGATGCTCTTCATCCTAGAACGCTTCGCCCGCGCGGATCGCCAGGGGCCTTGGCTGATGCTCGGCTTCGGACCCGGGCTGGAAGTCGAAGTGGCCTTGATCCGCTGAGCTGACATCGCATGAGCCAACATCGAGCGAGCCAACATCGGGCGAGCCAACATCGGGCGAGCCAACATCGGGCGATGCATTTTTCACACCTGGAAGCCGGCAGTCGCGGATGAATCCGTCCCTTTATCTTACGCGCGCTCAAGTGCGGAATGTCGACCGGATCGCGATCGAGCGGTATGGGATCAGTGGCCTGGTGTTGATGGAAAATGCCGGCCGGTCGGTGGCCGAGTGGATCGCTCGCAACCTGCCACCGGGCGACGTCTGCATCCTGTGCGGCAAAGGGAACAACGGTGGCGACGGGTACGTGATCGCCAGGCACTTGGAGTTGGAATTCGACCGGATGGCGAGTTTCCTGGGGGACGCGATGCCGGCGACGATGGTGCGCGTCGTTTCGGTCGTTGAGCCTGAAACTCTGTCGGGCGATGCGGCGATTAACCATCGGGTCGCGCGGCTTTCCCAGATTCCGATCCGCATCGTCACCGACACGGCATCGCTCCGAGCCGCGATCGGTCAACCGGACCTGCTCATCGACTGCTTGCTCGGAACGGGAGCGAGTGGCGACCCGCTGGGGATTTTTGCTGACGCGATCGGGTTGGCCAACGACTTGCCGGCGCGACGGGTTGCCGTCGATGTGCCGAGCGGTCTCGATTGCGACACGGGCGTGGCGGGCGAGCCGACGTTTCGTGCCGAGGCGACGCTGACTTTGGTTGCGTCGAAAGTCGGCTTTCGGCAAGCCGCGGCCGAGCCTTGGCTGGGCCAGGTGGTGGTCCTACCGATCGGCATTCCGCGTTTCCTGCTGCGTTCCTTGCCGCTCGATCCGGCCTGAGGTGGCTCTGCGCCCCACAAAATTCTGCCCTTGACCCTGTTTGTCGACAATCGGTAGGAGAGCCATCGTTGTCGGAACTGCCGCTATGCAGGATGCAGGGTATGCGAACGTCCCATGAACCGTGGCGGAGTTGTTGGGTCGCGATCTTAACGTGCACAACCCTGTCGTCTCAGGTCGGGTGCAGCTCGTGGAGGAAGCGATTCGCGCGTCCGCCAGCCTTGGCCGCCCAAGCCGCGTCCGCGAACTTGCCGAGCGTGGAACCGCCGCCCCCGCCCGAGATGCCCACATCGACAGACGTCGCTGCCGTGGTGGCCCAATCGCCCCCGATCGCGGAACCAGACCCCGAACCGATGGGCCCGACCGATCGGTTTGGTCAACAGCCAGTGCTGCGTCCCTTCGTTAAGAAGCAGGAGCCCCGGGGGGTGAGGCTCGCGAAGTGCACTGGCCGGTTCGCCGGGACGGTCGTGACCGCTGTCGGATACACCGTCGGGTTTGTCGCCATGTTGGCGTTCATGGCTTGGGCAAAGACCGACAACGACCACAATGATTTCGACGATTTCTAACTTCGCAGCCACCTCAGACGGGGCGTTGGCCTGCGTGATCGTGGCCTCCTGGTCTCACGGGCGAGCCACTTGAAGCCCGTCAGGATGATCCCGCGCGCCGTGAGCTTTAGTTGCTAGGCCCGGCTGCGGGTTGTTCGGCTGCCGGTTCTGCGCCGGGGTTGGTCGCGGGCCGCAGCGGCAGCCAGGTTTCATCCGGTTGCCAGGGGTCGGTGACTTCGGTGCTGGCATCGGCGGCGGGTTCAGGCAGCGGAACCAATACCAGTCGGATCGGCGTGCCGCGTGGCGGGATGCGTTCTTTGAAGGTTTCGAATTGCAGGGCGCTATTCGAGTCGCTGCTCGGGATCGGCAAGTCGAGCATGGCGGTGCCGAAATTGGAGACGCAGATCATCTCACCGCTATCCGCCTGGTAATACTCCTTGCCGTCCTGGGGATCGGTCCACCAGGTGCTGCCGGCGAAGACCCAATCGCGATCGAGTGCCTCCTCGGTGCCGGTCCGGCGGACCCACTGACGGGCGTCCATGACCTGCACCTGGCCCATGGGGTCACGCCACAGGACCCAGATGCGGATTCTCGGTCCGCTGGCAGCGACGTATTCCGGTTGGAAGGCGACCGGCTTCCCGGGGTTCACGCCGATCGCTAAGAGTGCCGCGTGCACTTCGGATGCCTTGGCGATCACCGCCACGACCGATTCGTGTTCTTTCGTCTCGGCTGAGCAACCGAACATTTCCAGATAAGCCTCTTGCTGGGCGACGTAACCGTCCACGATCACGCGTCGGTTCTGGGGGTCGACCCAAAGCGACGAGACCTGGCTGATGCGGGTGGCGTTCGGAGGGTCGGCAAGGGTCGCTTGGACCTGTTGAGTGGGGCTGACATAGCCGCCTTCTTCAAGGGTTTGTTCGGCGGTTTTCGCCGCGTCCGACTCGTCCATTTTGCTTTGCGCCGCGAGCGATTCGGCCAAGGACCCTGGCGGCAGCTTCGGGTCCGCTGTGGGATCGTCGTCCGGCTCGGCCAGCCGACGCTCCGGCTTGTCGGCAGTGGCTTGGTCCGCACCCGCGGGGCTGGGCATCGCCGGTGGTAAGGGCGTGGCTGGCGGTGTGGACTCGTCAGGCGGCGCGTCGGGAGGTGCCGGGGTTGTTGGCACCTCAGGCAGCGCGGATTCGGGTGCGGCGGGAGCAGGCGGCGGCGGGGTTTCGGAGCGGCAAGCCGCGAATAGGGGAGCGATCGACAAGATACCCACAACCGCAACCGCGCGGAATGACTCGCAGTTCATCGAATAAACCCCCGTGAGCGAACGGACTTGAACTGCTTAGATTACCCTATAGCAGTGGATTCTGCCGCTGGGCATCGCTTTCGGATTGGGCGATCTGGTTAAAGTTTGCGGCCATTCCCGAACCTGACGCTCCTCCGTTTTCCTGCTTCATCTGATGTCGTCGCCTACTCGCAATCAAAAATCGAAATCGTCTCCCAAATCACGCAAGCGGAGCGAAGCCCTGGTTGCCGCCCCTGGCGAAGCCTTGGTGGAGCAGGTGCCGTTGACGGATGCGGGGGAGGATGCGCCGCTGACGAGCCCCGCGGAGGCGTCAGCCAATGGCGAGAATATGCCAGACAACGAGTCGTCTGCGGAGGTCGCTTCCGTCGCCGGGGATTGGCAATCGCCGCCCTGGGCGGAGATCGCCAAACGGATCGTGAAGCGCTTTGAGCGAGGGCGGCTGAGCAAGCTGTTTCGCGTGGGTGAGCTGAGCGGCAAGGCGACGTCGCCGGCCGCGCTGTTGGGCGGTTTGGCGGTCGCGCAGTGCGAACCGATTTCGCCGCGGCAACGGATGCTCGCCGAACTCGCCTGGGGTGAACGCCCGAAAGGCAACTCGGTCTTCAAGGGTTCGTGGACGGATGCCGTCGCCGAATTTTTGGTGGCGGTTACGAGCCCCACATCAGCGGACGGCTTGGATTTACAGATTTTGGCCGATGCGGTGTTGTGGGCGCACGCGTTGCCGGCGTTGATGGAGGATCTGAGCGAATCGCAGTGGAAATCGCTGTGCCAATCGCTCGATTCGCTGGCCCGTGACGGATTGGCCGTGCGTGACCCGCTGTCGATCGAGCGGCTGATCGCGGGCGAATTGGCCCTGGTGCTTCGCTTCCGTCTCGAGGATTTGGCTAGTGATTCGTTGGCGGCCAGCGCGGTCGATGCGTTGGAAGCCTGGCTGGATGGCGGCGAGGATGCGGTCGCCGCGGCGCTTTGCGAGGCGGGACGTGAGGCGCGTCTGGTGATCGCCTCGGTGCTGCGGCAACGGGCCCTGGCGAAAGCGACCCTGGGCCGCAAAGTCAAACGGAAGCAACTTGGCGTCGCCATCGATTTGGCCTGCTGGGTCGCCGCGATGACTCGCCGTGACGGCACGCCGGTCTTTTCGTGGCTGGCCAAGAACGGCGTTCGTGACGACGTGGCCCCCGGCGGGCTATTCGACGCGATGAAGTCTCTGGCCCCCGAACTGTTGGGGCCGGCCGTGGATGCGACGCTGGGCCGCGGCCACAGCGACGGCAAGTTGTCCTGGGCCGTATCGCTTCCCGAGTCATTGTGGTTCAGCGAAGCGGCCCGGATCGGCGCGATGTTGACGGAGTGGGACGTCCGCCGAGGACGCGTTTACGTCGATTATTCCGCTGACACATTTCAGCTGGAAATCGAGTACGGTCGCGGCGTTGCGGTGCTGGGCTGCTGGGACGTCAAGGTCGAGGTCGACGGAGGGGAACAGTCTCCGGCCGAACCCTGGGCCCTGACCTGCGAATACACCGACGACGATGTCCATTATCTGGAGTTCGAGCAGCATTGGACGGGTGAAGTGAAGGTCCAGCGGCAATTGCTGGTCCTCCGCGAAGACCGCTGCGTGTTGCTGGCCGATGCCGTGATTCGGAGCGAGGATCGGCCTTCGGCGCGGATCGCTTGTTGGTCGCGGGTGCCGATCGATACGGCGTTGACGGTCCGTTCGCAGGCGGAAACCAATGAGCTGTGGTTGGAAGATGCGGCCGGACGTCGGCGCGGCCTGGCGTTGTCACTGCAAACTCACGAATGGCGAATCGGCCGATCGGCCGTGGGGCTGGAAGTTGACCCGGAGAATCGGTTGCTGCTGTTGGCCACCAGCCAACCGCCCAGCGACAACGGCGGGGGGGTGTATTTGCCGCTGTGGTTCGATTTCCAGCCGCGGCGTTTCGAGCGTCCACGGACGTACCGCCGCCTGACAGTAGGCGACGCGTTGCGAATCGTCGATGCGGACGAAGCGGTCGCGCACCGCATCCAGATGGGGAGTGAACAGTGGTTGGTCTATCGGTCGCTGCGTGGCGAGCGGAACCGGACCTACTTGGGCAAGCATCTGATCGCCGACTTCCAGTGCGGCCGATTCCACCCTGGCGATGGTTCGATCGAGGACTTGGTAACGATCACGAGCCACGACCATGGGACCGGCGAGGCGGATGACGCGTAATCCGTAGTCGGCTGATCACTTCGGCACATTCTGCTCGACCCAGTCCCGGGCGAGCATCCAGACCAACAGCCCTTTTTGCGCGTGCATGCGGTTGCCGGCTTGGACGATCACATCGCTTTGCGGACCGTCGATCACCCCATCGGTGATTTCTTGGCCCCGCACCGCGGGCAGGCAGTGTTGGACTCGGGCGTGCCGTGGCGCCGACTTCATCAACTTCTCATCGACGCGGTAATCGGCGAACACTGCGCGACGTTCAGCCTGTTCGGCTTCTTGTCCCATGCTGGTCCAGACGTCGGTGTAGATCACATCCGCGTCGGTGACGGCTTCGTGAGGGTCGCGCAGACGCCGGAATTTCGCTTCGGGGTAGGCTTGGAGAATGCGGTTACACCAGGCTTCGTCGATGTCGTAGCCGTCGGGGCAGGCGAGCGTGAAGGACATGTCCAGCATCACGGACGCCAACATCAGCGAGCGGGCGACATTGTTGCCATCACCGACGAAGACGACGTGCCGTCCGCTTAAGTCACCGAAGGTTTCCTGCATCGTCATCACATCGGCGATCGCTTGGCAGGGATGGCTGAGGTCGGTCAACCCATTGACCACTGGGACCACGTTGAAAGCGGCGAGCCGGCGGACCGACTCGTGGCTTTTGGCGCGGCAGACGACCATGTCGACGTACTGGCCGAGCACGCGCGAGAAGTCGGAAAACGATTCGCGTCTGCCCCAACCGACTTCCTCGCCCAGGAACAGGCTGTTGCCTCCCAGTTGTGCGATGCCAGCCTCGAAACTGACCCGCGTCCGCAGGCTGGGCTTCTCGAACAGCAGCGCTAGCACCTTGCGAGCCAGGATCGGCGGACGGTCGCCTTGGGCCAAGCGTCGTTTGAGTTCGAAGCCGGTAGCGAGGATCTGCCGGAGGTCGTCGCGGGTGATGTCGAAGAGGGTTTCTAAATGTTGCATCGTTTACGACTCGATCGTTTCACGTTCCACCATCTCCAACCCGGAACGGAGCCGCGTGAAGATTTCGGTGAGATTATTCGCAGTGACGCTCAGCGGCGGACATGCCAGCAGGGTTGTGTCGGTCGTGACCGCCACCCGGAGGCCCGCACGGCCACACGCGGCGGCGATCCCGTGAGCGTCGATATCCGACCGCAGCACGGCCCACAGCCCCCGACATTCGATATCGGCAAGGAACTCGAAGCCCTCGACCAGTTCTTGCAATCCGACATGCCAGATATCCGCGAGTGCGATCGCCTGTTCGGGGCCGCCGAGCGATTCGATCCCCGCGACGGTCGCGCGGATGATTTCAAGCAATAGAGGATAATCTGAATCGCCGCGATTGCTCGAATCGTCCGCGATCGCGATCGCGGCGTGGTCCTCCCGCGTCACCATCACCAGGCCTCCCGGCAGTCCGCCGGTCCAGCCGGCGGAGGCCACGACGATGTCAGGACGAATCTCGGCGGTCTGGTAGTAGAACCAGCGTCCGCTGATCGCCGCCGGGAGCCGGGTTTCGTCGAGGATCAGCAGCAGGTTTTTCGCGTCGCAAAGCTCACGCAACTTCGGCAGATAGTCCGCGTCCCAGGCGCCGCCGCCGCGGTTCCAGTCGACCGGCGCGAGCATGATCGCCGCGGTTTGAGAATCGATCGACTTTTCGATCGCCCTCAAGTCGCCGGGGGCGACGTGCCGAAATCCGGGGACGAGCGGCCCCAGCGAACCCTGGCGTTCGAACGTGCCGGACGCGGAACGACAAGCGAGCGTGTCACCCAAGTCGCTGCCGAGCAGGGTGATCACGCGATACGCGTCACGGGCGGCAGCCCCCCGATCGCCGCGGGATGTGGCTTCGCCAGACAGACCAACTCGCCGCGCCAACTGAATCGCTAGGTCAATGGCCTCCGACGCGGAAGGGAGCAGTCGGACCTCAGC
>DITY01000036.1:10770-14047 GCA_002422955.1 Planctomycetaceae bacterium UBA6172
GAACCGCTGCGATTCACGACTCAACCTCCCTGTTGATTACTTGCGAATTTCGGTACCGACGCCCGAAGTGGTGTAGATTTCGAGCAACAGCGAGTGCCGCAGTCGGCCATCGATGATGTGCACCTTGCCGACACCGCGGTCGAGCGTCTGCAGGCAGGCTTCCACCTTCGGGATCATACCCGAATCGATCACGCCCTCGGCGATCAATTGCCTGGCTTCGGCGGCGTTCAGCGAGTGAATGATCGTCGAGGGATCATCTTTGTCGCGGCGGACGCCGTTGACGTCGGACAGGAAAACCAGTTTCTCGGCCCCCAACGCCTGAGCGACCGCCATCGCGGCGGTGTCGGCATTGACGTTGTAAAGCTGGCCATCGTCACCCACGCACATCGACGGGATCACGGGCACTTGATCGGTATAGGACAGGCCCTCGATCACGTCGCGGTCGACGCGAGTGACATGGCCGACCGCCCCCAGATCGACACCGTCCTCGGTCAGCCACTTTTCGCCGAACAGTACGTTCGTGGTATCCGGCGAGAGGTTGATGGCCCGACCGCCGAGATGTTCGATTTCCTGGGTCAGCTGCCGATTGAGATCTCCGGCCAGGACTTTGCGGACAATCTCGAGGGTCGCGGGGTCGGTCACGCGTCGGCCACGGATGAAATGCGGCTCGATCCCGGCCGCCCGGACCGCTTCGTTGATCGCCTTGCCGCCGCCATGCACGATCACGGGACGCATCCCGACCGTTTCCATGAAGATCACATCGAGCAGGATGTGCCGGCGAGCGTCGGGGTCCTCCAGCAGGCTGCCGCCGAGCTTGATGACGGTCGTTTTTCCGCGGAATCTGCGGATCCAACCCATCGCCTCGAGCAGGGTATCCGCTTTTTCAATCGCCTCTTGCACGCCGGTGGACTCTCATGAATCGTTGGGAAGGGGCCGTCCCGAAAAGCCAGAACCGACGAGGGATCGGACAGCGGAACCGCGATCGGGAAGCCCACGATCCTAACCGCTATCACGTCTTGTCGCTTCAGTCTTCTGGGCGGGAAAAACGAATCACTGTAGAGTGCATCGAACGCGAATGTCAATCAAGGATGACATTTCCGCGAGTTCCCGATTACCCCCTTTGCCCTCGGCCTGCGGAAAATTTTCATGAGCGGAACCTCCGGAATCGACGGAAGTAAGGCCCCCCCGGTCGAGAAATTGGCGTTGATCGGCGGCGGAAAAATGGGCCAGGCACTGCTGAAAGGGCTGATTTCGGCGGGTCTGGTGAGCGAGTCCGAAGTGCATGTCGTCGAACCGCATGCCGCGACGGTCGCTTGGTGGCGGGAGCATCACGCGGATTGCCGGATCGACACCGACCTACCGGCGGCCTTGGAACGATCCGAGACCGTGATCCTCGCCGTCAAACCGGACCTCGTTTCGCCAGTCGCGGCACAGGGTGCAGGTCGCTGGGGGGGCAAGCTGATCATTTCCGTTGCCGCGGGCGTCCAGCTGGCGAAGTTGACCGACTGGTTGGGCACGGACCGGGTCATTCGGACGATGCCCAACACGCCCTGCTTGGTGGGTCGGGGAGCGACCGCGTTCGCCTGCGGTTCGGGGACGACCGATGATGACCAGCGCCGGGCGCTCGCCATGTTGTCGGCGACCGGGTTGGCGATCGAGGTTTCGGAAAAGCAGTTGGACGCGGTCACTGGCCTGAGCGGCAGTGGCCCGGCCTACGTCTGTGTGATGATCGAGGCCCTGGCCGATGGCGGCGTTCTGGCCGGTTTGCCCCGAGAGATCGCGATGCGTCTGGCGACCCAGACCGTGTTGGGGACCGCCGAAATGGTCTCCCAAACGGGGCAGCACCCGGCAGTCCTCAAGGACGCCGTCGCCAGTCCCGGCGGAACGACCATTGCCGGATTGCGGGCCCTGGAGCAAAATGGCTTTCGTTCCTCGTTGATCGAAGCCGTGGCCGCCGCGGCGGCGCGGGCGCGTGAGCTCGGTTGATCTCTCGCTTCCCATTAACGGTCGCCTAGTCGACCAATTTACATCCCTTCTCAACCTAACCCATCATTCAATGGATTCACCGATCGTCCTCGTTGATGATAAGCATCTGCCACTCTACCGCATCGTGTGGGTCGCGGACTTGCCGCATTTTTGCGGCGAACCGGATTGTACCCGCGAGGGCCAATACGAGGTCCGGCTCGACGTGGATGACTCCATATGGACTAGCCTGCGTGGCCGCGATCACGTGTTGAAGGCGCTCAACGATTGGTGTGGTGACCCGGAAGACAGCCCGTCGGATGACGAACGAAACTGGTAATTCGATTTCGCCTTGGGGGGAACCCTCCCGCTTGAGTTGGTCTCGCTGAGTGGAGATTAGGAGAGCTTGAGAACGATCCAGGGGACGATGTGAGGCCACTCACCCTGGTGACGACCGTCCGGGGGGCGGGACATCCTGGGTAATTTTCGGACACGACCTTCCTGGCCTTGCGATTCATGGCGATCGGCATCGACCCGACGATCGATTTCGCGTTCAAGCGATTGCTCGGCAACCCCGCGCACGCCGCGGTCACGATTCATTTCCTGAATGCGGTCTTGGGGGAAGAGACTCGCATTCGCGAAATCGAGTTCATGAATCCGATCCTCGACCAGGAATTTGCCGAAGACAAATGGTCGATTTTGGATATCCTGGCTCGGGATGACCACGGCCGCTGGTTGAACATCGAGATGCAGACGTCGCTGCCCGCGGCGCTAGCGGAACGGCTCGTTTTTTACGCCGGGTCGCTATTGGTTGGGCAACTTCGCGTGGGCGAATCGTACCGGGAACTGGCCCCGGCGATCGGAATTTGCGTCACCAATGGGGTGCTGTTCGCCAATTGCCCCGACCTTCATCTCGACTTTCGATTACGGTCGAGGGCAGCCGAAGCCGTCCTTTCGGATCACCTTCAGATTCACCTGATCGAGTTGCCGAAGTACGTACCGCCGGCCAATAATGAAAAGATTAGCGACCCGATCGAACAGTGGGCTTATTTTTTTCGCAGTGCAATGGGGTCGACGCCCGCGCACCTCGGTCGGCGACTCGGAGACCCAGTTTTTCTCGAAGCGGCAGGAGTTTTGGAAATGATCTCGAAAACGCCCAACGATCGCTACATGTATGAATTGCGGCTCAAAGCCCAACGCGACGAGCAGGCAAGGCTCGAATATGCGATCGAAGAGGGTTTGAAACGAGGCAATACCGAAGGCCGCGCCTCGGGAATGGCCGAAGGCCGAGCCGCAGGGATGGCCGAAGGCCGTG
>DITY01000036.1:14115-17344 GCA_002422955.1 Planctomycetaceae bacterium UBA6172
GCAGCGACTCCGTCCGCCGCGGCCGTAGGGTACGCGTTGTTCTGTTCTCCAGCGACACCGGGCGACGGAAAGCCTCCCATGCAGCACTACGATGCCATCGTGTTAGGCCTTGGGGGTGTCGGCAGTGCCGCCTTGTTTCATCTCGCCCGTCGCGGCTACCGCGTCCTCGGACTCGATCGATTCCCCGCTGGGCATGACCGCGGCAGTTCTCACGGCGAAACCCGGGTCATCCGCCAAGCCTACTTCGAGCATCCCGACTACGTGCCGCTGCTCCGCAGGTCGTACGCGTTGTGGCACGAGTTGGAAGCCGTATCCGGCGAACCGCTGTTCCACCAAGTCGGATTGCTGCAAGTCGGGCCGGCGGACGGCATGGTCGTGGACGGCGTTTTGCGGGCTGCCGCACTGCACGACTTGCCGCTCGAGACTTTATCCGCCGCCGAGACGGAGCGACGATTTCCCGGCGTCTCCGTCCCCGCGGGCAGCATCGGCGTCTTCGAACGCAACGCGGGCTATCTGTTGGTCGAACGCTGCGTGCTAGCCCACCTGGCAGCGGCGGAAGGTGCTGGTGCCCAGACCCGGCACGACTGCGACGTCCAGGGCTGGGACGCCAGCGATAGCGGAATCGTCGTCAACACGGTCGCCGAACGGTTCACCGCGGACCGCCTGGTGGTCGCGGCGGGGTCGTGGTCGAGCAACCTGCTCTCAGGCCTTGAGATCCCGCTCCGCGTGCTGCGCAAGCACCTTCATTGGTTCGCGGGTACACCGCCCGTATACCGCCAATCCGCGGGCTTCCCGACATTCTTGTTCGAACTGCCGCAGGGAATCTTTTATGGCTTTCCGCGGATCAACGCCGCGGGCTTGAAGGTCGCCGAGCACTCCGGTGGCACCGTCATCACCGACCCCCTGGCGGACCCGCGACAACCCGATCCCGCGGACGACGCTCGAGTCCGTCAGTTTCTGCGAACCTGCTTGCCAGGCGTCGGCCCGGATCGCACGGGGCACTGCGTCTGTTTCTATACCATGTCGCCGGACGAACACTTTCTGATCGATCGCCATCCCGCCAGCGATCGCGTCGTCTTCGCGGCAGGCCTGTCTGGCCATGGCTTCAAGTTCGCCAGCGTCCTGGGAGAAGTGCTCGCCGACTTGGCGTTGACTGGCGGTTCTTCGCTGCCGATCGACTTTCTGTCGCTCCGCCGATTCGCGGCCTGACCCCAACCTCAGCCGCAGTGGCGACTGCCGGCCTCTCGGCGCGTGGCCTCAGAGCTTGAGAACGTCCAATCCCCTCGGGCCTGCAGAAACCCGCAATTTCGCCAGTCTTCCCCGTCCTCCAGTTCCGCCACAAGGCGCGTCAGGATTAATCTACCTGTCGAGCGGCCTCTTGGCGTAGACTCAAACTGAACGGATCGGAGAGCAGGCAGATTCGCGAGCCTTCGGGGGAGAATCACAATGTGTGGGATCGTCGGATACATCGGCAGCGGGGACGCGGGCCCATTCCTGATCGAAGGTCTGCGAAGGCTGGAGTACCGCGGCTACGACAGCGTGGGGATCGCGCTCCAGGACCAGGATTCGGTACGGGTTCATCGGACGGTCGGCCGCATCGACCAGCTCGCCGGTTTGATGAACAAAGAAAAAGTGGTCGCGTCGTTGGGACTCGGTCACACCCGCTGGGCGACCCATGGACCGCCGGTCGAGGCGAACGCGCATCCGCATCTGGGTGGCGACGGCGAGGTGGTGTTGGCGCACAACGGCGTGATCGAGAACTACGCGGTGCTGAAGGAAGAGCTGCTGCGGCTTGGCTACGAATTCCACTCGGCGACCGACACGGAAGTGGTCGCGCATCTGATCGCCGAAGGGCTGAAGCGAGGCTTGAGCGGCGATAGCCCGGACGGAAATGCCCCGTACCTGTCCGCCGTGCGTTGGGCAACGGCCAGGCTGCGAGGCACCTACGGCCTGGCGATCATGTTTCGCGACCGTCCTGACCTGTTGATCGCGGCTCGGTTCGGCAGCCCGCTGGTCGTCGGCGTCGGACGCGGCGAGTACTACTTGGCCAGTGACACATCCCCCTTGGCCGGGCATACCGATCGGATCGTCTACTTGGCCGATCATCAGATCGCGACGCTGACGCCCAAGGGCTTCTCGGTCCATCATCGCGACCAGGGTTTTGTCGCGCCGCAGATCGAAACCGTTCAGCTCGACGAGTTGGTGCCGAACCTGGAAGGTTTCGACCACTACATGCTGAAGGAGATCTACGAGCAGCCCGAATCGCTTCACAACGCCATGCGGGGTCGGCTGGATGACCAGGACGCGACGGCGATCTTCGGCGGCTTGAACCTCACGCCCCAGCAACTCCGCAGTGTTGATCGCATCATCCTGACCGGCTGCGGCACCAGTTGGCATGCGGCCTTGGTCGGCGAATACCTGATCGAAGAGCTTGCCCGCATCCCGGTCGAGGTCGAGTACGCCAGCGAGCTGCGATATCGAAACCCACCGATGAATAACAACACGCTGGTATTCGGCATCACGCAAAGCGGTGAGACGGCGGACACGCTGGCGGCGCTGCGGGAAACGAAACGGATGGGGCATCGTACCTTGGCGATTTGCAACGTCGTCGGCAGCTCGATCGCGCAAGCCGCGGACGGTGGCGTCTACTTGCATGCCGGCCCCGAAATCGGCGTCGCCAGCACCAAGGCGTTCACCTCGCATTGCTGCGTGCTGGCGATGCTGGGCCTGTATCTCGGACGCACCCGGCACCTGAGCTATGAGGCTGGCAAACAGATCATCGAATCGCTGCGAAACCTGCCGGGATGGGTCCAGCAGGCGCTCGGTTGCGAAGCCCGCGTGCGCGCGGTCGCCGAACGCTACCAGGATGCCACCAACTTTCTCTATTTAGGCCGTCGCTACAACTTCCCCACGGCGTTGGAAGGGGCGCTCAAGCTCAAGGANNACATCCATGCCGAGGGCTATCCGGCGGCGGAAATGAAACACGGCCCGATCGCCTTGGTCGATGCGAAAACCCCGAGCGTGTTTCTGGTGCCCCGCGGTACGACCTATGATAAGGTGATGGCGAACATGGAAGAGGTGAAGGCCCGCGGAGGTCCGATCATCGCGATCGCCAGCGACGACGATCCCAGGGTCGCGAGATTGGCGGACGAGGTGATTCAGCTCCCTGAAGTGCCGGAATTCCTGCAGCCGATCGTAACCGTGGTACCCTTGCAACTGTTGGCATATC
>DITY01000036.1:17385-17518 GCA_002422955.1 Planctomycetaceae bacterium UBA6172
TACCTTGCTTCCCTCGATGAGGACTATGAATACTGAACTGTTCCGTGGCGACCAGGATCTCCGGGGCCGTGCCTCGGCCTCGGCGGGTTTGACGTACAGCACCCGCAAAGCCTTGGCCGTGCATATCGGCGAA
>DITY01000214.1:0-30820 GCA_002422955.1 Planctomycetaceae bacterium UBA6172
CGCCCGACGGTCCCAGCTGCCCGTCAAAAGCCACTTCTGATCGTGGCTGAAACGCAGATCGCTAACCCCTTCGCCGTGGTTCAGCGAAGGCGAGAGCGGCAAGCCGGTGGCCAGGTCCCAGATGACGGCGGTGCGATCGGAACTGGCGGTCGCGACGCGAGTGCCGCTGCTTTCGGTCGCGATCCCCCACAGCCGGTTGGCATGCAATAGCGCAGCCGCTTCGGTCTTTCTCTGCGTGACATCCCAAATCTGCGCCCGGTTGAAATTGGTCGCGGAGATAACCGCGTCGCCGGTGTGGCTGAATCGGGACAGTTGGACTCCGACCGTGTTGGTTAAGAAATCATCCTTCTCACCGGTCGTCGTCACCCACAGCCCCCGGGCGTGCCGACTTTGGGTCAACAAACGAATCCCTTTGGGGCTGAACGCGACCGACCGGATGGTCTCAGGTCTCCCTTCGATCGCATGCGTGATCGGACTGGCGACGAGCTTGCCGTCGACTGCCTGACGCAGTTCGACCTGCCCCGACGCGTTGATCACCGCGACCTGCGATCGATCCGAACTGAAGGCCACCGGGAAGACGCGAAGGAGTTCCACGTCATCCTTGCTATCTTCAGGGACAGGGCCGAGCCCACCCGCGATCACAAACGGCTTCCCCGAGGTCCCCGTGCGCAAGTCCCTGACGCAGTAGGTTTGATCCGCCAAACGGACGAGAACGGTGACACCATCGTCAGCCGCGCCGCTGAAGGTTTCGCCGGGCGATGGTTCGATAGGGTCGCCCGTAACCAGGTCCCAGATGAAGACGCGATTCGCCAAGTCGCGTGCCACCAACCGTGTGCCGTCACCACCCATCTGCACTTCGATGATCGGTTGGCGATGGTCGAGGCCGGGGAACAGGGGCGAGTCGAAACGGCGTTGATGCTTCGTCGTATTCTGCGTAGCCCACAGGTAGATCGAACCGTCACGGCACCCGGCGACGAACGATTGACTCTCGGGGCCAAACGCCACCGACAGCACCGCGTCCGGGTGGAGATACTCCTGCTCCGCCCGCGGCTGAGACGGGTTGCTCCAGAACCTCGCCGCGCCATCCTCGTTGAGGGTGAAGATGGTGTTGTCTTGAGGCCGGAAGCCGACGCCGGCGGTCCAGCCTTGCGGCGACAATCGCTCGCCGATGAACTCCCGACGCTCATTCGACCGGACGGGTGGGACAATATCCAACAGCCCCGATGGCCGGACGATCAACAGCCGCCCGGGATACGAGGGATCGAATGCTCCCCAAAGCCCCGGTTCCGGGTCGTTCATCGGGGGCCCAACGGCCTGATCATCCTGGCGATCCCAAACCGTGATTCGCGAGCCGCCAAAGGCGAAGAAGCGGCCCGCGGCATCCGGGCTTACCGCGACGAAGGTGACGGGATCGAGTTGGTAGTCCAGATGGACGACCTTCCGAGTAGCCAGCTCCCAAAGTCGCGCGGCGCCGGCCGCCTGCTGCTCGATGTCACTCTTCAACGCTTCCGGGACCGGGACGGAACCGAGCACATCATCGGCGAGCGATTTGCTGGCCGGGACCCGACTGCAGCCGGTGAGCAGCAACTTGCCGTCAGGAGTGAAGGTGAGGCAGTTCACCCTGCCGTCGTGGGCGAGCGGCGTGCCCTCACGCGTGCTCGCCCGAGCGTTCCAGATCCAGACGTCGCCTTGCGTCATGGCGACCGCGACCGTCTTGCCATCGGGGCTCAGGGCCGCGACATAGATGTCACCCCGAACCTCGCTTCCCGCCCCTGCCGACGCGCGCGGTTCGATCGCGGGCCCGACAGGTTGACCGGTACTGCCGTTCCAAAGTTGCAGCGTTTTGGCGCTATAAGCGAGCACGAGCCACTCGGCGTCCGCACCGACGATCTGGGCCCACATCCCGGTTGTGTTTGCGACGGGGAGGGGCGGCCCGACCGGCTGGCCCGTGGCCATGTCCACCAGTCGGAGCGAGTCGGGACCGATCTGCAACAGCGCGACTTCACCCTGCGGACTGGCGGCCATCGCGGGGGCACCGAGTTGGAGGGCCGCTTCCAAACGCATCAACTTCGGTGCCCAAGCGGCCAAGTTGGTGCGAATCACCCGCCGCAGCGCGGTGGCTTCAGACGGGCACAGTTCCAAGCTCTTCGCGATGCTCAAGATGCCGATCCGGGGCCAACCCTGCTCGCTGATGCGGATCCCGTTTTCCAAGCTCAGCGTCGCGGCTCGCTCGCGCGCNNTCGCGTTTTGAGTCGCATACCCCGCCTGGATGCGGGCATAGATGGCAAGCAGGGACGATGCGAGCGCTAGCCCGGCGAGCGAGCTTACCAAGATTCGTCGTCGCCGTCGCAACCGCACCAGCATCTGTCGCATCGCCGCCACAAACGGCTCCGTCGAGGCGGAGAGTCGTGGCTTGCTGGTATCGATCCAGGCGAGGTAGTTGCGGGCCACGTCCGGTTGAGGGAGCACGAACCAACTCCGCGGTTGCACCCCGGCGAACCCGTGCTCCCATTGCTCGGCCGCCCGGCGGAACTCTTCCCGCATCGCTCGACCCTGCGGGTCCTCCGCGAGCCAGCCGCGCAGCCGCTCCCAGTTTTGGATCAGCGCCTCATGCGACAGATCGACCAGCGACTTCGTCATGTCCTCCGGATCGGAACGGACGGTCAGCAACCGCTCGCCCACCAGGTAATCGACCACCGCGCGTGCCGCTTCCGGGCTGCCCGTTTCCGCTTGCAACGAGTCCCGAACGCGGGGTTGGCGAGTCCCTTGGGCGCTCACCAACGCGGTGATGATCTGCTCCGTCAGACCGCGTCCCGCGGGCCCGGCTTCGGTCGCGGTCCCGCTCGCCTGAAACACCGACTCGGCGTGCTGGGCAATCGCCTTCCCCATCCCGCCGATCTCGTCAAACTCCGCATGCGTGAACTCGGTCACCCCTTTCTCGACCGCCTTCAGCCACAGACGCTCGAGCGCGAATTGCAGCAACGGCAACGGCGCGGAAGTGGCGCCACCGGCATCGCGTGCCAGCAGCGGGTCGGCGAGAATCCGCTCCAACAGGCTGACCGCGTGCGCCGGGTTGCCATCGCTGCACGCCGCTTGAAATGTGTAGCCGCAGTGCTCGGCCGGGCCGGCCACGATGTCGCGAAGGTCTTCGGCATCCGGAGGACGCAGCACCCACGGGCGGCGGATGAGCCGATTGAGCTGAGGCACGGCGGCGGCCTGCCCGAGGAACTCGCTCCGCATCCCGATCACGAGACGGAACCGGTCGCGCCGTTGCTCCACCGCTTCGGCGAGCGAGTCGATGACCAGCTGAACTTCGGCGGGGTCACGGGCCAGCGTGAAGATCTCCTCGAACTGATCGAAGACGACCAGCAGCGGCTGCTGGCCACCGCGGAGCGCCGCCCGCAACGTCTCGAGCGTCGGTTCGAGCGTCGGCTCGGCACTGGCACCCGTCAGGGCGAGGGCGAGCGTTTGCGCCGGCCGATAACCGGGGCGGAGCGTGACGATTCGCCAGGAGTCGGAGCCGGCCAGTCCATGGCAGCGGACCGCATGCACCAACCCCGCGTGCAGCAGTGACGTCTTGCCGCTGCCGGAGTCGCCGACCACCGCGACCGCCGGTTCGGCGCGCAGGACCTGCAGCAACTCCGCGACCTCCGCCGTCCGGCCGAAAAACAGATCCGCCTCNNTGCTCACCAAAACTCGATAGCCCGCGATAGGGACTGACGAATTGAAACGTCGCCCGTTCCTGCGTGCCGCCGAGGGCGCCGGGCCGAGCCCAGAGTTCCAGGAAGGCCCACGACAAGTCGGTCTCCGGACGTTCCGCCGCCAATGCCTCCTCGGGCGGCTTGCCGGCGGCGAGCTGACGATAAAAGCCGATGGCGGCCTGCGTGCTGTGCTCGGCGTCGAGCGGAAACGTGGAGGCCACGACCGCCGCCAAGTTCCCGCCCCGCGGGTTGAGCAGTTGTTGCGCGACGCCGCCGAACCCGCCGCGACTGGCGGTCTGACCCGCCTTGCAGACCTGCAAGAACGCGAGCGACGCCCGGCCCACGCTACACCATTCGCCCAGTTCACCCGCGGTGGCTTCCGCCGGCCCGCCGCCAGCGTCGCAGAGCAACACCCCAGCCCCCTGCCCGTGGGCGAGCAAGTGAAACACTTCGAACTCGTCCGCCAGCGCCCGGCGAACCCCGTCGCGGGTCGTTCGGGTGAAAGGCAGAAAGACAGCCGGATCAACGGACTCGGGGTGCGGCGTGATCGCCGCGATCGGTCGCGGACCGTCTGGCCCACAGACGAAGAGGTCAATTTCCGTGTGCAGCGCCGCGACCAGTTTCTGCAATCGGACCGCGGCTTCGAACGGCGGGACGTCGGCGCTCCGCGGTTCGGACGCCACGATCAACAGACGCAATCGCTCAGGAAGTTTGAGCGGCCGGGGCGAACAACGGCGGAGGATACGGACGAACGCGACCGACGACTTGATCCCGCCGCGAAACAGAAACCAGTCGTCATGAGGCTCGCACAGCAGGCCGTAGGGAAGGTCCCGTACCGACTCGGTCGTGGCGTCGATGAGCAGCCGGATCGGCCGCTGGCCGCGGGCCGCCTGCGTCAGAACTTCCGCCCACTTCTTCGCGTTTTCCGGCTGCCCCAGCAGGACGCTGAACAGATCCTTGCCGAGCTGCCGGGCGGCGTCCGGCGGCAGGTCCGCGCCCTGGGCGAGGTAGGGCACCCATTCGGCGATGCTGGACGGGAGTTCGACCAACAAATCACCCTCGGTGTCGCCGAGGTCCTCGGTGAACAGTTCCGCGCGGAACTGCTCGCCGTACTGCGAAACGGCCAAGCGGACGTGATACGGGGAGGCCATGGTGTGGTTCGCATTCAGGAGAGCAATTCGGCGCGGAGCCGCACCGACGGATCGCCGAGCAATACGTAATTCTGAGCGTCGTTGCGTTCGACCCACGTGGCCGCGATCTCTTGCGGCGTCGGCCGAACTCCAGGGTTCGACTCGTCCAATTGGCTGAGCAACTCGGACGACAGCACCGCATAACGCTCGCTGAAATTTTTGGTCGCGTGCCCGACCGGTTGGCCGGCGAGCACGCGAGCCAAGAAGTCGCGGAACGGCCCGATCTGACTGCCCGCCCCCTGAGCGTCTGGCCCCTGAGAGCCCACCCCGAACGGCCGGATCGAATAACCCCAAGCCCGCTCCACATGGCCGACGACAGCCAATGCGGGACCGCTAGGATGCGAGAGGAGCCGCTGGGGCAGGGCGGCCACGAACGGCTCCGCCGCGATCTCCACCGGCCCGCGCCCCCGGTCGCTAAGAAAGTTGTCTGTCTGGGGCGTGCCGGCGCCGTAGCAAGCGAACAGGAACGCGATCAGCCCACTCACATTCGCGCCCGCTTCGATCTCCGCCGCGGTCAGGTAGTGCGTTGGCGAAATTTGCCCGAAGCCAGACCAGTCCTGGCACAGGAGCGCCCCTTGGGATTGCCGTTGCCGCGGATCGTCCTTGGGCCACCCCATGCCGTGCGACGCGGTGAACAAGACGGCGGGCGGGACAGTGCCCGCTGAGGGGTGGAGCGTTTCGAGCAGGCGGGCCTTGGTCGCATCGCCGGCGCGAAAGCAGCACGAGCGGTAACCGCGTTCGGCCGCAACGGGAGCCTCCTCCGGCTGATCGCCCATCGCCGGCACACCATCGGCCAAGGGGCCGAGCAGCGAATCGGCACTCATCTGCGTCGAACGATCGCCAGGGTGACGCGGCCCCCAGAACACGACTTCCTTAGCCGCCCTCACGCCCGAAGCCGTTTCGTAAGCCGCCACGCCTTCCGCATAGGCCCGGTACTGCTCCGGCGTGTCAAACGCCAGTCGGCCGACGGCATACTCCACATCGAGCAGGTACTGAAAATCGAACGGGATTTCCTGTGGCCCGCCGACGAGCAGGACGTAGTAAGGAACCTTGGTCGGCGAGACCGAACCGGGGGCGACACCATGCCGCTGCAGCCATTTCTTCATCGACTCCCCAGGCCGATACTGCAAAACCTTGCAACGGTCGGGCGGGACGACCGATTTACGGCGGTCCAGCAGCGGCTGAACCGCGGCCTTGACCTCGGGCGAAATCCCGTGCGGAAAGACGACCGCCCAACCGGCCCGCGCCAAGTTCGTCGGATCGACGTCCATCGGCAACCCTAACTCGGGACGCCTTAAGACGCTCACGATCGCACGAAACCAAGTCCCCAGCGATCCCTCAGTCGGACGCCCCCGGGCGATGCTCACCGCTTGGGCCGTGGTGAAAGGGGGCACGAGGTACTCGCCAGTCGCCCCGTCGATGCCATTGACGATGATGCTGTCGTCCATCCGCCGCTCCACTCAGATGTTGATGCTTTGCGGCACGCCGGAGGGGAGCATGAACGGGTAAGGGCGGCGGTGGCGATTTCGTTCGTTGATGACCCCTTCGATCTCGTCCAACCGGTTGGCGAATCCCGCGGCCAATTCGTCGATCCGCGGTTCGCCGAAGTAACCCGGGTCGTAATGACCGAGCCGCGTGTAATGGGCGGTACCGAGCATGTTTCCGGTGTTCATCTGCAGCACCGCTTGGTCGCGCGGTGGCAAGTGCAGCATGTAGTCAAGTTCCGTCGCGCCCTGCTTGCTGGTCGGCGCGGGAGCATAGCCGGCCAGGGGCATGGCGGGGGCGTAGCTCATGATGTCGAACTGCGGAAAGTTCACCGCCGCGTGCTGGGCGCTGGCGGTAAAGATCACCAGCGCGGTCACGTCGACGAGTTCAGCCAGCGTGCGCGTCGGCTCGATCCCTCGGATCCTGCCACCGGTCTCGGCCGACACGTCGGTCAACCAGCCCGCGACTTCGACGTCGGCGGCAACTTCCGCATCGGACCGATAGTAGCAACTCAGGTAGGTCGCGACCCACCCCCGGATCGCCTCCCAGTGCAACAGCGAGTCGTCACGGTAGGCATAGTTCGGCAAGGCCGTCAGATCGTCGACGCCCCGCTCACGAAACGATGCCATCGGCAACAGTTCCATAAACGCATGCCCCTGCACGCCCCAGGCAGCCAATCCGAGCGTCTCCGAGATTTTGCCGCCGAGCAGTCGATCGACGACGCCATCGGGCGAGATCAGTTTCAAGCGGGCGAGATGATTGATCGCGAGCGTCCCCTCGAAGTGCGGTTGCAGCAGCACGTTGAGCGGGTGGTTCACCGCCAACTGCCGCCGCGCCGCGACGACGAACGGTTCGATCGTCAGGTGCGTGCGTCCCAGGTGCGTGATCGCCTCGTGATAATTGCCGTCGGCAATCTCGACAATCGTCTTGGCGATCCGCCAATTGAACCCGTCATCCGGCGTGAAGATCGGATTGTCCTTCCCCGGTCGCTGCTTGCACTGGATCGCGATCGCGGTGAGCTTGCGGGTTTCCCGATTGGTCGCGAACAGGGCGAGCGGCGCGTAGAGATACTTCGGCAGACCGCTGGGCGCGATGCCGGTTTCGATCCCATCGAGCTTCCGATAGTCGACCAGAAACAGCCGTCCTTCCGCCGCCGCCGCCTCGATCGTGTCGCCCGGCAGCGCGACTTGAAAATGCGCGTCGGTGACGGGGAACCGATCATCGAGTTGGTCGATGCGACGGATCAGCACCGGGTTCGCGCCCGATAGCCGCAATTCGGCAAATGTCTCGTCGAGGTGAAAATCCTTCGCGATCGGCGGCAGCCCGATGACATGGAACAGCGCGTTGTAATCATCAAGGGTTTGCAGACGGCCCGCTTCCGCCTGCGCGCCGATCACCTTGCCGACGAGGCCAGCCGCGGCCCGAACCGCGGTCGAGCCTGCCAGTGCCACATCCTTCAGCGGCACATCGGCCTGCCGCAAACGGCGACGGAGCGACGAGTCGGCGTCGGCCTCGTTCGCCACGTTGGTCATGATCTTGCCCAACACGAGCGTGGTGAACTCGATGGGAAAGCGGTCGTTGCCGGAGAGACGTTCGACAAACGCCAGCGGCGACACGTAGGCATGATTGAAGCGATAGGCGGCCTGCCTCGCCGCCTTCCCCATGGCACGGGTCTCGGGATCCGGGTCGAAGGCAGGCAAGAAAGCGCTCATGAATTGCCCCGTGAGATATCGAAAATGAAGAGGATGCCCAGAGAAAGCCGCTCGCCAAGCGGAAAGCGATCACGACGTCGCGACGAACAGGCATGAGCCGTTCACCGTGGCGGTCGAATCCCCAAAGTCGCTGGCGTGGAGTTTCGGCAAGACCGTGAGTGTACAGCGATCGCCGCCACCCGATGTGATGCCGGCGATCAGATTACCCGCGGGTCTGTCGCCGATCAATCAAGATCGCGTCATCGAGCAACGCTTCGAGCACCAGGTTGTCATGCCGCCGATGGGGATGGGCGAGCAGGGGGGACAGCCGGCCCGAATCGCCTCCGGTGAGAAAGACTTGGCACGCGCCGCTGGCCGCCCCTTTCCTCTTCGCCGTGACCGGAAGCTGCGTCGCGCGGAGGGTCCGCAGGATTAGCCCGTCGATCGCGGCGGCGGTCCCCAACCAGACGCCGGCGCGGATCGCCGAATCGGTATCGGTCGCGGGGAGTTCCAGTCCGGGTGCCGGAGCGTCGGCCGACAGCGTGTGGTCGAGCGTGGGCAGCGCATCGGTGCCGCGTCCCAGCGATTCGAATTGCAGGGCCACGCCCGGCAGGATCGCGCCGCCGAGAAACACGCCTCGCGGGCTGACGCAGTCGACCGTGATCGCGGAACCGGCGTCGATCACGACACAGACTTGGTCCTGCGCCCAGCGGCTAGCTTTCCAGGCGGCCAGCAGACGATCGATGCCGAGCCGTTCGGGGTTGGGTAACCGCGTCGTCATCGGACAATGCTCGCGGCCGACGATCTGCAATTGGTCGCCGCGGCCCAGCGCCGCGAATCGGCGGGCCAGCCGCTTCAGCTGCGGCGAGTTGACGGAGGCGACGCGGAACCGAATCGCGACGTCGCCGAGTTCCTGGTCGATCGCCTTGATCAGTCGCGATGCCCAGCGAGGGTCGCGTACCGACAGCCGTTGCTGCGCGGTTGGCGGCGAGCCGTCCTGCCCGACGCTGACCCATTTGGCCGCCGAATTGCCGATATCGACCGCCACGATCGGCGTTCGAGGACGAGCGGCCTTTCCGCGAGCCTGAATCACGGCTCCTGTCCGTCGAAATCACGGGGCTGGTTCTCATCGGACAGCTGCGCGGTCAAGCCTCGCAGGTGTGGGGGGACCCGCCGCGGCTTCGTGGGGGCCGGCTGGTCGCCCGCGGCAGCCGCGGTCGTCTCGCCCTGTGTCGTCGGGGCTGCATCCGACCCGATGTGCGCGTCATTGCCGGCAAGCATCCCGCGGACCGCTTCCGTTTCATTTTCCGTCGCGCGGCGCATCCGATCGAGCCGCGCGGCGATCTCGCGGACCAACTCGGTCAGGCCCTGATTGGTCGCGGAACTGATCATGCGAACCTCCAACCCCGTCGCTTCGGCGAGCGATTGGCGAACCTCGTCAGCTCCGGGCAGCTCACACTTGCTGACGACGATGATCTCGTCGTGGGTCGCGAGTTCGGGGCTGTAATTTTGCAGCTCGGCGCGGATCGTGCGATAGTTGGTGAGCGGGTCGGATTGGTCGCTCGGCGTCGGTTCGACCAAATGGATTAGCAGGCCGGCCCGCTCGACGTGCCGCAGGAATTCATGCCCCAAACCGATCCCCTCGCTCGCCCCTTCGATCAACCCCGGAATATCGGCGATCGCGAACGAGGTGTCGAGGGTCGGGCGAACGATCCCGATGTTCGGCCGCTTGGTGGTGAACGGGTAGTCGGCGATTTCGGGCCGCGCCGCGCTGATCACACTCAGCAACGTACTCTTGCCGGCGTTGGGCATCCCCAACAAGCCGACGTCGGCAATCGATTTCAGTTCCAGCACGACGTTTCGCGTTTCGCCATCGCCACCCAGGGTCGCTTCGCGAGGGGTTCGGTTTTGCGCGGACTTGAAATGCAAGTTGCCGCGGCCCCGCTTGCCGCCGCGAACGACGATGACCGAATCCCCTTCGATAACCAAATCCTTGATTACGAAACCGTGCTCGGCATCGATCACCGACGTGCCGACGGGGACGAACAATTTCAGGTCGCGGGCGGCCCGGCCGTTGCAACCCGAACCGGTACCGGGGGAACCGTTGGGTGCCCGCCAAAACTTACGGTTGGCGAATTCGGCGAGGCTGTTGACCCCGCTGCGCGCTTCCAAAGTGATGCTCGCGCCATCTCCGCCGTCACCGCCATCGGGACCACCCCGGGGGATGTACTTTTCCCGACGGAAGCTGACGCAACCGCTCCCCCCACGCCCAGCTCTCAATTCGATTTCGACGCGGTCAACAAACATGGGTGGCTTAAAGGGCTGTCGGGACGGACCCGGCGAAGGGAAACCGAAAGGCTCGGTCGGGAGGAGACCCCGTCGCCCATGGAAGCTCGGCGAAAGGGTTGCGGTCATGAAAATGGCCGACCCATCCGGGCCGGCCATTGTGAATTGAGGGCTGCTAAAGAGCCATTATCCGGCGATTCAGGACCGAGGTCGGGTCCTAAACGGCTACTTCGGCGGGGAGGTCGACATGGACGCGGCGACCGTTGCGGTCGAAACGAACATGACCTTCCACCAGCGCAAAAATCGTGTAATCGTTGCCGATTCCGACATTCCGGCCCGGATGATACTTGGTGCCGCACTGGCGGATGATGATGTTGCCGGCGATCACATGCTCGCCGCCGAACTTCTTGACGCCCCGGCGTTGGGCGTTGCTGTCACGGCCGTTGCGGCTGCTGCCTTGGCCTTTCTTGTGTGCCATGATCCGATCGATGGGTAAAACGGAGTCGTGAATCTTTACTAACGGACGGGAAAGATTAACGGAAAACCCAATCGTAATCAAGCCGCGAATCGATGCCGAATTGTTTCAGCACATATTCCTGCTCGGCCGGATCCTGGAAGGCGGGGACCCCAAATCGGATCCGATCCTCGGTCAGCTTGATCGTGTCGCCGGGGCGATAGAAGTTCAATCGCAACGCCTTTTTGCGGAACGTGGCGTCCGCCCCTTCCCCTTCTTGCTCGAACGCGTTGGTCAAGCCGTAGACGAAGACCGAGCAGAAATTGATGTTCGGGTCGACACCCTCCCAGGTCGCGACCCCCCAAACGCCCGGGGCCTCGTCGTCGTTGGAGCGGGGGATTTCGACCGTGGTGATCTCGATGCTGTCGTTGAGCGGCGCGGTGATCTGCTCCCGGACCGCGATCCGCTGCTTGGCCGACGGCAACACACGGTCGAGGTATTTTTTGCCGCTGATGTGATCTTCCAACACCAGCATCGGGAAGGCGCGGCGCGAGTTGTAGCCGATCGATTCGACTCGGCGGAACACTTCCGCCGTCCCAATCTTGTCGGTCGCCGGACGTAAATCACCGCCGCGATAACGGACGCGGTAGACCATGTACCAAATCAGCTTCCGCGCCAGCTTGCCATCGGGCTGGGGGATGTCGAGATAAATCATCCGCAGCGGCTTGAAGGAGAACTCCAAACAGAACACTTCGCGGCGGAGCGTCACCTGGCGGGCCATCTCGATCAGCGTCCGAGTCCGCGGGTCGAAGGAGGGCCGTCCGCCGGGAAAGTCGGCTTCGCCCCAGCGGATTTCCGGGTGAGCGTCGATCAGCGACTGCAGCGTCATCGGCCCGGAGAAAGTCTCCTGGGGATGCGGTGACGGCGCGATCACGTTGAGGATTCCGGGCGCGAACTGGGTCAGCTGCGTCCGCACCGGCTCACGCTCGGACGGCGAAACGTTCGCCGGGTCGGCCGTTGCCGTATCCGCCGGAGCTTCGACCGCCGGCGGTTGAGCTAGGGCGGAGCCGATCAGCGGTGGGCAGACGCCCGCCAAACCCGCCGCGATCCACGCTCGCCGCGACCACCCCGTGCCGTTCACCCAACCGTGCAGCGGCATCGGGCGAGCGTCTCGGGCAACATTCCATTCGCGCTTGTTACTCATCGCATTTCACCGTCTGGTCAATAACCGCTAGCGTTCGCGAGCGTGAAACTCTGTGTTCGTGATCTTCGATCCGTTCAGCGCCGCGCGGCGGACGGTCCCGCCGGCGTCGCGACTTCCAAGGTCGCATCCGCCAAGCTGAGGAAATGCAGCGAGGCGGCGAGCTGTTGATCGGCACCGGCAAAGGTTTCCAGGAAATCATTGCCGACCGTCAGGGTAGCCAACAGTCGGCGACCGGAATCGTCAGAAAACTGGATGAAGACCCACTGAACCGGTACGCTCTCGACCACCCCTTGGATCGTCACCCGCATCACCCGCAGCCCGGCGTCGTTCACCTCTTCACTCGACTGCAGCACCTCGCGGAAGCGATCGCCGAGCGATTTGCGGCTTTCGCCCACAAACGCCTCGAGCGTCAACTGCTGGCCCGCCGCCAATTTGCCCATCGGGTGCAAATTGCACTGCGCCACCAACGAGTCCTGGTCGATCATTCGCATCATACTCGCCCCGGCCGCGTCGTTCATGATCTTCCAGCGGCGGTCCATCAACATGCGGTAGCCGACCGCGGTGCTGGTCAACTCGGCGTACAGCCGATCCGCCGGGACCGACTCGGCCCAATCGCCGGCCGGCTCTTGACTCAGCCGCACCGGTTGGTCCAGCGGTTTACGGATCATGCGAATCTTCGCGGCCACCTCGAAGCCCGGCTCGGACTTGCCGATTTGGCGAGTCTCTTTCAAGCCCACGGCGATCCAAGTGCAGGTCTGCAGGACGCGGTCGAAGGTCAGCTTCGCCATCAGTTCGATCGAGGTCGGGACCCCAGCCACGGAACCTTCCAGATTGCCACGCAGTTCCAGCTTCGCCTCGGCTTCGGTGGCCTCTACCAGCTCCGCCTCGACCGTGCTTTGCTCAACCGCGGCGAGCGACAACCACTTGGCCAGGACTTGGTGGTCGATCGGATACTTGCCGCCTACCGCGATCGGCTCGGGCGGCAGCAGTGCGTCCACCGCCAAGCTGCTCGCCGGGAATTTCAACAATTCGATCTCGCGGCCTTCGAGATAATTCTGCTGCGAATAGCTGACCCACTGGGAATCTTGGTGATGCACCCGCAGGTCCCGCGACGGATCGCGGAGCTGCAACTCGAACGCCTGAGCGCCGATGGTCCCCGTGCTTTGGGCCGTATGAAAAAATCGCTGTGCCACCTGACCGGCGCCATCCGTCGCCCAAGCCAGAACCCGCTCCTCGTAATCCATCACCGACTTGCTGTTCACCGGCAGCCGCTTGACCTTCTCCTTGGTGACCACGGGCGACTGGGGGATGCTGACGTTCCCCTCGAGCTCCAGCTCGGTCCGTACGCGAAACAGGTCTCGGGACGAGTCGGAGCGCAGCGTGATGCTGGCGGGGTCGTCCGCCGCCATCAGACGCGACGCCACTACGTCACCCAAGACCAAAGCCGTGGTCACGCAAGTTGCCGATCGAATCCAGTGGCGACGGTCCATTGGAGAGGGCGAAGTCATGATGAAGCCAGGGGTTGGGCCGGTCGAAAGATGCGAGGGATCGCGTGGCAACCCCTCACTGCAAAAACAGAGACTCGAGAGTTAATTTCGGCAAGCTTCCCCCCGGCTCTGCAATCGATTCTCCCGTCACAATGCTAATCCCGGCAAAGGATTGGCAGCTCACACCGCCACGCTGCCATTCTGCCGCCTCCCCGAGGCCGCCGATCTCACTTTGAGACTAGGTGTCGCAATCCTGGGCCTGGCTCAAATTGAAAAACTTTCCAAGATTTTGCCAAAACGGGACCGGACAGCTTTCTTTTTGCGAACCAATCCCGCCGCTTTCGGTACGCATTTGCCCGTTTTTCCGCCGCCTTACGAAAGATCAAGCCTCGTGGGGCGGATTTTCCACCGGTTTGGCGCGAGATTTCCACTACGGTTATCTCGTGAATGAGACAAGGTGCCAAATGGTGAGAAATCACCAACCCTGGGATCGTCGAATCCGGCAACTCCGCCGGCACGACTGTCGCGAGGAGTTGACACCGGGCTCAGTTCGCGAGTCTGGGCAATCGCGTTGCGAAACGAGGGCGTCCAACTCGCGATCACATTTGGGAACTTAAAGGCTTTCCAGAATCGGTCGAAATCGGTCAACCCCGAGGGAACTCCGACATCTTTCGACTCGTAACATGGTTATGAGATCGGACAAGTGATCGGTAAGACCCTTGAGGTGACGCGACTCGTCGAAACTGGCGGCCTCCGTTCATGATGACAACTTACCTTCCCACGAGGGGATGGGACCTGGGCAAACTAGTTCGTCGCAACCCGTGATCCGCCAGGATTGCATGGAACAGAAGCGACGGCCATTGAGTGCTTGGAGACCTTAGAGACAGATGCACGAACACTATCGCGATTCGAAGATCAAGGAATTACGTGACCAATTGGTCCGGTTCGCTCCCAAGGCTCAGAAAATCGAGCAGGCGGCGCGAGCGGAATCGTTGCTGGCCGACCTCCAGCCCGACCGCTGCTATGCCTACGACTTCATCTGCTTTCGGCTGACGAACTACCGCCCGGAAAAGGCTTCACGCCACACGATCGCCGCTTCCGACTTGGCTTCCGATTTGCGTCAGTTGATCGAAGACCTGAGCGAATCGGCGGATATCGCGGTAACCGAGGTCAACGAGCCAGTGCACTCGGTGGACGACCTGAGCAAGCTGTTCAGCGTTTCGACCAAGACGATCGTGCGTTGGCGCGACGCGGGTTTGGTCGGGCGCAAGTTCCTGTTCGGAAATCGCCGCCGTGTCGGTTTCCTGCAAAGCACCGTGGATCGATTCGCCGCGACGAACCGCGAACGGATCCGCCGCGGTGAACGGTTCAGTCAGGTGACGGAGGACGAGAAGTCCGAAATGATCCGCCAGGCTCGGCAACTGGCCGACGACGGTTCCAGCATCTCCGAGGTGACTCGGGTGCTGGCCACCTCGATGCGACGCAGCCCGGAAACGATTCGCTACACCCTGAAGAACTTCGACATCCAAAACCCCGCCACCGCGATCTTCCCGAATCATCGGGGAGTGCTCAGTGGCGAGGACAAGCGAGTGATTTTCCAGCGGTTCCGCCGCGGCGAATCGCTCGCGCAATTGTGCAAGCGGTACAAGAGAACTCGGAGCAGCATTCAAAGGATTCTGATCGAAATGCGAAAAGAAAGACTTAACGAACTGGCGCTGGATTACATCTACAACGCCGATTTCGAAGACGTGTCACGCGAAGCCGAGTTCTTGGGCACCGAACCGGAGCCGGCGATCGCGCCGCGAAAGGTCCGCGCCCCCAGCGGCCTGCCAAGCTACCTGGCTTCGCTGTACGACGCCGCGTTGCTGACCCGCGAACAGGAATATCACCTGTTCCGCAAGATGAACTATTTGAAACACAAGGCCAGCCGGCTGCGTGAGTCTTTGGAAACGCCCCGCGGCAATCGCTCCAGCGTGATGGACGAGATCGAGTCGCTGTACGAGCTAGCGGTGAAGACCAAGAATCGGATCGTCCAGTCGAACCTGCGATTGGTCGTTTCGATCGCCAAGCGGCACATGGGTTCGAGCGACGATTTCTTCGGACTGATCAGCGACGGCAACATGTCACTGATCCGCGCCGTCGAAAAGTTCGACTACGCCCGCGGCAACAAGTTCAGCACCTATGCCTCGTGGGCGATCATGAAGAACTTCGCCCGCACCATCCCGAACGAGTTCAAACACCGCGATCGGTTCCGTACCACGGCCGAAGAGCTGTTTTTGTCTCGGCAAGATGAACGGAGCGATCCGTACGCGGAAGAATCGGCGCACCAGCGTCGCCAGCGGGAACTCGGCCGGATCCTCAACCGGCTCGACGAACGCGAACAGAAGATTATCGTCGCTCGCTTCGGGCTGGGACGCGGTACGGAACCGGCCACGCTCAAGGAAGTCGGCGAAGAATTGGGAGTGACGAAGGAGCGGATTCGCCAAATCGAAGCCCGCGCCCTGTCCAAGCTCCGCGAAGCCGCCGACGCGTCGCACATCGAACTGGAAGCGTAACGCCACCACGGCGGTCGTTTCCCCGATCGATCCCTCCCGGAGGCTGCCCACGCGGCTTTCGGGAGGGATTTTTTTTGGTCAGCGGACGCGGTCCGTTCCAGGACGCCGTTGACATCGGCCGGCAGACGGTTGACGGCCGAACCACTCGCCGGGCGGCCTCAAAATAAGGCCCAAGCACTACGCCACATCCGGTCGCACGACCAGCACCCGCACGTCGCAAACGTTGGTCCCCGTCGGTCCGGTTAACAACAGTCCGCCCGTTTGCTTGAAGAACGAGTAAGCGTCGTTGCGGCGCAAGTAATCTTCGGCGGAAAGCCCCAACCGCTCGGCAGCGTCCCAGACCTCACGGCGCAACATCGCGCCGGCCGCGTCGGTGGGACCATCTTCGCCGTCCGTACCGCCCGACAGCAGCACCAATCGCCCGCGATCCCGCGGATGAAAGTCGGGGTGCTTGGCCAAGCGATCCATCGCCGCCAGGACGAGTTGCTGATTCCGTCCCCCTTGGCCTCGCAGCCGCGGCTCGACCAGACGCACGACCGGCTCGCCTCCGGAAACACGACACCGCGGGCGGGCCGACTGTTCCCGCTGGTCGCGCAGCAGTTCGATCGCCTGACCGGCCAACCGCTCACCAACTTCTTCCGCCGTCCCTTCCTCCCCGCGAGCGTCCTCGATCAGCACTTCGTAACCGAGCCGCCGCGCCAGCGATCCCGACGCCGCGGTCGCGGTCGCGTTGTTGCCGATGACGATCACGTCGTGGCCCCAGGCATCCTCGCCAGGCACTCGCGTCCGCTCGCGACGGAGCGCCTCGTAGACCGCCGCGGGCATCCGTCGCTCCGGGTCCGCTCGCTGCAGAACTTGTAGCGCATAATCGTCGGGCAACCCGTCACACACGGTCGGCCCCGAAGCGATCGTATCGAGCGGATCGCCGATGACGTCCGACAACACCAGGGTCACCATCCGGGCGGTCGGGCAGGCCCGCCGCAACCCGCCACCCTTGATGCGACTGAGCCGCTTGCGAACCGCGTTGAGTTCCGTGATCGAAGCCCCCGCGCCGCTCAAGTGCCGCGTCACCGCCAGCTTGTCCCGCCAACTCAGGCCAGCGACCGGCGCGACCCACAGGGCCGAACCGCCACCGGAAAGCAGCACGATCACCAGCTCGCGCTGCGAGGCACCGGCAACATCCCGCAGGATCGCCTCGGTACCCGCGACGGCCAACTCGGTCGGTTCATTGCTGCCCGGTTCCCGCGCCTCGCAGACCTGAATCGCCCCGAGGTCCAAACCGTCGGCCGTGCCCCGCGGCACGTTGATTCGACCGCGGATCGCGATCGCGCCACCAAGCCGCTGGACCAACCCGGCCGCCATCGCCGCGGTCGCTTTCCCGGCGCCGACCACCAACAGCGAGTCAAATGCGGTGCGTGAAATCTCCTGAGGCCCGATCGTCAACCGATCCGCGTCCAGCGCCACCCGCGCGGCGACCGCCGCGTCACCACGCACCGCGTCGACGCCCGCCCGCCAGATCGAGAACGTCTGCGCCGCGGCGACGTCATCGGCGGCGGGGTCGATACTCATCACGCCGCACCGTGAGCAGCGCGGGGGACGATTTCGACACGCCCGTCCGCCAACCGAAACAGCGGGTCGGCGAGCCGCTCCGCTTCGTCCAGATTGTGCGTGACATGCAGCGTCGTCACGCCGGTCCGCCGCCGAATGTCGGCCAACAAATCGCACATTTGGGCTCGCGTTTCACTGTCCAGCGCGCTCAGCGGTTCATCGAGACAGAGCACCCTCGGTACGAACGACAACGCCCGCCCCAACGCCACCCGCTGCCGCTCGCCACCGCTCAAGCCTCGCGGATAACGATCGAGCAGGTGGCGAATGGAGAGCCAATCGGCGAGTTGTTCGACACGATCTTTCACTTTCTGTGGGCCGACACCGCGGATCTCGAGCGCCAACCCCAGCTGCTTGCGAACCGTCATGCGGGAGAACAACGCCCCGTCCTGTGGCACGTAACCGATCCCGCGAAGCGCTGGCCCGAGTTCGGTCACGTCGCGGTCGCCCAGCATCACCCGGCCAGACTGGATCGTGCGCAGCCCGAGGATCGACTCCAAGATCGACGTCTTGCCACAGCCGGTCTTGCCCATCAAAACCCCATAACCGCCTTGGGGGATCGTGAAGGATACATCGCGGAGCGAGAAATTCCCCGCCACAATGCTCAAGCCTTGCACCGCGATCATGTTTCGTCTCCCAGCGCGTCCGGTCCGACACCTGCCGGCCGGGGGCGAGCGACTCGTTCGTCCGCAGCGCCGCCGAGCAACCGGGTCAGAACCAACACGATCACCGCGCCGACGACCATGATCAACGAGACGGCGACGGCGGCCTCCAAGTTGCCGACATTCATCTCCAGAAACACGCTGGTCGAAAGGACTTCGGTCTTCATCCGCGTCGATCCGGCGAAGATCAGCAGCGGCCCGAACTCGCCCAACGACCGTGCCCATGCGAGCGTCAAGGCGGTGATCATCCCGCGATCCGCCTCGGGAAACACGACCAACGAGAAGGCTTGAAAACGGCTGCAGCCGAGCGTCCGGGCGACCTGCTCACAGCGGGGATCGATCTGATCAAAGGTCGATTTCATCGTCCGCACCGCGAACGCGCAAGCGACGGCGAACTGCGCGAAGATCACCGCCGGAACCTGGTACACGATCGACGGNNGGTGGCAACACGATCGGGATGTCGAGGAACGCGTCCAGCAACCGCCGCCCCGGAAAGCGGACCCGCGACATCAGATACCCCAGCGGCACGGCGACGAACACCGACAATAGCGCCGACAGCGTGCAGGCGATCAAACTGAGCCGGATCGAATAGCGGATCTTCGGGTCGCGCAGCGCGTCGACGATCGGGCTATGGGTGATGACGGCGAACCAGCCATCTTGGCCGGCGGCCGCGGCGACACTCTGCCGCATCATGTAGACCCCATCCGCCAGCAGCATCGCGGCGATCAACAGCACGTAGACGCCACCGATCACCGCCATCGAGGACAGGAACAAGCGATCCGAGACCGCCATCGCCAGCGAACTGCGAGGCGCGCCGAACTCGGGCGGATGCTCGATCGCGGGTAGGGTCAAAACTTCGCCGCCGGGTCGGAGAGCAGGAAGTCGAATCCGACTTTCTCGAAATTGTCCTGCGCCCGCTCGACCTGCCGATACAACCGCCGAACCAGCTGCTTATGCTCGCTGTTACGGGCGATGCTCAGCGGCTGAATCGCCTTGGTCAGCGGCGAATCGATCGGGAGCACGTCGACCTTGTCCAGGTGCATGAGCACGTCGTTGCGGTAGGCGATCGCCGCGTCGACATGCCCGGTGACGATATCGGGGACGATCAACGCGGAGGACGATTTCTCCACGACGACTTCACCGGCCTGCGCCTGTTTTTCTTTCAAACGATCGTACAACCCAGCCTGCTGCAGCAACCTTCGGGTCAACGCGCCGATCGTGCACTGGTTCGGCTCGCCGACCGACACCCGCACCCCGGGATTCAACAGATCCTCGATCTTGCGAACCTTGCCGCTCCCCTTGGGAACGACCAACACGATTTCGGTTTGGGAAACGTTGACGTCCTCCTGAAACCAGTCGCGGACATTGTCGAGATAATACCGATCGCAGGCCATGTAGACGTCCGGAAAGCCCGACTTTTGGCTCTGGCCCGCGATCGTCCCCATCCGGCTGGTCAGAATTCCACAGCCGTCGAAGACCGTATTGATGACGACACCCTCGCGCTGCTGAAACGCCTCGATCACCGGTTCGACGGCCCGGCGATTGACGGCTCCGCAAAAGAAAGTGATCTCAGGCCTTAGCGACCAGCTGTCCCCTTCGGCCGGAGTCATGCCGAACGACTCGAACACCGGTAAGCCGCGGTCGCTGGCCGCGAAGTATCGCGCCAAGCGAAGCGTCTCGGTGGGACGGGCCGAGGTGGTGAGCACCGCGACCGTAACCTGCTCGGCGAGGTCGCCGGCCGAGGCGGTCTCCGTCAACTGATCCAGCGGAATGCCGACCAACTCGCCGCGGTACTCGGGGCTCGCGACGGTGGAGCTCCAGACAATCCCCAGATCCACCGCGCCGATCTTGACGTCATTGGCAACTTCGTTGACCGTCGGTTTGAAGACCCCGCGACTGGTGGCCTGCGCTTCGAGTTGGCCCCACAGGTTTTCGTCCGGCTGGCTACCGGGGATTGCGGCCAGCATTTTCCTGACGGCACGCCCCACGGCGGCCTGCTCGGGATCGGCGAGCGACCAGCGAGGCTCAGCCTTCATCAGATCCGCCCAGGATTTGGCCCGCGGATCGCGATCGGCGCGAAAAGCGACGACCGGAACCTGGCTGGCCAAGGCCATCACCTCGGCCGCCAACCCATCGCTGACCGCCTGATCGATGTAGAACGAATCGGCCGCTAAATACAGATCGGGCTGTTCAAACTTGTTGATCTTGAGCTGATTCAGCAGCATGTTGGAGCCGCCGTACTGGACCTCGACCGGAACGCCGTATTCCTGCCGATACTTCTCTAAAATCGCTTCCACGGGGGTCCGCAACCCGGCCGCGACCAGCATCACCAGCGGTGGCATGTCAGCGGCATCGCCCGATTCTGGCCGCGCGGTGCCGGTTCGCGAGCCGGGCAACAGCAGCACCAGCACGCCCGCGGCGACCAGTCCGCCGAGCAAGACCAACACCAGCGGGTTGATCCCGCCGCGACGAATCGTCAACCGAGCCATCATTTCGCCTGTACCGTTTCGGGTTGTGTCAGGACGCCGCGGTTCATCCACAGCGTCGCATCGGCCGCGGCGGCGGCGCGGTCATCATGGGTCACCAACAGCACGGCGCCCCCCGAGGTCACAAAGTCCCTCATCGCGGCGAGCACGATCTCGGCATTTTCGCTGTCGAGATTCCCGGTCGGCTCATCGGCCAGCAACATCCGCGGCTGATTCAGCAGCGCCCGGGCCAGCGCGCAACGTTGCCGCTCGCCGCTGCTCAACCGTGCCGGCGTGTGGCCCGCGCGGTCGGCCAATCCGAAGCGGTCGAGCAATTCCAGTCCGCGGTCACGGGCCACGCGGGGGTCGATCGCCGCCGGCGTGTCGGCCAATGCGAGCGTCGGCGCGAGCACGTTGTCGAGCACGCTCAGGTAGGGGACCAAATGAAATTGCTGAAACACGAACCCGAGGTGCCGGCCGCGAAAGGTCGCCCGCGCGTCGCCGCTCATCTGGTACGGCCGCTCGCCCCCCAGCACCACGTCGCCCTGGTCGGGGGCCAATAAGGTTCCCGCGGTCAACAACAACGTCGACTTGCCGCAACCGCTGGGGCCACGGATCGCTAGGAACATGCCAGCATCGATCTGCAACGAAACCTCGCGCAGTGCCGGCACTGGGGCGTCGCCCCCGAGGTACGTTTTCGAAACTTGTTCAAGCTTGAACCACATCCGGCATCATTCCCCTTGCAACACCACGGCCGCATCCTGGCTAGCCGCCATCGTCGCGGCGAGCCAACTCGACAAGGTTGACAACACGACCGCCAACACCGGCGTCGCCATCAGCGTGACGAACAGCCCCGGGGATGCGATCAGCGCTTCGGTCAACCCGACGCTGCTCGCCACTTCCGTACGGTCCAACAACCGACCGAGCACCGCACCGGCACCGATCCCCAGCACCACCCCGGCGACACCGCCGATCACGCCCGATAACGCCGCTTTGCCCAAGAAGACGATCATGACCTGGCGGGTTCGCAAGCCGAGCGCCCGGAGGATGCCGATCTCTTCCCGGCGATAGCGAACATTCAAATAGGCGAGCAACCCGACGGCGACGGCGGCTAAGGTCAACACCAGCGGCAGGACGAAATTGGCCATCTGCTGATGACCCCGCTGCAACCGGGTGCGCGACGCGAGCTCGCGAGCGAGAGTCGCTTCGCCCGCCAGCTTTTCGGCGGCGAGTGAGGCTTCGGCAACCTCCTTCGCCTTGGTCCGTGACTCGGCGCGGGCCAAGGCTTGGGAATAGCGTTCGATCACCTGCGTCCCGGGCAAAATCCCCGAGATCTCCGCGCGGATCTGGGCGATGCGGTCGCCGGCGCATTCGCACTCCAAGGCGAGGATCGCATGCACCAGGTTTTGCAAACCGAGGATCTCTTGCGCCTGCCCCAGGTCGATCCACAACGTCACATCATCGCTAGAGCCGCGCTCAGGATGCAATTTCGAAATCGTGAACTCGCGGTCCATGAACTTCACCTTCTGGCCGACCTCGAAACCGAGTTTCGTATGGATCGCATGACCGACCACCATTTGACCCGGTTTGACGGCGTCCAGCACCGGCTTCTTCATGTCGCGGTGCATCAACGGAACCTCGCCACGCGTCCCATACAGCACGACATCGATGTCCTGTTCAGGCCAACGCATCTGCTTGAGCACCGTCGGCAACAGGTGATTGATCGTCATGATTTTCGAATCGGCCAGCTTCTGCGCGTAACTCTCGGGCATCGTTTCAGTCAGCGATCCCTTGAGGTGCAGTTCGGCGGCGTCCTGCGTCTCGGGCAGGACCAAGACGTTGAAACCGAGTCCCTTCATCTGCAGCCGAATCGCGTCTTCGAGATCCGCGCCGGCCGCCGCGACCGCTTTCACCTTTTCTTCGATTGCCGCTTCGGTGGCCGACTGCTTTTCGACCATGATTCGACGCGTGACTTCGGCATCGCGACGCACGACCAAGTCGGCGGCGACGATCGCCAACGCCGCGATCGCGACGGCCATGACCGCGAGCAGGAAGTTCAACTTGCGATGGGTGATCTCGCGAAAAATCAAATGCGTGAGTGTCATTTTTGCTTCTCCGAAATCACGACCGCCGGAGGACCGACGTCCCCAGCAACGCGACCACCAACCCCATGACCAATAACACGATGACCGGCAACAGCACCCCCGGCGCGGCCGGGGCGGCGCCGGCATCCGCGATCAGGGCGTCCGTCGCCGCGGTCGTCCGCTTGACCTCGGCCATCAACGAAGCGACCTCGGCATCCGCCGCGGCCGCTGCACCGCCAAGGCTCGCGGGATCCGACGCCGGCGCGGCGGACACGGGCGATGGCGCGGCGGCTTGCGGCATCGCCGCATCGGTTGGCAAAGCCGCAACCGTTGCCACGGGCGCTGCCGCCGCGGGGGCTTCGGGGGCGGGTTTGGCGAGCGGCAGACCGCCACCCAACCCGACCAGCGGCAGATCGACTTCCTCCGGTTCGCTGACTTCGATGAAATCATCCCAGCGGACCGGGATCAACAGATCGACGCCCGGATTCTCCGCCTTGACCGTACACTGACAGGCACCAGTTAGGAACACCGCCGCTTCGGCGATCATGTCGGCATTGATCCCCTGACCGACCAACGCGTAGAGCGCGCGGCCGCGTCCGAACACGGGAAAGACCATCGGCTGGTCGGCCAATTCCTCGTCGCGCAGATCGGGCTCGGTCGACAACAAGGTTTCCTTGAACCAATGCTCCGCCGGGTCGTCGCGGGCGACCCGCATCGCGGAGAAGCGAATCTCAAGTTCCGTGGGGGCGGTAGACAGATCCTTCAAATCCTGCTCCTCGATTTCCGGCAACTCGATCGATTCCTGCTGGATCGCGATCTGATCGCTGAGCAACGCGAACACTCGCTCATCTTCTTCCTTGTTGCCCGACTCCAAAAACACCCACACGACTTCGCCCTTGATCAGCCGCTCCGCCAGTTCCACACGCTTCGGTGAGCTGATCAACCGTTTGAGTTCCGCTTCGTCCCAGGCCGCCGAATTGACCGGGGCTTCGCCGTCGCCGACCCGCTGGGGCATTTGCACCACCAGCCGCGGCAAGGTCGCTTCGCCCAACTTTTCCCAGCGGGCTTGGTCGACGGGCTCGAGCGACTGGCGGGTGTCGATGGTCCGCGCGGCGACATTCGCCCCCGCGGTTGCCTGCTCACCGATCCAGGCGAGCAACTGACGGTCGCCCTCGGTGAGATCTTGATCGTGGTAGACGAACACCTGATACGGGTCGGGCCGCCAATGTTCGATCGCGTAGCGGAAGACCGGGATCGAGCAGGCCAGTGCCATCGCGGGCAGGGCCAGGAACAAGGCCAGCGCCAAGCCGCGTTTGAAGCAGGGTAGGAGGCTCATCGGGACGCGTTCCTGAGGTTGTCGGGGAAGGGGGTGAGGGGTGGGAGACCGCTGACTCTGGCCGAACGCACCCGAAAGGTTGCCGATTCGGGCCGCGGTCGAAGTCGGCGGTCGGGGGTCAAGGCTCGGCTCAAAACATCGGCTGCAGTTCGATGCCAGAGAGGACCGGTGTCCCTTCCTTGGCGACGAGTTGAATGCGGAGCGAACCCCGCTGATCGTACCATGGAACTTGGCGGGTTACGGTTTCGCCGGCGGCGACGCGAACGTCCAAGATCACCGGTTGCCCGTCGATCAAGACGTCGAACACGCGGTCGCTCGAAGTCGGAGTGCCCTTGGGATTTCCGAAAAATAATTTTACCCGATAGGCCTGCGGCTCGATCGCCATGAACGGAGTGCCTTCCCCCTCGTTCAACGGTTCGGGTTCGGATTTTCGGCCACCGCCGATGAGGGTGCCGACACGAATTTCGGCTTCACCTTCCACGCCCGAAGCGAAGACCCAAGGATACTCGGAGCCCGGCACGGCCGAAGAGTGCCTGCGGAAGACGCGGTTTCCCTCGCCTAGGGAAACCTCCAGCGGCGGGGCCTCGCCGGCGGTGCTGGGCGACTCGATCCACAAGACCCCCTCGGGGCTGCGGTGATGCCCTGGGGCGCCAAAGTTGACCCCCAGTGACTGGACCCGGCGGGTCTCGCCTTCGACCAACGCCAGCGGATTGACCGTCCAGGTTTCGATGTCCGGCATATGAACCATCGCCAGCGACGTCTGATTCTGATACGAGCAACTGCAGGTGCGGGTGTAGTCCGGCGCGTTGAGCACCCCGCCGGCGACGATTAAGTTTCCGGTGCAGCCCGACTTGAAACCGCCGAAGTTGCCCGTCCCGCTGTGGGTCTGCAAATCGTAGAAGCCGGCGGCCCCGGACCGGAACGTCAAGAAGTTCTCGCTCGCCAAAATCGTGTTGCAGCCATACGCCCGATTCAGTTTCCAGTGTTCCTCGTCACCCGTCAGCGGATTGGGGATCAAGTACGGTTCGCCCGTCGCCAGATAGAACGCCCCGGCCGAGTCGCTGTAGGAATTGGCGTTGGTGATGATGATGTCGTTATGCAGAATGCAGGGGCCCGAGTACTTCAGTTCCGGCTGGCTCCAGCGGACCTCGCCATCGGCACCACGGTACACGGTCATCCCGCGATCGACCTCGACGCTCAAGCGATCGCTCGCGGCGGCGCCGGCCTGCAGCAACAAGTCGGTCGCTTCCGAATAGCCCAACCACGTGCCGAAAATCCCCTCCTCGGTTTGCCAAGCGGTTTCGCCGGTGCGGGCATCGAACGCGAGCAGGCGATAATCCGCGGGCGTCGCCTTGCCACGCCGGGCTAGCTTCTGTTCGACCGGTTTCGGATTCTTGTCGAGGCAGTAGACCTTGCCCCGACCGGCGACGATGGCGTTGTTCCAGAAGCTGTGCCGCGCGTCGACGCGCCACAACTGCTTGCCGGTGATCCGATCGAACCCGACCAAACCCAAGCTGCCGGCGCGATCGAAGCTCTTGGAGCCGAACCCCGACTTGTTCCCTCTCAGAGCCCCGTCTTCTTCTTCAAATGTCAGCTGGAGGCGATCCTTGTAGCGGGCGAAGCCGAGGCCCCCGATCAGCACGTCGTCGTACACACCGATGAAGCTCCAATCGTGGGGATTTTGCGGATCGTCCTGGGGCATTTCGATCGTCTGGATCGTCTCGCCGGTGGCTGGATCGAGCACCCGGCAAACCGAGCCTTCCACCAGATAAACGCGATCTTCGGTGACGACATAATTCGTCCCCCGCGCGTTCGCCCCCGGGATATGAACTTGGTTGTACGCCGGATCGAGCGGCGTTTCGCTGTAGGTCTGGTCGTAGTACACGTCATAGGTCCCCAAGTCCTCGAACTTGCGGTTCCACAATACGCGGCCGGTGTACACGTCGCGGGCGCTGAGCTGGTTGATCCCCTGGATGATCAGCCGTCCGCCGACGACCTGCTGCGGGGGACCGTGGCCATGCCGTGGCAACACGTCCATGTGACTGCTGCCGCCGAACCAGAGGATCCCCAACGGCAGCTTGACCCGCGCGTCGTCCGACTTGCGGGTGTTGGCGATGTTGCCGTGCTGGTGAGTCCAATCGGCCGATCCGGGCAACGCGCCGACCCGGCGGATCACGACCCCGTCATCACCGATCGAGACCTCGGCTTGTTCCAATCCGGCGCGGCGCACCCGGTCCGCGATCGTCTCCCGTTGGTCCGCGGCGACGAGCAATTGCATCACGCCACCGTAGGGCCGCACCGACTGATAAACCGAGTTCAACGCTTGAACATCCGCCGTCAGCTGATCGCTCCAGGCCGGGCCGACGAAAATCATGTGCGCGATGTAGGGGGCGGCGTCGAAGGCTTGCGGCGATTCCGCCTGATGGGCCGTGACCTGACCGTACTTGCCGGCGAGATCGAGCCGCTGGCGAATCGCGGCAACCCGGGCAGCGTCCGAATCGATGACCGCCAACTGGGCGAACGGCGATTGCAGCGCCATCGCGTCGACCAAGGATTCCTGATCGGCGCCGTACCACAGCGCGAAACCTTGCGCGTCGCCCTGGGCCAACAGCCGCCGCGCGATCGCCTGGGATTGATCGTCCGCGGCGAGCGGTGCCGGGTCCTCGCGGACCTCCTCCGCCTCCGCCTCCGCGTTTCGCGGCGGGCCGAACGCCATGATGTTGCCCGCCAGCGTGACCGCGAACAGCCTGTCGTCCGAAGCCAGCAAGCGTTCGACCTGCTGACCCTCGGTGCGGATCGTCGACACGATCTGGGGACGATTCTCGTCCGCCCGCACGTCGGCGGGGACGGTCACCGGTTGGGCGGGCAGCGCGATCGCGGTGATCGCATCGGTACCGGCGGCGAACAACGTGTCACCCGCCAAAATCAGGTCACCACGGCCGTCCGCGGCAATCTCCCAAACGACTTCACGAGCGCGGTTGTATGCCCGCACGACCGCCGCACCCTCTTTGGTCGTTTCGGCCGAGTAGACGAACTCGCCATGCAATACCGGCTCGTTCGGCATGAACGCGGTCTTCTTGCCATCCGCCAAATTGAATTCGCGGACCCCTTTCAAGCGGGTATGAACGAAAAAGCCCTGGTCGTCCGCCGCGACGAAGGCGCCGCCGGTCCCTTTGCCGCCCGCTTCCAACTCGAAGTAGCGCAGGGCACCGGTCTGGCGATCGAAGACCGCGGGCACCGACCGGCCACCGGGGACGATCAAGTGCTTATCGGTCGCGACCAACATCCCCTGCGGCGCCACGCCCGCGAACGACGGGGCGCTATGGGGCTGTTTGATGTAGGAAGCACCGGTCGAGTCATTGACCCAGTTCAGTTCACCAGTCTCGGCATCCAAGGCATAGATGAAGACCCCCATGAACGGCCAAATGCTGGTCGCGAAATGGAGCTGGCCATCGCGGATCACGACGCCGCCGCGAGCGGGCCAAGCGGAGATCAGGCGGCGATTGCCGATCACCTTCCGCGGCCCTGGGGCCCCTTGAAATTGCCACTTCAACCGTCCCGATTCGGCTTCGACGCAGTACAGTTTGCCATCGTCGCTGGTGATGTAGACATGCCCCTGCCAGCCGACCGGCGGCATCCGCACCGGTGCGTCGGTGAAGAAGGACCACAACTCCTTACCGGTCTGCACGTCGAGCGCCGCGACCTTATCGCGATCGCTAAAGCCGACGAACATCTTGCCATCGATCACGATCGGCTCGAACAACCGGTCGTAGGCCATCAGGTCCAGATTCAAGGGATCGTCCCAGGCCTGCACCCGCGGCGTACCTTGCCGCGTCCAGTGCAGCGTCAAGTCCGTGGGGATCGCCTCGGACGACGCGGCGGACCGCCCGGCATCGTAGCGCCACATCGGCCAATCGGCGGAGGCCACGCCGGCTCCAGCCACTAGCCAAGCGACGACCAGGACCGACGCCGGAATCGCCCACCAACTCGCCGAGGGGCAGTTCTGGATGCGAGGGGGCCGAAGATTCGACATGGGGATCTCCAAAACGTCACGCCGGGAACGGTCCACGACGGTTCGCACGTCGGGGACTCGTCGCGGGATGGCCGAGGGGGGAGGGGCTATTGAGGTCATTGTCGACGACAAAATCGATCGCGCCAACCTGAAGAAACGCCAGATCGGCGGAAGGCGGCAAATCTTCATCGCCCCCACGGCGAACGTTCACGTGAACGCCGGCCGGCGAGCGGTTTAGAAGATCCCCGGCTCGGCACCGGGCGAGCGGCCGGCGAGAAAATCGAAGTCGCAGCCGAGGTTGGCCTGGGTGACGTGCTTGGAAAATAGGTGTCCGTAGCCCCGCTCGAACTTGGGCACCGGCGGTACCCAGGCGAGCTTTCGCCGCTCGATTTCCGCCGGGTCGCAGTGCCAGTGAATCGACCGTGCGGGGAGATCGATCTCGATTTCGTCCCCGGTCCGCACCCAGGCGAGCGGTCCGCCCAAAAAGCTCTCGGGCGCGACGTGCAGCACGCAGGTCCCGTAACTCGTCCCGCTCATCCGTGCGTCGCTGATCCGCACCATGTCGCGGACCCCTTGCCGCAGCAACTTCTTGGGGATCGGCAGCATCCCCCATTCCGGAAACCCCGGTGCCCCCAGCGGGCCCGCGTTGCGGAGGACCAGCACGCTGTCGGCGGTGACGTCGAGCTCGGGATCGTCGAGCCGCGCTTTCATGTCGGGATAATCCTCGAAGACGACCGCCGGGCCACGATGCCGCTGCAACCTCGGGTCGGCCCCGAGTGGCTTGATCACGCAGCCGTCGGGTGCGAGGTTGCCGCGCAGCACGCAGGTCCCGCCGCTCGCGAAGACGGGTTGATCTCGAGGGCGAATCACCTGGGGTTCGATCACCTCGGCCCCCGCGATCTGGACCCCCAACGTCTGACCGCTGACGGTCAGGCATTCGAGATTCAGCAGGTCACGGATTTGGTTCAGCAGCGCCGGCAACCCGCCCGCGTCATAAAAGTCTTCCATCAGAAAGCGGCCGCCCGGGCGAAGGTCGCCGATCACCGGCGTGCGGCGCGAAAGTTCGTCGAAGCGATCGAGTGTCAACGTGATGCCCGCGCGGCCCGCTAAGGCGATCAGGTGGACGATGGCGTTGGTCGAGCCGCCGATCGCGAGGGCCGTGGTCAAGGCGTTGTCGATCGATTCCCGCGTGACCAAGCGGCTGGGACGCAGGTCCTCCCAGGCCAATTCGACGGCTCGCCGCCCGGTCTGCGCGCCCAACCGGCCGTGGTCGGCGATGACCGATGGCGTGGCGGCCGCGTTGCGGAGCGTGAAGCCGAGCGATTCGGCGACGCAGGCCATGGTGCTGGCGGTGCCCATCGTCATGCAGGTCCCAGCGCTGCGGGCGATGCAGTTTTCGATCTGGTTCCAATCGGCGTCACACAACAAGCCCGCGCCACGTTGATCCCAAAACTTCCAGGCGTCGCTGCCGCTCCCCAGCGTCTCGGTTTTCCAGCGGGCCTTGAGCATCGGTCCGGCGGGCAAAAAGATGCTCGGCACGTCGGCGCTGATCGCCCCCATCAGCATCGCCGGGACGGTCTTGTCGCAGCCCCCCATCAATACCGCCGCGTCGATCGGGTGACACCGCAACACCTCTTCGACTTCCATCGCCAGCAGGTTGCGATAGAGCATCGTCGTCGGCTTCATCAGCATCTCGCCGAGCGACAACACCGGCACTTCCACCGGGAAGCCGCCGGCTTGCAAAATGCCGCGGCGGACATCCTCGGCGCGATCGCGAAAATGGGAATGGCAAGTATTCAGCTCGCTCCAGGTGTTGAGGATCGCGACGACCGGCCGGTCGCGAAAATCGATGTCGTCGAAGCCCATCCCCTTGAGCCGCGAGCGATGGCCGAATGATCGCAAATCGTCGGGGGCGAACCAGCGGGCCGAGCGGAGACGGGCGGGATCACGAGGTGCGGGATCACGAGGTGCGGGCGAGGTCATGCGGTGAGCTTTCCGATCACGGTGTTGAACAATTGACGATTGGCGGCCCGCACGTCGCGGCAGGTCGCCACGATCTCTTGCGGGTCAGGACGATTCATCAGGAAGGCGAGCCGTTCGAGCGACAGCGGGTCGGTCGGGATCTCGTGCCGCGCGGGCCCGTCGAGCAGTCGCAGCTTCGATTCGACTTCGCGGAGCAGTCGATAATTTTCCCGCAGGCCCGCGGCGATGGCGGGATCGAGCAACCCCGCGTCGGCGATTCGCCCCAACGCATCGAGCGTTCCTGGCACCAGGATCTCGGGATGGTTTCGCGCATGCCGCAATTGCAACGCCTGGGTCGCCAGCTCGACGTCGACCGTGCCCCCGACCGCCCGCTTGAGGTTGTCGCGGCCGGCGGAACTTTCCATCGTCAACCGCAGCTCGCGGATCTGACCGGCCATCGCGGCATACCACTCGCCAGAAACCAACAAGCTGCGGAGCAACTCGTCGACCGCGGTTCGCGTCTCGGGACGCCCCGAGATCGCCCTCGTCTTGCAGAGCGACAAGCGTTCTTCCAGGCTCGCTTGGCCATGGCGGAAATAGGCGGCGAAGGTATCGAGCGAAACCGCCAGGCCACGTTTGGT
>DITY01000214.1:30950-43297 GCA_002422955.1 Planctomycetaceae bacterium UBA6172
TGCAGGTCGCTGTGATAGTTCGGTTCCCGCGCACCCAATTTTCCGGCGGCCAGGATGACCAGCTCGATCGGCGCGTCACCCGCCCCGATCGGATCGCCATACTGGTCCGACAATTCGCGCTGCGTCCACTCGCCGGTCCGACGCAGGATCGACTCGGCGGTCAAGGCGAGCGATTCGTGGGTCGCTTCGAGCGTTTCTTTACCGAGCAGGTCCCGCGCGCCGATCTGCAGATGGGCGCCGTTCTTGAAGCCCTGCATCACCGCCCGGATGTCGGCGGCCCCACGGCAGAGTTCGACCGACGTGTTCTCGAGCCACGCGGCCGATGGCAAGCGGTCGAGCACCAGCGAATCGATCAACTCGTCGATCATCCCCGGATTGCGGACCAAAATCCCCGCCAGGTACGGGCTGCCGGCGCAGAGTCGCACGAACAGGCTCATCGCCGCCGGCGAGCTGCCCATCAATTCCCACAGCGTCGCCTTGCCACCAAGCGAATCGCTGACTTCGGCCAAGGTCTTCAGCGTCTGGTCCGGAGCGGGCGCGGCGCCGACTTCCGCCAGCAACCGAGGGGCGATCGCGGCGAGGTGATGCCGACAGCGGCGACTCGACAAATACGGCACCGGCTCATCGGCCAAACGCTGCAGATCGATCATCGCCGCGGCCGGGTCGGTCATCCCGTGCGAACGGAGCATCCGCTCCGCCACCGATTGGTCCGGTACCGGATCGAGCAACAATTCGGTCTCCAGCGGCATCTCCGCCGCACCGACCACGGGCTCCTCCAGCAGTTGCCCGATGACCTGGCGACTGGTTTGGAGCGACTTTTCGAGTCCCTGCGAAAACGCGGGTTCGTCACCCCGACCCGTCGCGTCGCGATAGCCGAGGTTCCACGCGACGTTTCGCACGGATCCCGTGGCGGCATCGATGTGCAGACAATGTTCGCACCGAGCTAACCAGGCGAACGAGCCGGCCAAGTCCTCCGCTTGCTGCTCGGTCAGCCGCTCGGCAACGGCTAAAGCCTGCAGCGTGGCCTCCGTACCCGGCACGCGGACCGAGGGGGCTTCCCCGGCATGGATCAAGCGCAGCAGCCTGACCACCGACGCGATGTCGTTCAGCCCGCCGACCCGCTGGCGAACATCCAGCGGTCCGCCGCTGGCGCCCGACGGATCACTCGCGGCCACCCGCTGTTCCCCCGCGGAAATCGGTTGATCACCCCCGGCGATCCGCCGCGCCTGCTTCCGCACCAGCGTCTGCAGGCCCTCTTGATCAGCCGCTTCCCAATACCGCCGGTAGACCCAAGGTTCGATCAACTCGATGAACCGCTCGCCCAGCGCCGGTGCCCCAGCCAGCACCCGGCTTTCCGTATGCAGCAACCGTTCCCACGTCCGGCCGGTCGACTGGTAGTAACGCACCGCTTCGGTGACCGTGCAGACCGGCGGGCCCGTCTCGCCCAGCGGACGTTTGGCCAGCGAGACGTCATACAGCAGCCCGAGTTCCGCGCGGCGGGGGTCGGCCGCGCCGGACACCAACGCGACCACTTCGTTTACCAGCAAGCTGAAGAATTCGTCGCTGGATAAGTTTTCTTCCCCGTCCGTCGGCCCGCACAGGTCGCAGAGGAACATCAGTTCCAACGGTGAGCCATAGCCGAGTTCGCGGCTGCCGAGCGGCCCGAGCCCGATCACGGCGATCCGCCCCGCTTCACCGCTGGGCGTTCTCGGCCAACCGTACCGGCGGGTCAGGCCGAGCAGCGAGAACTGAACCGCCGCCTCGATCACCGCCTCGGCCAGGACGGTCAGGTCGGCGGCGATCGTGGCCGTCGGTACCCCCGCGACGAACTCCGCGTACGCGATCCGCAACCGCTCCCGATCGACCACGGAGCGAACCAGGGCCGCCAAGGCCGCCTGATCGGCCCCGCAGCGTCCGAGCGCTTCCAGCTCGGCGGCCAGTTCGTCGACCAACACCTCGCGCGGCGTCGCCGCCCCGCCGCTGGCCCGGATCAAATCGAACGATTCCGGGTCCGCGATCAGCCGATCGGCAATTTTCTCGCCCGTCCCGAGCAGCCTCAGCAACGAATCGAGCGTCGTGGCGTCGCGATCGAAGAAGGCGAGCAACGAAGTCGGACTCCGCGCCGCGGCGACGAATCGCCCCAACCGGTCCAGCACGGTCGCCGGGCAGGAAGTGCCCGGGAGCAAAGTTTCGAGCCGAATGCGCAGCTTATTCAGCAAATCCGGCGGAACCGGAAGCGACGCAATGCTGTCCAAGATCCCGTGATCGAGCGCATTCACCATGTTATTACGTCAGCCTTGCCGCCCAAACCAATCTCAACGGTCGCAACGATCGGACGACTTTATCCGACTACGGTCATCTTAACCATTTTTTCCGTTGCCGTCGGTCCGATTTGGCAGACCTTTCGTGCTGCGCAAGAAATGCACGCCGCACAGCCCCATTTTTCGTCCTACCTTTCCTCTGACGATCGGGGCGCGATGCGGCGACCGCTGCAAACCGCAACGTCCGTTGATGGGGGGCCACAGCGATGTTGCTTTTTAGCAACAGTCGCGAACCGAGCCCGTCACCGAACCAAGCCACCTAAACCACTACGTAGCAACGGTTTACTATGTCTTTGGCATACCACTCGCTCGCGCTCGGCATGCTCCCTGCATGGTCAATCATCACGCTGGACCATCCCGGGACCCGAGACGACGAAGAGGATTTGTTCATGCCGAAGAAAGTCAGCCGCCGCAGCCTCAGGGATGACGCTTTTGACGCCGAGGAGTCGGTCGATCGCCGCGGCCGCGTCATGGGGCAATCCGAGGTCGATGATTTTCTCGACGACGATCTTGGCGACATGGACGACGACTGCGACTCGTTGCTCGACCGCCGCGACATGATCCCCGGGCTCGGATCGGACCTGACCGAGGACCCGATCCGCATGTACCTGATGCAGATGGGGCAAATCCCCCTGCTGACCCGCGAACAGGAAGTTTCGGCGGCCCGCCAGATCGAACGGACTCGGGATCGCTATCGACACCGCATGATCGGCACCGACTTTGTGCTCCGCGGTGCCCTGCGGCTGCTGGAACAGGTCCGCGACAAGAAACTGCGGCTCGACCGCACGATCGAAGTCAGCGTGACCAACGCCGTCGAGAAGAAAGCGATCATGCTGCGGATCGTGCCGAATTGCCGGACGCTGAAGGCGTTGTTGCTGCTGAATCGCCACGATTTCGCCACCGCCGTCAACCCGAAGATCCCGATGCGCCGCCGTCGTGCGGCCTGGCGCAACCTGGTAATCCGCCGAAACAAGGCCGTGCGACTGGTCGAAGAGATGAACTTGCGGACCGGCAAGCTCCAACCGCTGTTCGAACGGCTCCGCCAAGCCAACGACCGGATGCGCGAAATCCGGCGATTGCTGAGCGAGAAAAAACTGGCTTCGCTGCCGGGCATGCCCAGCCCCGCCGCGCTCCGCTCCGAACTGAACCACCTGATGCGGCTGACGCTGGAAACCCCAGCCACGCTGAGCCGTCGGATGGTCCAGACCGATTCGCTCCGCGAGGATTATGACGCCGCCAAACGGATCCTTTCGGCAGGCAATTTGCGACTGGTGGTCTCGATCGCCAAGAAATATCGCAACCGCGGTTTGTCGTTCCTTGACCTGATCCAAGAAGGGAACACGGGACTGATGAGGGCCGTGGACAAATTCGAACACGCCCGCGGCTACAAGTTCAGCACCTACGCGACCTGGTGGATCCGCCANNGGATCCGCCAGGCCATCACCCGGGCGATCGCCGACCAAAGCCGGACGATCCGCGTCCCGGTTCACATGATCGAAACGATGAACCGCGTCCGGCAGATCATCCGCGACCTGGTCCAAGCGCATGGCCGCGAACCGTCGGCCGAAGAGATCGCCGTGCTCGCCAAGCTGACGGTGGAAGAAACCCGCGTCGTGATCAAGATGAGTCGCCAGCCCTTGTCGCTCGATCAACCGCTCGGCGATAGCGACGAAAGCGTATTCGGAGAATTCTTGGAGGACCACCGCGACGTCGACCCGCTCCAGGATTCACACCGCGAGGCGCTGAAGGTGCAGATCGCCTCGGCGATGGAAACGCTGAATTACCGCGAACGCGAAATCCTGCGACTGCGGTACGGCCTGGCCGATGGCTACACCTACACGCTGGAAGAAGTCGGCAAAATCTTCCAAGTGACTCGTGAGCGTGTTCGTCAGATCGAAAGCAAAGCCGTCCGCAAGCTGCAGCAACCCTACCGTTCCAAGTCGCTGGCCAGCTTTCTCGAAGGCGCCGAGTGGGTCTGCCCCGAATCCGCCGTCGATTTGGTCTAGCCGCGCTCGATCACTTGTCCTCGCGACCAGGGTGACTAGCAGCAAGCAGGCCGGTCCAACGCCGGCAACTCATTACTCCTGCGCCCACATCCGATAGCGGGCATCGGGGCCGCGATCGACTTCGACGCGGACGCCGAACAGCCGGCCGAGATTCTCGGCCGTAAGCATCGCCTCGCAGTCACCCTGCCCGAACACACGTCCCCCCTGAAACAGGATCGCGTGCCGAATCTCGGGGATGATCTCCTCGACGTGATGCGTGACCAGGATGATCGTGATCCCCGCGGCGGCCAAACCGCGGATCGTCCGCAGAAACGCCGCCGCCGCGCCGACGTCCAACCCCGTGGTCGGTTCGTCGAGCACCAAGGCCCCAGGCCGATGGACCAGCGCCCGGGCGATCATCACCCGCCGTCGCTCACCCGTCGACAGGTTGAGCAGCGGCCGATCGGCTAACTGCGTCGCGCCCACTTCGTCCAGCGCCCGCCGCGCCTCACCGATCCGCCACGGATCATGCTGTTCGGTGAACGTGATCAACTGCACGCCATCAAAACCGGACAACACGGCCTGCAACGCGGTCATCCGGCCGCTCCGCGGCAACGCGAACTCGCGATCCAGTTCGCCGCTGACAACGCCCAGCCGTTTCCTCAAGTCGTCGATGTGCCACTGCGTCCGCCCTAAGATCTCGACCTCGCCCACCTGGCCGTCATCGACCGAGGGATAGAACTGGCGGACGAGCAGTTTCAGCAACGAAGTCTTACCCGACCCGTTGCCGCCCAAGATCACGGTGTGCTGGCCTTGCCCGATGCTCAAGCTGATCCTGTCCAAGATCCGCACCGTCGCCGCTTCGGGGTCCTCCGCCCCATAGCCCCCCACCAGCCGGCGGAAGACGCTGACGTTGTGCAGTCGCAGCAACGGCGCGCTGGGATTCGCAACATCAGCCGCTGGGGCGTTCGGAGTGTCGGCCGCCGCGGCGTTCCCGGCGGCGGCCATGGCATCGTGCGTCATCGGACCCGTACCCAGCGGACCGCATCGGCCACGACATGGCCGTCGGCCGCTTCGTTCGCGACCACGACCGTTGCCGGCCCCTGCGCCGAAAACTCGAACTCGCCCAACGCCAAGAACGGGCCATCGGCGATCGCCTTCTTCTGATTGACGAAGATCGTGTCGCTGCCCCCAGCATGCCGGACGGTCACCGGCACTCGCGTCGCGCGATTGGAATGCGGCGGGAATGCGAACTCGACGCGGTACCGGCCAGGCTCGGGCAACTCGGCGGTGAATCGCAGCGTGGCCGTTTTCCGCGGAGGATTACCGTCGTGTAGGTAGCCGCGATGGATCCAGCCGCTCATCGATACGCTGGGCTGCCAATCGCCAATCTTCTCGGCCTGCTCGTCGTCGACCACTACCCCGCTGATCCCCGCCAACGGCAGGCCGCGCGGCGACCCACCGGCATATTCCAACACCTGCCCCGCCTCCAGCAACCGTGGCCGCAGCGCATCGTAGGGCACCGCTTGGACGGTCGAGCCCGCTTCGATCGCCATCACGGCGACCATCCCGGCCGACTGGCCCAACACCATGAAGACCGGTTCCATGCGGATCGAACCGAACGCGATGTGCGAACTCGAGACCGCGACAGGGACCAGCAGGTTGGCGGCCTGCTCGGCCTGGGGCTGGATCGATCCCAAAGCGATCTCATAGGGTCCCGCGGTCGGCACGCCGATATCCCCTTCATTCTGCACATAGCCCTCGGGGGTGACGTACCGCTGCACGTTATGGGAATCGATGGTGTACGACCCCATGCCGATCGACTCGGGGGTGGGACGCAGTTTCAACAATTCGTTTTCGGTCATCACATACCGGCCGACCATCCGGCGGGCTTCGCGGACGTAAATCTGATGCGGCCAATGGCCGTTGTCGCGAAACTCATCGGCGGCCAACCCCCACGGCGCCATCGCCTCGCGAACGTCGGCCGGCACCCGCGGATCGTTGCACATGAAGTACAGCAACCCCTGCTGATACCGCCGGTGCGCGGCGATGATCTCTCGCCGCCGCTCGTAGGTCGCTTCGGGGTAATCGTAATTCTCGCCGATGTAATCCGAGCTGACGGGGCCGTGATTGTTGGTGTCGGTCTTCAGGTTCGGGATGCGATCGAACTTGTCGAACAACTCGCGCCAACCGGCATCCAACACCCGCCCGAGCAGTTCATAATTTTGCGGGTCGTAACCATCCGGCTTGGGAAAGGGGACACGGTTCGCTGCCGCATCGGTCATGCAGAGCCGAAAGCAATAGGCTTGAACGCGATGGTCGGCCGCGCCGTATTCGCCCGGCGGCAGGGGGCTGATCCCCTTCAACAGGCCGCTGCCGGAATTCCCTGGGATGACGAACGGATCGATCCCCTTGGGCAACACCCCGAAATGGTGCCGGTGGTGCAGCACACCGACTTGGACCCCATTCCACTTTTCGCCGTATTGCTCGTTCGACTCGCGTCCGACGTGATAATCGACGCCAGCGGCCGCCAGCAAATCGCCCTCGTAGGTCGCATCGATGAAAACCTTGGCGCGATAGCGTTCGCCGTTGGTCATCGTGATCGACTCGATCACCGCGCCGCGTTTGGCGACGCCGCGTTCGCGATCGAGCCACGAATCGCGAAACACCGGGATCGCGTGTTCGGCAACGTATTGTTCGAAAACCTGTTCCGCGACATGCGGCTCGAAGACCCACTGCGTCCGCTGGTCGCCGTCGATCGCCGGCGTCCCTTGCCCCTTGTTTCCGTAAGACTCCCGCGATTGCCAACGCCATGCGGAATCCTGGTCGTAAGCTTTCCAGACGCGATGATAGAAGTCTCGCGCCAGCCCGCCGATGACCGCCTTGTTGCCGGTATCGGTGAATCCCAGGCCGCCGCTGCTGAGCCCGCCGAGGTGTTGCTCGGGACAGACGATCGCCACCGTCTTGCCAGCCCCCGCGACCTCGACCGCGGCGATCACCGCCGCCGCGTTGCCGCCGTAAACGACGACGTCGTAATCGGCGGTTGCGGCCGCCGCGGACGAAGCGGCCAGCCAGCAGCCGCACAGGACCCAACCGGCGGCAAGAGCAGGGAACTTGTTCATGGTCAGGAACGCTACGGTTGGGCGAGGATCACGGAACGGAGATCGAGCGTGATCGGGAACGGATCGTTTTGCTTGGAGGGAGGGGCCACGGGGACTTCGATCGCCCCGCCCGTCAGCCCGTCGGTGCGGAAGCGGCTGGCGCGCCGCGCTTCCGCCTCGCTGGCGTTGATCGGGAAGTTCGAATAGCTGAGCCCGCCCGGGTGCGAAACATAATAGGTGCAGCCGCCGAGCGATCGGCCGGTCAAACGATCGACCACGTCAAACCGCAACGGCGCGTGGACCGGGATCATCGGCTGCAGGCAGCTCGGCGGTTGCCACGCGCGGTAGCGAATCCCGGCGACGAATTGATGCGGCACGCCCGTCGCCCGCATCGGGACGCGGACCCCGTTGCACAGGATCGCGTGGCGACCTTCGACATAGCCTTCGACCATCACCTGCATCCGTTCGAGCGAGGAGTCGACGTACCGCACCATCCCGCCGCCACCCGGCTCCTCGCCGAGCACGTACCACGGCTCGATCGCCGCCCGCAGGTTCAGCTGCACATCGCCGCGAACGACTTCGCCGATGATCGGAAACCGGAACTCGAAATGCGGCTGGAACCATTCGCTTTTGAGCGTCGTGCCGCGCCGTCCCAGCTCATCCAATACGTCGCACAGGTCTTGCCACGCGAAGTGAGGCAGCAGGAATCGGTCGTGCAGCGAGGTCCCCCAGTTCACCAGCGGCTGGTTGTAGGGCTGATCCCAAAAGGAGGCCACCAACGCGCGGATCAGCAGCTGCTGGGTCAGACTCATCCTGGCGTGCGGCGGCATCTCGAAGCCGCGGAACTCAACCAAGCCCAATCGTCCGCTCGACGAATCCGGCGAATAGAGCTTGTCGATGCAGATCTCGCTGCGATGCGTGTTGCCGGTCAGGTCGACCAGCAGGTTGCGGAACAGCCGATCGACGATCCAGTTCGGAACTTGCACGTCGCGGGCGGGAACCTGTGCCAACGCCAACTGCATCTCGTACACCGCGTCGGGGCGGCCTTCGTCGAACCGCGGCGCCTGGCTGGTGGGGCCGATGAACTTGCTGCTGAACAGATACGACAACGAGGGATGGTTGTTCCAGAAGGTCACGAAGCTGGCGAGCAGATCGGGCCGGCGGAGGAACGGGCTGTCCTGCGGCGAGGACCCGCCGAGCACGATGTGATTGCCGCCACCCGTGCCGGTGTGCAAGCCGTCCAGGTCAAACTTCTCGGTCCCCAGCCGACAATGACGGGCTTCGTCGTACAGCGATTCGGTCAGCGCCACCAACTCTTCCCAAGAACCCGTCGGCTGCGTGTTGACCTCGATCACGCCCGGATCGGGAGTGACCTTGAACAGCGAAATGCGATGGTCAGGCGGCGGCATGTAGCCTTCCATGATCACCGGCAGCCCGGTCGCCTCGCAGGCCTCCTCGATCACCTCGACCAATTCCAAGTAGTCCTCCAGACGCTGGGTTGGCGGCATGAAGACGTACAACCGACCGTGGCGAGCTTCGACCGACAGCGCCGTCCGCACGATGTAGCTCGGGTCCAGCTCCGCCTCGTCAGGATCATCCGATTCGTCCAACTCCGGACCCGGCTGCAGCACCTGCGGATTGATCCGCTGGGCGCCGAACGAGTGCACGCTCGGCCCGGCTTCGCTGCCACCGCTTTTGCCAACCACCGCCTGCGCGTGCCCGCCCGAGGTGGGCTTGCTCTGCTCGACCGGCGGCGCGACTTTCCACGACCCACGCGGCAGCGGCAAATTCCCCTTCACCGACGTCGGGTCTTGCGGGGTGGTGTAGAGCGGCGCGGAGGCCGCGCCGGTGTACGGCAGCGAATCGAGCGGCAAGCGGAGGCCGATCGGCGAATCGCCGGGCAACAGATAGACCTTATCGCTGCGGACCGGCCAGCGACCCGTCAACCAGCCGCGACGCGGCTGCAACGATTGGGCCTGCCACCACGCCCGCTGCAACGGCAACACGTAGCCGACCGGCTTGGCCAAGCCGCCGCGGAACACCCGAATCATCCCCGCCCGCTCGTTGGGGTCTCTCAGTTTCGGATCGGTCGGCTCGACGTCGACCGGTAACTGGTTCTCTTTCCAGAGGTAATGGAACACGTCCTCGTAAACCGGGAACCGCGCCTTGGCCGAAACCCCTAAGCGTTTCGAAATCTGGACGACATACCGCTCGGCGTCTTCGTGCGTGTGTCCATAGTTGTGCCCCTCGTCAGCGATCCAGCGGGGATCGTGCCAAATCNNTAGTGCAGCATCCCGCCGGGGGCGAACTTCTTACGCAGCCTTAACAACAAGACGTTGCTGAGCACGCGTTTGTCGGGACCCACCGCCTCGGTCGTCCACTCGGGCGCGTCCATCGAATCGATCGACACGAAGGTCGGCTCGCCGCCGATCGTCAGCCGGCAGTCCGCGGCCGACAATTTCGCATCGACCTGATGCCCGACCTCCATGATCTCCTGCCACTGAGTTTCGGTGTACGGCTTGGTCACCCGCGGGTCTTCGTGAATCCGCGTAACCTGCATCTCGTGGGCGAACTCGACTTCGCAAACCCCGAGCCCGCCCGAAATCGGCGCCGCTTCCCGCGGCTCCGGTGTGCAGGCCAGCGGGATGTGTCCCTCGCCACAAAACAGACCGCTGGTCGCATCCAGACCGATCCAGCCGGCCCCCGGGATGTAGACTTCGGCCCAAGCGTGCAAATCGCAAAAATCCTTTTCCGGTCCCGACGGGCCATCGATCGCCTTGACGTCGGCGGCGAGTTGAATCAGGTAGCCGGATACGAATCGGGTGGCCAAGCCCAGGCGGCGGAGCGTCGCGACCAACAACCACGCCGAATCGCGGCAGGAACCGCTGCCGATCGCCAGCGAATACTCGGGCGTCTGCACCCCCGGCTCCAACCGGACCAGGTATTCGATCCGCTTGTGCAGCCGCAGGTTGACCTCCACCAGAAAGTCGGTCGTCCGATCGTTCCGCGGCGGCAGCGACGCGACCCATTGGTCCAGCAGCGGTGTCGCCTCCCCGTCCGGCGAAATCGCGTCGCAATCGAGATACGGCAACAGCTGCTTGCTCAACTCGGGCGGATAGGCGAACGGATACTTTTCGGCGTACTCCTCCACAAAGAAGTCGAACGGGTTGATCACCGTCATGTTGGCGATCAAATCGACCGTCACCGAGAAATGGTCGGTCGGCTTGTGAAAGACATACCGCGAGACGGGATTGCCGTGCGGGTCCTGTTGCTGATTGACCCAGTGATCCCCCGGACTGACCCGCATCGAGTAGGCCTCGATCGGCGTCCGTGCATGAAAGGCGGGGCGCAGCCGGACCTGCTGTGGCCCCAGCGTTACCAAACGGTCGTATCGGTATTCAGACTTGTGGTGCAGTGCGACGCGGATCGTCATCGGGAATTCGTCGTTCCGTGGAAAACATGAAAGTACGTTTCGGCGTGGCCGATCGACCGCCGCTCCAGCAAATCCGCCTTGCCCTAGGACAATACCCGCTGGCGGTCACCCTGCCAATCGACCACGGCGGCGGGACGCCCGCGGAAACGGGTCGAGTCGGAGCCGCAAACCGGCGGGCGAGGATCGCAAAATCTGGTACTTCGCACGGCGAGGCGAGATTAAGCTCGATACCATGATCGGAACGTTCGTCGGTCCGTTCCGACCCAACGAACTCGCCCGCCCCCACCGCCAACCGGCCCGCCATGCCAATCTTCAACCGCGAAAAATCGCCCCGAAAATCCCCGCATTCCCCGCCCGCGGCCGAAGCCCTGCGCGGTTGGCGTCCTTTGCTACCGCTGGCGATGGCAAGCCTGCTCGGGCTGCTGATCCCTGGCCAAAGCCCGGCCCAGGAATCGGGAGTCGGCGGGGGCCAGGCGGCCGTTCCGGTCAGCCAGCCGGCCCCAGTCGACGACCAGTTGGATCTCCCCGAGACCGACTGGCCTTGGTGGCGGGGCCCCCTGCGAAATGGCACCGCGAACCCCAAGCAGCATCCGCCCACCGAGTTCGATGAGACCAAGAACCTCCGCTGGCGGGTCGAAATCCCCGGTCGCGGCTTCGGCTCGCCAACCGTCGTCGGCGACCGGGTCTTCATCGCCACCTCCGACGAAACGACGGGCTCGCAATCGGTCATCGCCTGGGACCGCGGCACCGGAAAGCGGTTGTGGCAAACCGTCGTGCACGCGTCCGGCGGCATGCGGAAGAACGCCAAGTCAACGGCCGCCTCCAGCACCCCGGCCTCGGACGGCGAGCGGCTGTTCATCAACTTCCCGAATTCGGACGCGCTCTACACCACCGCCCTCGACCTCGACGGTAAGCAGTTGTGGCAGGTCAAGATCAGCGACTACGTGATTCACCAGGGCTATGGCGCTTCGCCCGCGCTCTACCGTGACCTGGTGATCACTTCCGCCGACAACAAAGGTGGCGGCGCGATCGCGGCGCTCCAGCGGGACAGCGGCGAAATGGTCTGGCGACGAGAACGCCCCGCGCTCCCCAATTACCCCTCGCCGATCCTGCTCCGCGTCGGCGGTGTCGATCAGGTCGTCATGGTCGGCTGCGATCAGGTCATCAGCTACCACCCGCTGACCGGCGAAACGCTGTGGGAAACCGCCGGCGCGACGACCGAATGCGTGACCTCGACCTTGACCGATGGCCGACACGTCTTCACCAGCGGCGGTTATCCGGCCAACCACATGTCGGCGATCAAGGCCGACGGTTCCGCCGAAAAGGTTTGGCAAAATGACAATCGACTCTACGTCCCGTCGCTGGTGATCCGCGAAGGCTACCTGTACGGGGTCCTGGACGCGGGCATCGCGATGTGCTGGAAATCCGACACCGGCGCAGAGCAGTGGAAGCAACGCCTCGGGGGAACCTTTTCATCGTCACCCGTGCTGGTCGGCGACCAGATCTT
>DITY01000185.1 GCA_002422955.1 Planctomycetaceae bacterium UBA6172
GGGTGACAGATCAGGCGGTTGTGTGCCTTGGTCGGTTGGGCTGGGAATCGCCATGGATTCCCGCCGCGAAGCGAGATCGATTGAAGTTGTATCAACGTGGCGGGGCGTTGGTTCATATCGTCACCGAAGCGGAGCCGGGCGAGATTGCCGGAGGCATTGCGATACCCGCAGGAACCGCGCGAATTAGGCCACTACCCGCCGGGCAATTACCGCTGCGGATTGCCGACGCTGCGCAATTGTTAATGGAGAAAAAGAAGGGCGACGAAATCGAAATCGTTGCCACACAGCCGCCGAAGTGGCTGATCGATGGCATTTTTACGCGGGGGGATTATGGCGCGGATGTTCGGACGTTGGCCGGCATCATAACCGCGCCGACGATCAGGGCCGATGGTTCAATCTTACAACTCGAGGGCTACGATAAGCGGACCGGCATTCTCTACATGCCGGGCGATAAGTTCCCCAGGGTTCCCGAGAAGCCGACGCAGCAAGAGGCGCAGGCAGCCGCCGCCGCGTTGTTAGAAGTGGTTGCGGACGTTGAGTTCGTTGACGACGCGGACCGCGCAGCGTGGGTTGCCCTGGTCCTAACGCAGATCGGCCGCCAATCGGTAACGGGCTGCTGTCCATTGTTCGGGGTATCCGCGACGACGCGGGGCAGCGGGAAGGGGCTAGTAGTCGATGCGGCATCGATTATTGCGTTCGGCCAATCGTCACCGAAAAAGACGTTCGACCCCGACGACGCTGAGATGCGGAAATCGGTAACGGCCGTGGCGCTGGAGGCGTTGGCATCGGTGACGTTGGACAACGTTGACCGCGTTCTAGGTGGCGCGTCGCTTGACGCAGCGTTGACCGCGACCACATGGAGCGACCGCGTTCTAGGGGCCAGCAAGACGACCGGAGCGCTACCGCTGCGGGCCGTCTGGGCAGCGACCGGAAATAACTTGCGATACGGCAGCGACCTAGCGCGGCGAGTGCTGCCGATTCGGCTTGCGCCGTCGGTTGAGAATCCCGAGGAGCGCACCGGGTTCAGGCATCCCGACTTGCTTGCATGGGTTCGCGCCAATCGGCCGCGACTTGCGGTTGCCGCGTTGACGATTCTCCGAGGGTATTTTGCCGCAGGGCGACCCGAGCAGGCCGGAGGGCAATGGGGCAGCTATGAAAGCTGGTCCGCTGTTATTCGCAATGCGATTGTCTGGGCAGGGTTGGCCGATCCGATGGCGACCCGCGAAGCCGCTAAGGCCGACGACACATCGGGCGCGGTTGTCCGTGGGCTGATCGGCGGGCTACTCGAAATTGACGAGCACGGCGACGGGCTGACCGTTCGCGAAATCTCCACAGCGCTAGAGGCGGTCGATAACGCCAACCGGTTCCCGGCGATGCGAGAAGCCGTTGCCGAAGTGGCCACACATCGCGGGGCAATCGATCAGCGACGGTTGGGCTACGCGCTGCGGAAGTATCGTGGCAGGATCGCAGCGGGCTGGAAAATCGAGGGCGTTGCGGGGCATGGCGGGATAATCAAATGGGCAGCCAAGCGGGCCAATGGTGGGGATGGTGGGCATGGTGGGGATGCGCCAACCGATGCTCCATGCGATGTTGTGTGTGTCACACATACACCACACACACATGAGCGCACACACACAACCGCGCATAGAGAACCGCCGGAAGTATGCCAACCATCCCAACCATCCCCACCAAGCCGTCACCCCTGCCCGCGCTGTGGCGGAAAGCTGGTCCGCAAGCCTGAAACGCCTGTTGTGGGCGGATACGTCAATCTGGACTGTACGACGCCAGGATGCGACCACGCTAAGGCCGTCAAGCTGACCGCCAGCGAGGTGGCGCTATGAGGCCCCGCAAGAAATCACTGGCCAGCCCCTACACCGACGCGGATGGCTGGCCGCGCCCGCTCACTCCGATCGAGCGGTTGATTCTGTCCGCGTTCGCCCCCGATGGCGACGACCGGACCCACGACGCGTTGACGTTGGCGGGCTGGTTGAACGGCGGGCGATGCTTCCCACGGCCGGTTCATCGGAAGTGCGAGATGCTGGCCGAAGCCGTGCTTTGCGACCTGGTAGCCATGGGCTACGTCACCCGCGACCGATCAGGATGGCATCGACTGAGCGACCCGGCCGCCGCCATGGCCCCGCCAATCAACGCAGGGGGCCAAGTATGACAATCGACCCGCATACCCCGCCGGAAGCGTTAGGCGCGACCACAGCGGGCCAACTTGAAACGCTATTCCGCAGGATCGCGCCGGCCGACCTGGGCGGGCATCCCGTCTACATCACGTTCGCGAGCGAGCTTCCCGAGCCGCAACGGCCCCCGTCCTACACATGGGGATTGACCGGCCCGATTCTGGACCTGTCGTTGCGGAGATGGCTTGAAGCCGAAAGCCGATGGCGCGGCCGTGGGTTGGCGATCGTCTTGCAAGACTTGGCGATCCGCAAAGAGGCCAGCGAGCTTTCCGCCGGCGATCGATCGTTTTCCGATGAGTTGTACCGGGCGCGTCTTTTTGCGACCGCTGCGCACGAGCTTGCCCACGCGCTGAGCCGGCCGTTGGACCTGGTGATTCCGCCAAAGGAAATCGAGCGAGAAGTCTGCGAGAGCGCCGAAGCTGCGCTAACGAGCTTCGCGAAAGTGACCGAAGCCGAAGCCGATGAGCCAAGCGACCTACCACCCTGGGCCGGCGGACACGATGCGATGTTTGTTCGCATCCTGGTTCATGTTTTGGACAGGGCCGAAAAAATCACAGGGCAGCGGATACCCACATCTCTAGCGTTCCCGCACCGGCGATACGAGCTTTCGATTTTGGAGGGTTACCGGCGGGCGCTGGCCCCTGAGATTGTCGCGTTCGATAGGTGGCTAACCTTCAGCGACTTGCGACTATGCGTCCCACCCAAGGCGTTTTGCGAGCTATGGCGGGACGATTGCCGCTGCTGGTGGCAAAGCACGCGCGACCAAGATGCGACGCTGGGATTCTATGTCGAAGCGTTGAGGCCGTTTATGAGTGTTTTGAAGGCCGATTGACGTTCAATCGGTTATGATGTTCGTTACCACGGAGAGTCTGTTATGAGTTCAGTTTTAGAAAACGTTTTGGCGATTCAGCGCGAGCGGGCTGAGCAAGCCGAGCGAGCTTATCGTGAGTTGGTCGAGCAATTGGCGAGCAACCCGAAGCGGCCGCCGTCGCCCGAGTCGATCGATAAGGTTCTGATCGGCAGCCGCCGCACAGTGGCCGAGCTTGCCGATGCGGTCAAGCTGATTCAGCGCCGCGAAAGTTTGCGGGCTGAGATCCGCGCGATTGACGCCAGGCACGATGACCGGGCTGGACTGGTCGCGCAGATCCAAACGGCGAATGCCGAGTTACAGGCGGCACAGGATCGATTCAGGGACGCGACGTTCCCGCTGCAGCGCTCGATTGATGAGATCGACCAACTACACCACCGGCGGGCAGCGGCACAGCGTGAGCTTCGCGAATTGATGGACGATGACGCGGCCGGTGAGATTGCTGAGCTTGGCCAGGCGATCCAAGCGGCATCGATGCGATGCGATAACCAGAAGCGATTGTTGGCCGACTTGCGTTCGCGTCTGCTGTCGCCAGATGAGGGCATCCGCGAGTTGGCCGTTGGGCAGATCCAGCGGGCTGAGGAAAGGTTGGCCGAGATGATGACCGAGAGCGGCGACCTGGTGAGACAGCAAAGCGACCTACTCCGGGCCGCGACGTTGGGTTGATGTTCTCCGTGGTGGGGTTGGCGGTCGATGGCTGAGGTTTCAGGGCTGTCGGCCGCCAACCTACCGCCGCGCGTCTTGGGTCCCCTCTGGGGCTTCTATTCGGAGGTACTTCCCTTCGTCGCCCGGTACTTTTGCGCGGACGTAACTTTTTCTGAGGGGTTGTTTCATTTGTCAAAGGCACCAAGGCCGCCAGGCTGGGGAACCATAGCCGAAACGGCCCGTTTCGTCGGTTGCACATCGCAAAACTTGCGAGCGACCTACCTTCCGCATCTGTCCCCCGACGACGTTCAACCGGGCCGGCCGGTTCTCATTCGCGTGGCCGGGCTGGTTGAGTTGATCGTCGCCCGCAGGGTTGCCGATGCGACCCGCGCCGCTACTCCAGTGTCCGCCGATCCGCTGCTGTCTGCTGCTGGTGATAGTCCAGGGCTGGAGCGTTACCGACTGGCCAAGGCCAAGCACGCCGAATTGGATCTCGAGCAACGTCGGGGAAGTCTGGTCGACCTAGCAAAGTGCCGCGATGTTTTCGGCCAGTGGGCAGCGGTTCTCCGCCGTGCTGGCCAGCGTATCGGCCGGATGCACCCCGAGGCCGGCCGGGCGTTGTCCGAAGGTCTGGACGAATGCCAATCGATTGTGCGGGGGCTGTCGGATGACAATCGATGACCCCGACCCCGACCGCCATTTGATCGCGTTGGCGATCGAATGTCTGCGACTGGCCAGGCCGGAACCGATGACACCCGAGGCCACCAGCGACGACACCCAAGGCCAGGAGGCACCCTGCAGCGCTAGCGACCGGCAGCCGGTCCGTCAGGCGGTCGATTCGGAGTAGGCGACAAGGGCAGTCTTGTCCGCCATTTATCCGCAGGGCAGCGGTCAAGACTACTCCGAATAGCCGCAACCGTTGCAACAATCGGAGTATTCCGGTAAGCTATTCGACGACACCGATTCGTGAGTTTTTACCGTAAAACACGGGCTAGAAATCGTTGGCGTGATGGTATCGAAAGTCAGGCGACCCGCTTTCACACGGCAGAGGTCACCGGTTCGAATCCAGTATTGCCCACTCGCATTTAACCCCGGTTTTTCCGGGGTTTTTTCGTTTTCCGACCCCGTTTCGGTGGGTCCGCAAACCTTTCCTATCTTGTCAGAAATTGACCCGCTTACCCCCAAATGTCAGCTTCAGGGGCAACCGTTGGGGTAACGGGAGCGTCCGATGGTCGGCAGGCTATCCGCTCCAGCTCGCACTTGGTGAGTCCGTTCGCCTACCGGCAGGTAGGTCTATAGAAGGCCGTGAAAAAAGGCAACTCCGTGACTGCTCACGGAGTCATGACTTTTGTCTCTTCGTCATTGGAAGTCTCCTAGTTATTACGGTTGGCCAAACTTTCATTACTCGTGGATCATGAGGTGGGCGGCACGCTGAGCAATCGTCCGGAAATAAGTTACCCGCTTTAAATGCCCGTTTGCTGCAAAAATACGTGTCTCTGCGTTATTTGATTCGGAAATTTGATTGTGGACGGCTCCTAATTCGGTGCGAAGCTTGAGAAAAGGGTTCGAAACCCTGCTGCAGTAGCAGTACGTTTTGCAAGACGAACGCGCCGATGCCGTCTCCCGCTTCTATTCCTGCGGTGCAATCAAACTAAAAATGGATTCCGCCATAAACGCGGCTCATGCTCGCCTCCTCGGCGGCATGCCGAAAACTGACAAACTGCCGAGTCATAACAGTTGGCAGAGGTTTCTGCGTGAGCCCTGAGTGACTGTCTGATGCAATGGCGAAACTGAAATCGCTGCCGTATGGATCGGTTAAAACCGCCGCAGCCGCACCGCTAAAGGAGCTGTTGGATCGCCCGGAAATAAGTTCTCGAGTTAAATTTTGGTGCCATGATTGCAATGTGGTCCAGTGGCCCGGTGGTGTAGTCGTACCGCCACCGTCAGCCAAGCTTCCATTAACGGCGTGACACTCAGTAAAGCAACGAAACGCAGATCATTATCCAACGAACCGATTGGTGCGGTGCCACGTGAGATTGCGAGCGGTAGGCCATAGATTTTTGTCACGGGGCAGTGTTAAGCGTTTTCCCTCCATCGAAGCGAGAGACTCTTGCGCTGGGCATGCCTCGTCAAAGGAATCTCTGGCAATAATGACGCGGTAGTTGTCGTCAACGCTCCAAAGGCCGAGATCAAATAGCCAGTGCGCGTTCTTGCAAAGCGCGATGCCATTTTGCGGATCGTCGTTTCGAGAACGAGCAAATTGGTGAATGTGGGCAGCATCAACAATCGAATGACCGGCGATGGTCGTAATGCGGTAACCAGTCAATGCGCATGTGTGGCAATACGCAGCGACGACATCAACCCGAAAGCGGGCGGCCCTTCCGGTAGCTCGTGACTCTTCGTCAGCAATCTTGGCAAGGTCATCGAGGGGCGTGGTATCTTCTGGTGCTTCGATGCCGGCGAGTTCGTACAAGGCGACCTGCTCGGCGTGCGCGAAGTAATTTGAGATCAGAATGTATCCTGCCGCTTGCCAAAATTCGGGCGACTGAAGTGCATCGAAAAATTCGTCCGCAAGCCGAATCGCCGTTGTCGCATCGCGGTGGGGGGACTCGGCTCCGTCTGACTTGAGTGTCGTCCAAAGCTTTGATGAGCGAGTGTGATGAAACGGCAGGCGAACGTCAGGCGGTTGCGAGCGACGATGCGCAATAATTGACCAGTATACTGAAAAGCGGAAGGCGATATCGGGCGTTAGCTTGATCTCTTGTGTGGTCAGCAAACCGGACTTTGCAATTTCCAAAATTACAAGAAGTAACAACGGTTTGTGTGGCGCTACGCCCTTCGCCCGATCGACTCGAAGCTTTGCAAGTTTCTTGATGATTCCGGCGTGTTGTCTTGTCACAAAAGCATTCTCATTTCAGATTCCTGTGCTTCTTCCCGATCCGGAATTCTACGGAATCTCGTCTCGGTTGGCAGCAGGAGCCAGATCATTCGACATCGCCATATTTTCTTTCTTCGTGACCCTCTGCCACGACTCGCTAGGCAACGCGGTCAAAGCAGTTGCCAGCAACGAAACCGTTAAATCGCCAATCGCTGCGGGAAGAAGATAACAAGCACTTCGCACCATCTTCAACTCGCTGATGGAAAGCGAGACCTCGCGCTCAATGCCCGGACGGGAAAGCTATGGGGAGAAACTGTACTCAGGCTTGAGGTCTTGCTGGGAACCGCGACACGATTGTATTGGCCTGCGAGAAATTCACCTGGCCTCGAGCGCCTGTTGAGCGGTCAGCGCCCATGAACACCATTTCCCCAGCGAGAATAACGACACGACGCGGACTGCCTGCAACGCCGACGCAAGCCCATCTTTCAAGGGGACCACGAACCCCTCGCTGTCCAAATCAGCAAATCGAACTTGAAACGTCATAATTAGGTCATAATACTGCCATGAACGAGCCGATAACTGGAACGGGCTGTCTGGAGTGGCGGTTGCGAATGGGTCGCCCCGCTTTCCGGGACTTCCAACGCCTCGTGCCCCGCTATTCGGTTCGCTCGGAACTGAATCGGCAGCTTCACAAACTTCGCTGGTGGAATCCCGATGAGCCTTGGGTCGTTGATTTGCCGTGGAATTGGGTGCAGCCAACTGGTTTGGCGGAACTGTTCCTACAGCTTGACGACGGAGTCGTTCATACCGTTCGAGTTCTGTTTTTCGAGCATTCACCGAATCCGTCCGTTCCCACGCTGTGGATTCTCGGCGGGATGCGGGCTGATGAGGCGCTCGGCAGTTTACGACACGCAATTTATTCAGGTCGCAGCACGATCGTCAAAGCCCGTGCTGACTGAGGTGACGAGATGTCGATAATCAACTTAAACGAAATACCAAGCGACGCGTTCCGAGCCGTGTTGAGCCTCAATGACGTGCAGCGGGACTTCATTCGTCGCTACATGGAATGTAGCGACGAGGTTCAATCGGTCGTCCGTTCGATGTTCGCCGTGATCGAGCACGAACACACCACGGATGATGATCGACATCGAGCCCTCGCAATCATCGCGGACGCCCTGCATTTGAACCCCGAAGAGGGACACGGTTCCTACGGCCTCGACTTCCCGAGGTCGCAGCAAGAAATCGCTACGAAGCATCCCGATTTATCTCGGCGTCCCATCGTTGCCAAGCGACTTGTGCAGATGGAATCCCAGGAAGCGGCATTCGCGGATCGCGTTAAAACGATTCTTGAGCAAAAGAACATTACCCAACAACAGCTTGCGGAGCGAATGGACTGTACTCAGTCAGCGGTATCAAAAATGCTTTCGCGCAAGGCTCGTCCGCAACGAAAGACGATTTTTAAAATGGCCACTGCACTCGACGTTGCACCGACTGACCTTTGGCCAGACCTCGAAGTGGCAGCCATTCTCGATTCGATTGCCGAACCCTTCAACGATCGTGAACTCACTCAGGCCCAAGCAGAGGCCTTGGACGCCGCCAGCTCGCGACCACCTGTCGAGGTCAAAACTCGCGAATTGCCTTCCAGAAAGAGGCCGTAGACGTTGACGGAATGGCTCGGCGTGAGCCACGCGGGTATCTGACTTTTCAGGATCGGATTCGCCACGTGGAGGCCTTTCGCAGCGGGTATCTTCAGCAGGTACGATGTCAGGGTTCACCCGATGTTGATCTGCCAACTCCTTCGGCACCTTCCCAACTGTTCGCTCTCGTCACTGCTCACTTCGGCCTGTTGATAAAGCCGAGTCACGAACATCGATCGTCGCACCATGAACCCGCTTCGCCATGGCCAGAACATGAAATCACGTTCACTTCACCCATTCGTCACCGTGCCGCTGACGCTAACCCTGCTGAGCGTCACGAGCATCCTGCCGGCCCAGGATGCGCCGCAAGAGCCAGCGCAAAACGTCGGGAAAATCCAGCGGGGAGAGATGGCCGGCTATCTGCTCGTCCCGAATGAAAAAGTTCCCGACAGCTACAATGCCGGCTTCTCCATGTACGTGGCCGCTTGGCCGCTGCTGGATCAGTATCCCGGTTCACGCTTCCAAACCGGTCTGTTCGGCACTTGGATGTTCGCCCAGAAAGATGTCGAACCGCCCATCAAACTCTATTCCGACATCGAAGGCGGACTCGGCTGGTGGCGAGATACCCGATTCGCAACCGAGACGCCGAAGTTCATCATGGGGGGCGTGGCTCCGAACTTCAGCGAGTGGGCGAACGGGCCTGGCGCCGGGAAAGGGCGCGACTGGGATCGACCGCAAGGCAAATATGGCGTGGCGCAGTTGAGCCCCTGGCTGCTGTGGCCTCCCGATGGCGTGAACCTCAAGCAGGGGACGGCGGGCGAGTTGTTCGGCTATGGCTACTTGCCGCTGCCACTGACCGACGCCAAGACCATCACCGACGGAAAGGACGTCCCGACCGGCGATCAGTCCTGGACGCTGTTTTTGAACACCCGCAACTTCAAAGGCCCGGTCGCGTTCTTCACCCCCTATTTCTGGTCCCGCGGCTCGGTCGAGGAGCCTCGTTTCAGCGGCCTGCTGTTGGATAGCCGCCCGTCGTCTCCCAATCGAGCGTTGCAGATGGAGACGCAGCATGTGCCCAGCATTCAAGCCGTCGATGCCAAGGGGGAAACTTACGCTCGCATCGCACCGACCTACTTCCCCTGTTCTACCGATGGGGAATCGCTGGTCGTGCATCAGATCACTTCGTACAACAAGACCGCGCTGTGGGATTCGGTGAAGACATGGTTCAGCGGTGGCGA
>DITY01000308.1 GCA_002422955.1 Planctomycetaceae bacterium UBA6172
GGCGAGCGAAACTGCCGGCCGATCCAAGGTTTTGACCTTGGTAACTCTCCGTCGGAATACCAACCCGCCAAGGTCGCCGGGAAACAGCTGGTGATGACGACCACCAATGGCACACGGGCGGTGCTCGCCTCAGCTGGCTTTCCGCAAATCATCGCGGCGGCCTTCAACAATCTGTCTGCAATAATCGATTACCTGAGTTTCCAGACCGAAGTTTCGATCGTCTGCGCGGGGACCGATGGCGCGATCACGCAGGAAGATATGTTGCTGGCCGGCGCAATTGTTACCGGATTGCAGCCTCCCTCCCGTCCGCCGATCCTGCCCGACCCTGGGACCGCCGAACGGCAAGCACTCGAGTTGTGGTCAGAATACCTGTCGTCCGGACGCTCATTGTTCGACGTACTCGGCGAAACCCTCGGCGGGTGCAATCTCAAGGCCGCGGGATATGACGACGACATCCGTGCCTGCGCAGCGCTCAACACAACCACCACGATCGGATACATCGCCCCCGGCAGTCCGTGGCGGTTTCGTCGGCTGCCATGCCGTCGCTAACGGCTTACGGAGCTACACCGCAATCACAGCATGTCGATCGGATCGATATCGAGAACGAACTGGATATCATCCTTAGCGGGCGAGCGAATCTCGGCCGTAGCGATCCTGACTGTCTGCCCCAGCTTGGCGTTGTCGGTCGATTGCAGCAGGATGTGGAAGCGGAATTTGCCACGCAACTTGCCGATCGGAGGCGGAGCCGGACCGAGCACACGGACCTCGGCCTCCAACGAGCGGGCTGCTGTCTCCAGTCGATCTCGCAGTGATTCGGCGAAAGCTTCCGTGAGCGACTCGGACTCGCCACGGACGATGATCCTGGCCACATGGCCCAGCGGTGGATAATTGAACTTGCGGCGCTGAATGATTTCACCGCGAAAGAACGAATCGTAGTCGTGGTGCGCGGCCGCCATGATCGCTGGGTGATCGGGTGAGAACGTTTGTACGATCACCTGACCACCTCGATGGCCTCGTCCCGTTCGGCCAGCTACCTGGGTGACCAACTGAAAGGTTCGCTCCGCGGCACGAAAGTCTGGAAAGTGAAGGGCGCTGTCGGCATTGATCACGCCGACCAGAAGCACGTTTGGGAAGTCCAAGCCCTTGGCAATCATCTGCGTGCCCAGCAGGATTTTCACCTGACCGGAGCGAAAAGCCGACAGGACCCGTTGATGACTTCCGGGTTTCCGCATCGTGTCACTATCCATGCGGGCAAGTTCGACTTCAGGGAAGCGAGCCCTGACTTCGGCTTCGAGCTTCTGCGTCCCTAAGCCGACGTAACGAATGGTCGTCGAACGACAGGCGGGACAAGCGGGCGGTGTCGGGATCGTAAAGTCGCAATAATGGCAAACCGCTTTGCTGCCATCCCGATGGTGCGTCAGCGGCAAGTCGCAATCAGGACAGGCGACGACATGCCCACAATCAGGACACTGAATTTGGGTGGCAAAACCACGGCGATTGAGCAGCAGGATTACCTGTCCGTCTTCGGCGAGTGTCTGGCGAACCGACTGGATGAGCGGCCGACTCATCGCGCCACCGCTCCGCTGTTCCCGCAGCCGAAGATCGACCAAACGGACCGCCGGCATGGGTCGGTCAGCAATTCTGCGATGCATCCGCAGCAGTTCGGCATGTCCGGTTTGGGTAGCGTAAAAACTTTCCAAACTGGGTGTTGCCGAGCCGAGGACCAACGGGATTCCGAGCAATCCGGCGCGGCGATGGGCGACCCGGCGGGCATGGTAGCGAGGCTGCGTATCCTGCTTGAACGAGGAGTCATGTTCCTCGTCGATCACGATCAGGCCAAGCCTCGGAAGCGGTGCGAAGATCGCGCTGCGGGGGCCGACAACGACATCGATCTCACCGGATCGAATTCGTTGCCACTGCAGGTGTCGCTCGGTCGGTGACATCTGACTGTGCAGTACAGCCACTCCCCGAAACCGACTTTCGAAACGGGCACGGGTCTGAGGAGTCAGGCTGATCTCGGGCACCAATACGATCGCACCTCGCCCGAACCGCACAACCTGTTCGATCGCCCGGATATACACCTCAGTCTTGCCGCTGCCGGTGACCCCATGCAGCAACAACGTTCGGGGCTTGCCCGACTCGATGGCGGCAGTAATCCTCGCCAGCGATTCGGTCTGCTCGCTCGACAGCTTCGAAATGGTCCCTTCGCCAGAGCCTTCCGCCGCTGGCAACTGCGCGTCAGGGTTCAACGGATTCAGCACTCGGCGGCGACGGATCTCTAAATATCCGTTCTTGGTCAAGCCCCGGATCGGGGCTTCGGTACAACCGACCGCGGTTGTCAACTCGGACGCATTCATCGCACGCCCCTCGGTAATCAGGTGCCGGAGGACCGCCTGCTGCTTGGGCGACAGATGACAGACGAGGGTATCGTCCAAGGCGAGGGGCGTGGGGCTAAAAAAACTTTGTTCTCGCGTGCCAGCCGCCCAGCGAACCCCAGCGGGTATCAATGCGTCGAAGACGGATCCGAGGGGTGCCTGATAGTAGTGACTGATCCACATCACCAACTTGACCAGATGCGGATCGCACAACGGCTCGGGATCGAGTACCGCAACGACCTCGCGGTACCCGGCAGAGGCCGCCTGATCGAGCTTGATTTCGATACACCATCCCGTCTGAGGCTGGCGACGCCGGCCCAGCGGCACCTGCACGCGAACACCGACGGCCGCTAAGGAGCGGAGTCGATCCGGCACAACGTAGTCGAATGGCCCATGGGGCGCCTCGGAAAAAACCACACTGGCCAAGGTTACCTGCGGGGCATTGAGAACCTCCCAGGGGGGGGGATTGGTCTCAAAAAGCTCTCTCTGGCCAGTCACGGAGCCCGCTTTGCCAAACCGCTCAGGCTGGTTGGAGGACTCCGCAGGCATGGATCGCGAACCTGATTATCCGGTAATGGAATCGACAACGCTCGCATCGTATATCATCTCGTCTCCGGCGGACACGTCGTGGAGTCAGAACCGCTGGGCGTCGGTTCGCTGATTCGGCCGAACCCTTAGGGAACCCAGGATTGAGCATGGGCGAGCGAGTTGCGATCTATGGCGGATCTTTCGATCCGGTTCATTTCGGTCATTTATGGGCCGCCCAAAATGCACTCGAACTGTGCCACCTGGACCGAGTGATCTTCGTCCCGGCAGCCACCTCGCCGCTCAAGCCGCACGGCCCGGTCGCCAGCAACGCCCAACGGGAGATGATGCTTCGCTTGGCCCTTGCCGGCGTAATGGACCGCGAAGGCCGTCCGAGCATGGTGATCGACAATCGGGAATTGTGTCGGGGCGGGATCAGCTACACGGTCGACACCGTTGAGGAAATTGCTCGGGAGCGACCGGATGACGAGTTATTTCTGTTGATCGGCTCGGACGCGTTCGCTGCCATCCGACAATGGCATCGGCCCGCGGACTTGTTGGCAACGATCACTCCGATCATCTTTCGCCGCGGGGGTGAACCCGAGATCGATTGGGATCTGCTCGACGGCTTGATCTCGTCCCACCGAGCCGAGCAGATTCGCAAACTCAGCATCCGCTTGCCGTTGATCGAGGTTTCCAGCAGGGACATTCGTGATCGGGTCGCCCAGGGCAGGGGGATCCGCTTCTTGGTTCCGCACGCCGTGCATGCCTTGATCGACGCCGAGTCGCTTTACCAACCGACCGTTTCGTCACCTGGGTGATGGTCCATCGCCAATTGGGTGCATAGCCGATCGAACTCGTCCAAGAATCGCCGATTGCTACTGTGGATGTGCTCCGCTTCGGTGATGAATCGGATTTGGGGGTCTGGATACACGTCCGAACCGATCAAAATTTTGGCAAAGCCATCGAGCGGCTCGCCGTAAACGATCACCGTCTTGTGCTCATCGAGCTGCACTTCCTGGCCTCGGTCGGGACAAACAACCGCGATGCCGGTACAGCCGTCGTTGAGTAGCAGGTGCTCGTGTTCCAGCAAAATGCTTCGCAACACCGGGAGGTCGATCTGGCCGCGATGCAGGTCGGGACGAAATCGTCCGCCGCGGTGACTCGATTCCAGCACGACGTCGACAATCGAACCCAACGGTTCGAGCAGATCGAGAAACAAATCCAGGAGTACCGATTTGGTCGCGGAAGCCATCAACACGGGAATATCCACACCGCTCGCTTCTTCGCGATAGCGATCGTGCCGAAAGCCCTGGCGAGGCACGATGTCGAGTCGATAGGCGGGGCGAATCGCGTCAGTCAGTTCAAACTCCCCGTATCGAGCGACGGCCATGTGAGCCCGAAGTTCCTCTTGCGAGAGTGTCTCGAAAGTTCCCGTAACACCGGGTAGTAACCCCGCTTCGGGCTGCGGGGAACGAAGGATGCGCTTTAGAAAACCCATGGATCGAACTGAGATTACAAGCGGGGGCTTAGCAATCGCCCGCCGCGGTGGTGAAGGATGAACGCCAAATGGATCGATGGGTTTCGCATCCGATCAGCGACTCGCTGACCTGAAACGAAGCATCGGAGTTTCAATTCACCGCAACGTTAGGTCACGCCCAGTGGGCGGCCACGAAAATGCCCCACCCAAAACAACAGAACAGCCGACCAACGATCGGCAAACTCGTCGCAGCCCCTACAACCGGAAGCGATGCGATTAGCAGGGGCTCGGCCAAGCTAATTGAGCAGCAGCCGAGCGACATTCAGATAAATGACGATCCCCAAAATGTCGACAATGCCGGCCACGAAGGGGTTGCTCATCAACGCCGGATCCAGGCCTAAGCGTTTGAAAACCATGGGCAACGATGCCCCGCAAAAACAGCCGCAGATCACGACAAAAAACAAGGTGATCGGGATCACCAACGCATCGCGGACAGAGGGCGCCACCATCATCGCAACGAGCATCCCGGACGCGGCGACAAAACCTCCGAGCATCATCGATACCAACAACTCCCGAGTCATGACCGTCCGCCAGTTCCGCAACTGCAGACTGCCGCTGGTCATCCCGGTGATCACCAAGGTCGCTGATTGGCTGCCCGAATTACCGCCACTGCTGATGATCAGGGGAATGAACCAAGCCAACCAAGCGTATTTGTTCAACTCCAGTTCGTAAAACTTGAGCGCGAACGCGGTAAACAGGGCGGTGAAGAACAGGATCGCGAGCCACCCCCCGCGCTTCCAGGAGAGCGTAAACAGATTGACCGTGAGGAAGTCGCTATCCAGCGGTGAAATCGCGGCCATCTGCTGGGCGTCCGCATTCAATTCCTCGCGAACCACATCGATGATATCGTCATGCGTGATGATTCCGACCAGATGCCGAGCTTCATCCACAACCGGAATCGCCAACAAGTTGAATCGCTCGACCTTCGCTGCCACCGACTCCTGGTCTTCGGTGGTTAAGGCGGTAACCACGTCGGTCTCCACCAAATCTCTCAAGGGCGTTTCCGGCGACCTCAAGGCACTGACCAGTTGTCGCGCGGAAACGACGCCGCGAAGTTGGTCGTGTTCGCCGACGATAAAGAGGTAGTAGATCGTTTCTAAAAATTCCGATTGGCTGGCCAGTTCGTCCAACGCCTGACGGACGGTCAATTTCTCATCCAACTTGGCCATTTCGGTCGTCATCAGCGCACCGGCAGTGCCATCGGGATAGGCCCGCAAGCGTTGGATATCGCGGCGATCCGCAACCGGCAAGAGCGGCAAAATTTCGTCGACACGTTCGTCCGCCAAATCCTGCAGCAAATCGACCCGATCGTCGGAGGCCATCTCCTCCAACAACTCGGCAATCTCTTGCGCGTCCTGCCGTCCGAGCAGTGAAACCTGTCGCTCGTAGGGAAAATGACTAAAGATTTCGGCCCGCCGGGCTACCTCGGCATGGCGTAGAACCTGCCAAGCTTCATCATCCCCGAGCCCCTCCATGAACTCCGCCGTTCGTCCCGCATTGAGCGCCGTGCAAAACTCACCCAGTTCCGCAACGTTGCCCTCGGTGAGCATTTCCCGAAGCTCGGGAAGCAGGAGCGTGTTGACCATCGATGGCAATCTCAAAGTGGGGACGTGAAAGGATGCTCAGGCGGGCGCACAGACTTGCGAATCACAAACCGATCGAATAACGGGAGCAGGGGCAGGGATGGATCCGGCCGCCAGGAACTCACCCACCAGTCTGCCGCACCCATGGCCCTAAGGGACCTTTCGATTCGCCTCCCACAATCCGAGCGCGGGATTTCGGATGAAGAAAAATTCACTTCCATCCACGTCACGATTCCAACCGTCAGCCAAGCGGTGGATATGGTAACGCTCGGACAACGTACGGATATCTCCGAATGTGTATCCCACCGATTCGATCTCCGCGCGGGTGAGTCCGCCCGTCGCATAAATCACTTCGAAGCGATTTTCGCTCGATCCGTGAATCAGATGCGCTGCCGCGGACAGATTTGCCGCCAAATCCTCATGCCTTTCCACCAACTGCAGCACCTCGGCAGAGGGTCGGTAGCCATAACGCCGAATCAACTTATCGATCTGCTGGTCTTCACCAAATTCCCTCACCGCCGGCGCGAGGATGGTCAGTTTCCCGCCATCGGCAATCGCCATTCGTGAACGGTAGATCGCCTTGTTGCCGAGCCACGTGCTTTTGAACTCCGCAGGATCCAGGTAAGCGACGACATGCCGTGGCGGACGATCGAGGTGTACGAAGTTGACCTCGTAGGCCAGTTCCGCCGCCCGCTCAAAGGTCGCATGGTCATCGCCGATGAAGAGTCCGCGGGTCTTCAATTCGCCGCCGTCAACCTGTTCGATGACGGTCAACGCGTAGAGCAATGGCATTTGTTGACAGAAGTGATCCTGAGCGTAGTTCAGAATCCGCCGCAGTGGGGTGTCTGCCCGTCCCATCACCCGCTCCATGCCGTAAGCGGCGCTGAGAAAATGGCTCTCATTGATTCCCCGTACCCCGCCGGTCCCGACGAAGATATTTTTATTGTAGTTTGCCATCCCGATTACCTCGTGGGGCACCACCTGTCCCAACGAGAAAATCAGATCGTGCCCGCCCTCCATCAGCAACCGATTGACCTGGGCCGGCCAATCGCGAGTCCAGATCCCTTCGGTCACCTCGCTGACGTAATCAGCGGGCACCATGCCAATGGTCTGGACATCGTCACGCCAACGATGGACCCGAAATAGATGATGCGGCACACCGGGGAACATCAGATCCAGTTGAGCCGGGGTCATCGCGGTGTGGGTGCCGAGGGCCGGCATGATATCCGCGACTGCTCCGCCCAGCATTTCGTGACACAGCACGGTTAACTCGCCGGCGCGACTGGGAAGGCGCGAGGTATCGGGAGGAACCAACAAAACACGTTTGCGAGGCCCGATGCGAGCCAAAACGGTCGATAGGGCATCGCGAAAATCGTCGATGGTCAATGCCGCGTCGGCCGAGCCGGAGGCAAAATAAGTCGTCATGGAAATTCCTTAAAATCGGCCAACCCGTCCGGTTGACGATCCGGCGTGAAACGGTCTTCTATGGATGATCTTGATCGGTCGCAAGTCGCTCGAGAGATCCCTAGCCGGCAATCGCGGGGCTTCGTGGGCGAGCGAAGCGATCGTCGCGGTCACCAATCCAACCCGAAATTATCCCCCGCAGGTTCTCGGCACCTGATTACGGGCGATTCCACCTCAAACGAGCCGACCCATGACCGCACAAGAGATCGAAGCCGCAATCCCACATCGCCCGCCGATGCGTTTGCTCGACGAAATCGTCTCGATCGACGAGAACCACATCGTTTGCCACAAAACGTTTTCCCCGGAAGACTTTTTTGTGCAAGGGCACTTCCCGGATTATCCGTTGGTGCCGGGGGTTATCCAGTGCGAGTGCTGCCTGCAGGCTGGGGCAATCCTCCTCAGCCGACTGACTCCTAGCGGTGCAGGGGTGGTCCCCGTGGCGACTCGGATGGATGGCGTAAAGTTCAAGAAAATGGTCCGCCCGGGGGACACGGTTCGGATCGAAGTGACCCTGGTGGACCATGTCGGTCCCGCTTTTTTTCTGACCGGCAAGGTTTGGCTGGGGGAGAAAATAGCCGCTCGACTCGACTTCGCCTGTTCGGTTGCGAATCCACGGGAAACCGGGAATTAGTTCAAAACGAGACATAATTGAAAAGGGTTGACGCGCGATGGATTTTCTCGGGCTCTCAGGGCGTA
>DITY01000074.1:0-1751 GCA_002422955.1 Planctomycetaceae bacterium UBA6172
CGGTACAACCTCGCACCCACCCAGTTCGCGCCGGTCGCTCACCTCGGCGATGACGGCCTGCGGACGCTGACCCCGATGAGTTGGGGATTGGTACCCCGCTGGGCCAAGGATCGCTCGATCGGCTCGCGGCTGATCAACGCCCGCAGCGAAACCGTCGCGGAAAAGCCCGCGTTTCGAACTGCCTTTCGCGAGCGGCGATGCCTCGTTCCGGCCGATGGCTTTTACGAATGGCAGCGAACCGAGGCGGGCAAGCAGCCCTATTTCATTCACCGGGCCGACCACAACCCACTGGTGATGGCTGGCCTGTGGGAAAATTGGCATCACCCCAACGGGCAAGAATCGCTCCAGACGTTCACGATCTTAACGACGCACGCGAACCGCTTCCTCTCGCAACTTCACGACCGCATGCCGGTGTTCATCGATCACGACCGATTCGATGACTGGCTCGACGGCGACGCCATCGACGAGAAATCGCGGGCGACATTCCTCAGCCCGGCAGCGGAGGATCTGCTCGCGATGCATCCCGTCAGTACTCGCGTCAACTCACCGACCCACGACGAGCCCACATTGATCGAGCCGATCGCCTTGGGCGAGAATTTCCGTCCGCCGCGGGAGCAACCCCGACTGTTCGATTAGCTACGCCGAGTCGCTGCCCGGGCATGGGCAGTTCGCGACCTCCCTGGCTCCGGCGAATCAGGCCCTGTGCCCGCAGCCAGCCATCGCCGATATTGGCAACCTGCCTACACTGCCTAGGGATTTGCAAGCAGCTTGGGACTAGGAACCCGTGAACGGCCGTTTCGTCGTGGACCCTTGCATTCGCTGCCGACCGCCCCGTTATCCGCTGTAGCCTTCACCATGCCCGATTCGCTCGTTCAGACGATGTTCGATGGTCCGATTGATGTCATCGGCGATGTACACGGCGAAATCGACGCGTTGGTGTCGCTGCTGCGGCATCTCGGCTACGACGAAGACGGTCGACACCCTGAGCAGCGGCGATTGGTGTTTGTCGGCGATTTGGTGGACCGGGGGCCCGACAGCCCGGCCGTGGTCGCCCTGGTGCAGAAGTTCATGGGAGCGGGCCGGGCGCAGTGCGTCCTCGGCAATCACGAATTCAACCTCCTGCTGAAAGAGAAAAAGCTCGATAACCATTGGTTCTTCGGTGAGGCATCGTCACTCGACAAGGGGCATCCCGAAGAGATCACGCCCGCCGTCCTAGCCGATGTTAACATGCGGAAATCGCTGCGAGACTTTTTCAGTTCGCTGCCGCTGGTGTTGGAACGACCTGACCTGAGGGTGGTTCACGCCTGCTGGGACGATCAAATGGTCGAACTTGCCCGGTACGCAACGAGTACCAAGGGACTCTATCAAAAGCACTTCGACTTGATCGACCAGCGACATCAGGAGTCGGCACTCGACAAGGTCGATCGCGAACTGGAGCACCAGAACCTCAATCCGGTGAAATTGCTGACGTCCGGCAAGGAACATCGCACCAAGCAAACATTCGAGGCGGGCGGAAAACTGCGTCACGAGAAGCGAGTCGAATGGTGGAAAGATTATCAGGCGGAGACGCTTTGTCTGTTCGGGCACTATCCGAACGACCGGGCAAAGATAAGCAAAATACAACTGAGCGGCCGGGCGATCTGCCTCGATTTCAGCGTGGGCAAGCGTTGGGAGGATCGAAAACGCAAAGATTTTGATGGCAAGTTCAAGGGATACTTGGCGGCCGTTCGCTTCCCGGAAAGGCGTCTGGT
>DITY01000074.1:1812-3656 GCA_002422955.1 Planctomycetaceae bacterium UBA6172
AAGGATCTGGGAAACATGTTGCCACGGCTGATCGTACTCCTGCTGACTCTCGCAGTGCCTGCTCAGGGCATGGCGGTCCGGCACAGCCATGGAACGAGTGACCAGGTAGCGTCCGGTGACCGCGGGCGAATGCCCCACTTTCATGTCGGAACCCTGCATCGCCATGCGATGGGGGAGCAGCACCATGCCTGCCACCACCGATCCGACTCGCACAAACCGGTAGGGACAGCCGCACCGACGGTTCCCGAAGGTTGCGATTCCCCCGAGGGCGATGCTGTCTATGTCAGCAGCGTCGATTCCGTCGCTCAGGCAAAGGTCAAGTTACCGTTGCCCCAGACTTCGGCCATCGAATTGACATTTCATGCCCTTCCGGCAATCTCGCCGCGAACGGTTTTTCTCTTTCAGGACCAGCCGCCGAGCGACAATGGTCCTCCCATCTTTCTGAAGATGGTCTCTCTCCAAATCTGATTCGACCACCGCTGGTTCCGTGTATCGGCAGTCGAGGCGTTTGCGCCTTGGCTGCGACCGGTTTCTTATCCGCGGTTTGGGTCGGTGCGTCGCATATCGCCTCGCGATTGGCCTGAAGCGGTCCATATCAGTTGGGGAGAAGGCTTTGAATCGCACGTTCAAGATCGTCGGCGCTGCCGCGGTCATTCTCGGAATGGTGGGGGTCGTGATCGCGGCCCGCGGCGGCTGGCTGAACGACTGGCTACCTGAGTCGGCCGAACCATCACCGACCGCCTCGCCCTCCGCGACAGACAACGTTTCGGGGTCGGGCGCTCCGATGAGTCCGAATGAGCAGGTGAAGTTATCGCCCCAAGCCGAGGACAATTTACGACTGTCCACGGGTCCGATGCGAATCACCACCTACCGCAAGACGATCGAGATCCCGGGAAGAGTCGTCGACCGCCCGGGCGTGAGCGATCGGGGCGTCGTGTCTCCCGCCGCGGGCGTCGTCTCGGCGATCCACCGGCATGCGGGGGATGTCGTCCGCCCCGGCGAGCCGTTGTTCACGCTGCGATTGGTGGGGGAATCGCTGCACTCCTCGCAGACTGAATTGTTCAAGGCCACCAAGGACCAGGAGATCACTCGGGAACAAATCGACCGCCTCGACGGCTTGGCCCAGTCGGGCGGCATTCCCCAATCCCGATTGATCGAACTGCGAAATGACCTGCGGCGATCGGAGGTCGCGGTGCAGGCGCATCGCCAGGACCTGCGGCTGCGGGGCTTGTCGGCGGAACAGATCGACGGTGTGGCCGAGGGGAATTTCGTTTCCGAAGTCGTCGTGGTCGTGCCGCCTCACACCAACCCCACTGACGATCCGCCGGAAGAAAGCCCCAGCAGCGAACTTGATCTCGCGCCCCAGGCGACCGAGCCCGCCGTGTTCGAGGTCAAGGAATTGACGGCCCGGCTCGGCCAGCAATTCCAGGCTGGCGAGACGTTGTGCTCCTTATCGAATCATCAGTCGCTGTTCATCGAGGGGCAGGCGTTTCAAAAGGAGGTCGCGCTACTGCAGCGAGCGGCGGAAAATCGCTTCCCGATCCGCGTCGAAATTCTCGAGGAAACCGAACAGGGTTGGCCGGAGAGCATTCCCGCGGTCGTGATCCATCACATCTCCAACACCCTCAACGATGACAATCGAACGGTCGCGTTTTATCTGCCGCTCGAGAACCAATTTCGCACCTACGAGCGCGGTTCCGACAAAGGGCTGGTGTGGAGGTTTCGTCCCGGCCAGCGAGTGCGACTGCATCTGGAGTTCGAGACGCTGAAAAACGTCTTCGTTCTCCCGGCGGAGGCTGTCGTCAAGGAAGGGCCGGAGTTTTATCTCTTCCGACGCGATGGCG
>DITY01000263.1:0-1596 GCA_002422955.1 Planctomycetaceae bacterium UBA6172
GGCTCGCAGCGGCTTCAAAAAGGGAACCAACGGTTCGAAATCCTCTCCGACCAGAACGTCTTTCTGGGGCACGATCAATATCGGGTTCGGGTTACCGACCCGGGGCTGCCAGGCGGATTGGCGGTAGTCACCCTGACGCTCGATTCGGGACGCAACAAACGACTGCGTCTGCAATGCGACTGTGGCGAGCCGTTTTGTTTGCATTCCGGCGCGGCGATCCACCACTTGCTGGAAGGCAAGGAAAGTCTCGGTTTGGCCGCTCCGCCTGATGAATCGGTGCCGCTGGAACTGCTGACTCATGAAGAGTTGCACGCGCGGGCGATCTCGGACCGCGCACGACGGGCCGCTGAGGAACCGATGCGAGTTCGGGCTCTCACCGACGACCGTCCCTGGTCCGATTATTTGGTTACTAGCGAGCGGTCGGGCAAGACCTATCGCGTCGCCTTGCGAGGCAGCGAACTCGGGCAATCCTATTGTTCGTGTCCCGATTTCCGCACCAACGGGCTGGGGACTTGCAAGCACATCCTGCACTCGCTCGGCAAGATCGAGAAGCGGTTTTCCGCGGCCAAGCTGCGCTCCCCCTATTACCGCCGTAACCTGTCGGTCCGCGTCGATTACACCGCGCCGGTCGGATTGCGGTTCAATCTGCCGACCCGTCCCGATCAGCGGATGGTGGAGATCGTGGAGGACACCCATCTCCACAACGTGACCGACGTGCAGGACATCATCCGGCGGATCCAGGCGTTGGCCCAAGCCGGTGTGGAGGTTCACCTCTATCCCGACGCGGAGGAATACATCCAACGGGCGCTGATCCAAGATCGGCTGTCACAATCCGCTGCCGAGATCCGTCGCGATCCCGCCGGACATCCGCTGCGGCGAGAACTGCTGTCGGTCGAGCTGTTGCCTTACCAAATGGACGGGATCGCCTTCGCGGTCGCCGCCGGGCGGGTGATCCTGGCCGACGACATGGGCTTGGGCAAGACGATTCAAGGGATCGGGACGGCCGAGCTGCTAGCCCGTTGGGCCGAGATCCGTCGCGTGTTGGTGATCTGCCCCGCTTCGCTGAAAAGCCAATGGCGGTCCGAGATCGCGCGGTTCAGCGGTCGGTCGACCCAAGTGGTCGTCGGCACCGGGTCGGAGCGTGCGGAGCAATATGCCAGCGACACGTTTTTTACGATCTGCAATTACGAACAGGTCTTGCGGGACCTACGAGAAATCGAGACCGTGCCGTGGGACCTGATCATTTTGGACGAAGGGCAGCGGATCAAGAATTGGGAATCCAAAACCAGTTCCGTGATCCGGTCGTTGCGGAGCGATTTTCGCTTGGTGCTCTCCGGCACGCCGCTAGAAAATCATCTCGGCGAACTGTTCACGGTGGTTCGTTTCGTCGACGAACATCGCCTGGGGGCGGCCGACCGATTCTTCAACCGGCACCGGATCGTCGACGACCGAGGCAAGGTCGTGGGCTACCAAAACCTCGCTCAGCTGCGTGAGTCGTTAGCGCCGATCTTGTTGCGGCGAACGCGGGCGGAGGTGGCCAAGCAATTGCCCGAGCGAACCGACGAGGTGGTGCGGATCGAACCGACGGCGGAACAG
>DITY01000263.1:1610-2293 GCA_002422955.1 Planctomycetaceae bacterium UBA6172
TTGGCGGAGTTGTGGGAAGGGTTGCTCGTCGATCCGACGCGAAAGATCGTCCTGTTCAGCGAATGGCGAACGATGCTCGACCGGATCGAACGGCAGCTCGATGACCTCGGCTGCGAATACGTGCGATTGGACGGCCAGGTTCCCCAAAAGAAGCGCCCGGCGATCGTCGACCGCTTCCAGACCGACCCCGAGTGCCGTGTGATCCTGATGACCAATGCCGGATCAACCGGCTTGAACCTGCAGAGCGCCAACGTCGTGATCAACGTCGACCTGCCGTGGAACCCGGCGGTGCTGGAACAGCGGATCGCGCGAGCCCATCGGATGGGTCAACGCAATCCGGTACACGTCTACAAGTTGGTCACGACGGGGACGATCGAGGAACGCTTGCTCGACACGTTGGCGTCCAAGCAGGATTTGGCGGACGCAGCGCTCGACATCACCAGCGACGTCGATTCGGTCGAAATGGTCAGCGGGATCGCGGACCTTCGCCAGCGGCTGGAAAAAATCCTCACCCCGCCACCCCCTGCGCCGGTGGACGAAAGTCAGTTGCGGCGGGTCGAAATGGAAGCCGCTTCGATCCAGGCGAAGCGCGAGGGGGTCGCCGCGGCGACGGGGCAACTGGTCGGAGCCGCCTTGGCCCTAGCCGGGCAATTGCTCAGCCGCGGCGAATCATCGGCCCCGGA
>DITY01000263.1:2326-17179 GCA_002422955.1 Planctomycetaceae bacterium UBA6172
GGGATCGCCATGACACTCGCGCACCTCCTCAAGTGACACCGACCGGTGGACCGTGCCGTTCGGAATTCTCTGCCGAAGGCATGACAGCTATCAGCCATGGCCAGGCTCCCTTCGCCCCCGGCTTGGCGGGGGAGAAGGGTTGGGGATGAGGGGGCTCAGAGCATTGGGATAGATGCTCGTTGGCCCTCGCGCGGGGACGCGGAGAATTTGCCGATGCCGGTGCCTGCCCGAGCCGAAGGCGGAATACGCCGTCCACGCGTCAGCCGGCCCCGGTCGTCGCCGCCCACCTCGGCCGATGGATAACCCGTCACGGGGGCGGTTGAGGGCACGTACGAACCGGGCTTGGGATCCATACGGTAAACAAGTGACTCATTTATCGGTCGTGGATCAGCCGATCCGCAGCAGGTTCTCGACCGCGGAGATGGCTTCTTGCACCTTCATGTTCTTCGGCCCCCGGCCACCCAGCGGTTGATCACCCTCCAACCACTGTTCGACCCGGCGGTGGGCGGCGATCACGGTGCTGTGGTTGCGGTCGCCGTAGTAGCGGCCGATCTCGGAAAACGCCGCCGATGTGTGCTCTCGCGACAGGTACATGGCCAGGATGCGGGGGTGGCTGACGTTGCGTGACTTGGCATCGCTTCGCAAATCCTGAGTCGAGATCCCGAACGTGGCGCAGATCGCCCGTTCGACATCGGCCAAGGCCACGACTTTCGGCCCCCGCTGCAGCATCTCGCCCGCCTGGGAGGTGATCTCCTGGAAGGTCGGCATCCGGCGATACATCCGCTGCAGCATCGACACCAACTGGGATACGCCTTGAATGACGCGGCCATCGCCGATGGTGCGTTCGGCCAACATCTCGATTGTCGGCTCGTCCCACGGCAGGAAACTGTGTTGGGCGTGACAGCGGTACAGGTCGCGGCGCAATTCACGTTCCATCGGGTTGATCCCGCAGACCAATCCGCTCGACAACCGGCCCGCCAAGTCGCTGCCCAAGCCGTCGATTTCCATCGGCTGGCGATCGGCGGCCATCACCAACGGGCGGCCTCGCGAGACGACCGCGTCGACCGTGTACATCATCTCGCGCAACGTCGCGGTCTTGCCCCCCAAGAATTGCACGTTGTCGACCAGCAGCGCATCGGCATCGCGATACCGCTTGCGAAAAGCGGGCAGCCCCGTGCCGCGAACGCAGGAGAGAAAGTCATTGGTGAAATGCTCGGCCGATAACAGAATCACTCGCGACAGTCCGTGGCGGACTCGCAATTCGTGACGAATCGAATGCAGCAGGTGCGTCTTGCCCGTACCGGTGGCGCCCCAAAAGCAAAGCGGTGCGGAACCGACCGGGTCGGCCGCCAACAATTTGGCGGCGGTGATCGCCAACGAATTGCTGGTCGACTGGAGAAAACTCCCAAAGGTCATCGGCACGACCCTCCGGCCCGAACTTTCCACCGGGGTGCCCGCGCCGTCCGGGCCGGCAGTTGCCCCGTTCGTGCCGCTGGTTCCCCGTGGCGTGGCCGCGGGGACCGAACGCACCCGAGGACGATCACTTGCGGCCGCACCGCGGGCCGTTCGGACCGCTCCAGCCGCGGCAGGCGGCTGTTCGGTGACGCGAATGGACCGGGTCGGTTTGGCATCGGACGTCAATCGGGTTGGTTGGGAAGCGGCAATTCGGCGAGCTCGCGCCGCGGCTGCGGGCGTCGGCTCCTCCCGTAAGGGGCTCGCCGTGATGGGCGAACACTCGGCCTGATTGGCGTCCGAAAACGCCCCATCCGCGGAGGTCTCTTCCGATGATAACACAGGTGCCGTGTCGGCCAAAAGCGACATTCGGACCGGAACGATCCGCCCGGTCACCTGAGCCGCGGCCGCCTCGACTTCTCGCAGGTATTTGCCTCGCAGCCGTTCCAGCGCGAAGTCGCCATCGACTTTCAGGCTAATCGCTTGGCCGTCCATTCCGAATCGGACACGGTCGCCGAACCAAAGTCGGAAGCGATCGCTACCAATGCGTTGCTCAAGAACCTCCTTGATTTTCCCCAGAACGGCCATGTTCTGAGATTCCTGGTGCAACGTGGGCATACCGGTAGCCGAAACCTCCCTCTTGGAAATTGACGCGGCAACAACAAGGAACGAGACCCAGGAGAAGCGTGCGCCGAGAATGGTGACTCATCAAACGGCGGAAATTGCCCTCAGGCCGAATCCCCGACCGTCGCCGACCAAGCTCCGCTGGGCGGCACCAATGCCTCCCCCCAACCGGTCCCGTCTGTGACGTGAAGGCGAGATTCTAGGTCAGCTAGCATTGATGTCAAATCGGGCCGACCCGTCACCCGACTCGGCGCTGCGGCGCGGGTCGAGGACGTCGCTTTCCCCCTAGGTTTTCTTCATCAGGCCTTCAAAATCGCGACCGCGATGGCGACTTTACCACGGGGTGGAAAAGCTGTTGCCGGATTTGGAACCTTGGGCAAGCGGCCACAAAAAAGTCCGTAAAAAACGGGGTATTTGGCTAAAGTCGCAGTCCCCAGACGACTTCCCGCAGGCACTCCTGCCACCCCAGCCGCCGATAAATTTTGACCGCCGGGCCGTTTTCCAAGTCCACGGCCAAGACAATCCGCGCGGCCTGGCTGTGCACCGCTTGAGAGACCGCGGCGGACACCAACCGCACCCCCAAACCGGCCCCCCTCCAACGGCAGGTGACCCCCATGTAGCTCAATTCTAGAAACGCCGCCGACGCCCCTTCACTCGCCAGGTCACGACCGGCGAAGCTAGCCACCGGCGGGGCAGCCGAATCATGTCGCGAGAGCACCAAGACTGCCGCCCACTCGCCATCGATCCGCAGAAAGTGTGACCCGACGAGATCCATGGTAGGCGAATCGAGATAACCGCGGGCGATCTCGGCCGGAGTACGGAAGTCGGCCAGCGCGGGGCAGTCGAGCGTCTGGCGAAAGGTTTCGGCGAGCAGGCCTGTCAGTGTCGATTGCCAATCGGGCCCCGCCTGTTCGAGCGGCACCCCCTCGCAGCGGGCGTCGAGCCGCCGGGACGCAGCAGTCCCCAGCGCAGCCTCCGCGGTTCGCAACGTTCCCGCGAACTCTTCGGCCTCCAGCGACATCAACGCCAACTCCCCGATCGGGCGAAACCCGACCGACCGGAGCCGCTGGGCCTGCCCGGCCGTCTCGGTACTGGCCTGCAGAAACGTCACCCCGAGCGACCGGAGCGTCCGCGCGAGCGGTTGCAGTACCCGGACGAGGGGGGAATCGGACGGGCTGGTTGGCCTGTGACTCATGGAATCGGCTCGCGACGCCTGGTCCGGGTCGTCTGACCGCCCAACTGTCTTTTCGGGAAAGGGCTGATCCACTAACAGAATCAGCGTGGCCGCGGCGGCCGGCTGAGGGATCGCGATCGCGACGGCACTCCATTGCTCGCCGCTGCCCACCGCCGCGGTCACGATCGGACGTCGCTGGGCGCGGCCGACGGCCAATTGCCGCTGGACCGTTTCGGCTCTCGCCGGCTCGCAGCGGGATAACGCCCACCGCAAGCAGCTAGAGAACTCGCTCGGGCTGGCCAAGCGAGCGGTTTGGACGAGAGGCTGATTCATTGACTCGGCAATTGGGGTAGTGCGTAGAGCTTCGAGTTGCCCTGAGCCTAGCGGCGACCCAAAGCCCGCTCGCCGTCAGCCCATTGCCTGCGACCGCCGCCTTGAGCCAGCTCTGGCGACCGGGCGACTTGCGGCAATTTGCCGCCCCTACGCGGCAGCGGCGGGACCTTTGGGAAGACTCGCCCGTGCGAAACGGCTAGAATGCGGTTGAACTGCAGCGGTAGGTTAGACGGGCCGGGGAGGAATCTCCATGGCGGACGACAAACGGAGTTCGGCGTCCCGCAAATCCTACCCAGACCGAGCCTTCTTCCGTGGGAATCATCGCATGTCCGCAACGCCTCGTGTGCCGTCCGGCCGGCCCCGCCTGCTCGTGTTAGCGGGCCTGTCCCTGGCGACTCTGGTCACGACCGCCGAACCGGCCTATTCCCAAGGGGCATTTCGGCGCCTCGGCGATCGAATTCGGGAGCGGATCGGCGGCCCGATCATTCCCAGCGGACCGCTTCAGCCGCCTGCCAACCGTTCCACGGGCGAGCTCCCCAGTTCGCCGTTGGGGCGAGCCGCAGCGGCCAAGCCGCCCGTGCAGCCGGTCGAGGCGCAGCGAAGCGCGAACTTTCGTCGCGCCGTTGCAAGGACGCCCGAGGCCCCCAAGCCCGGTTCGCGAACGGCGATCCAGTCGCCCGAGTCTGCTGACCGGGATCGCTGGGCGGCGCGCAATCCGCCGCCGCCTCCCACGCCTGGCCAGGTTCCGACCGACGCAACCCAATATCACGCCCGCTCGGGCCTGATGGTCGCGGCGCCGGCCGCCGTTGCCGCGCCCGGCTTGCCGCCCCGCAGGCCGCGGGGAGCGCAGATTATCGAAATACAACCGAACTCCCCCGCCGCGGCCGCCGGCCTGAAACCGGATGACCGGATCGTCGCGATCGACGGGCGTTTGGTGAATTCCGTCGACGACTTGGTCCAGCAACTGGACAGATGGGAGCCGACTCGAAATTTGGCGATCCAAGTTTCGCGGAACGATCGGCTGCACACCGCGCGGCTCTCCTCGGCCAGTCCCGACGCGATCGCCGGGTCCGCCGCGGGCGAGCCCGGTGCGAATCGTGCCGCCTCGGGCCAAATGCCGGGCGGCAATCGCTCGATTCTCGGCGGGTTCGGCGCGGCGCTCGGCGGGCTGTTGGGAAATCGCAACCAACCGGCCGAGGCAGCGGCGACCGACGCGCCGGTGACGACCGCGGAGGACGCTGGCACGGCCGTGGACCCCGCGGCCGCCTTGACGCCAATCGATTCCGCGCCGCTCGCGACCAGCCAGCCCGAACCGATCGCGGCACCGCTGCCCGAACCACGCCCCGAATCGGACGAACCGCGGTAGATTCACGGCCGATATCCGCCGATTACCGCGGTTTAATCTTCCCCAGCATGCTCGCGTCGATTAGGGTGAATGATTCACTCCATCGCCCTGCAAGCTCAGCAAAGCCCAGCGAGGGTTGGGTCGAGAGATTGATCATGAACGCGGACTGGTATTATCTGAAGCGACGCTGGTACGGCGGATCGAAAAAGGTCGGGCCGCTCCACGAGCATGAGTTGCTGCACCGCATCGACATCGGTGAGATCACCCCGGACACGCTGCTGATGAGCAGCAAGACGCGGCAACATTGGGTGAAGATGTCGCAGGTCGCTCCCGCGATGGAGCATTGGCAGTGGCTACAGCATCCGACCCATCCGCATGGCGGACATGGCTCTTCCGGACACAGCCCAACCGGGCATGGTTCGCCGGGGCATGGTTCGCCGGTGCATGGCCATGGGCCAGCGCACCCCGGCGGTCATGGCCCCGGATCGTCGGGTCACGGTTCGGCTAGCTCACATAGCGGGTGATGTCGATCATCACGCCATGGATTTCGGTGACCTCGCCTGCCGCGTTCAGCACCGGTTGGCCGCGGGCCATGACGGTGTTCCAGCCGCCGTCGGAGCGTCGCTGTCTCAGTTTCAGCTCGTAGACCGTGCCGAACTCGATCGTGTTGCGAATCGCTTCGGTCAGACGCGGTTGGTCGTCGGGGTGGATCAGCTTGAGATATTCGGTCGAATCGGCCGCGTCATGTTCTTGAGGCAAGTCGTTGATCCGCAACGACTCGTCGCTCCAGCGGACTTTGCCGCTGGCGATGTCGAGTTCCCAGAGCCCGAGTTGCGCGAGTTGCTGCATCTCGCGCAGCTGCTGGCGGCTTTGGTCAAGTTCCTTGCGGACGCGGACGCGGGGGCTGATGTCTCGCAGCGTGCAGAGGAAAAAGTTTTCGTCACCGACCCTCAATCGGGCCGAGCAGGCCGACATGTCCAACAGTTTGCCGTCGCGGCCGATGATCCGGGTCTCGAAATCGACCGCGCCCTCGACGGTCGCCAGGACTTCGACGAAGCGGTTGCGGACATCGACATTCGGCCACAGGTCGAGTTCGAGGATCGTCTTGCCGACCAGCGCTCCCGCATCGTGGCCGGTCAGGGTTTCGAAGCGATTGTTGGCTTCGACGATCTCGCCATCGGCGCAGCGGATCATCAAACCGGCGTCGGGCGATTGGGTGAAGAGTTGGGAAAATCGCGATTCGCGGACTGCCTGTTCGCGGCGTGAATCGCGTTGGCCGCGGATCCGAGCCGACAGTTCGGAATCGGCTTGCCCGGCCTGGGCCAGCAGGTTGAGCGCCAAATCGAAGTCGCCGTTGGCGGCCGCGGCGCGGGCGTGTGACGTCTGCAGTTGCGCCAACGTTTCGGCCGCCTCCCGGTTGCCGGGCCAAGCATCGAGCGCTTCGCGGATCAGCGCTTCGGCGATCCCATAATCCTGGTGCTTCGCGTCCGTGCCGACTTTGCGAATCAGACGATCGGCGCGGCGGAGCAGATCGATGCTCCGTTCGTGTTCCTTCTCACGGGCCAAGGCGTCGGCGAAGGCGGCGACGTCGGCGAACCGGTCATGAGGGCGGGTCGCCATCGCCCGCAGCGCGACTTGGATCCAGCCGCTGCGGATCGACGTCTCACGGATCTCGTTGGCCGCCGCGCGGCGGATGCAATCGAGCAGGTTCTCTCCATGGTGCGGTGGGTGTCCGGTCAAGATCCGAAACAGCAGCGCGCCGAGCAAATAAATGTCGGTCAGGATCGACTGGGCCGCGGCATCCCCCGCGGCCAGTTCCGGTGCCATGTAAGCCGGGGTGCCGCCGATCGCCGCGCGACCGGTGGTCCGCGAGTCATCGCCATCGAGCGACATGGCGAGCCCCCAGTCGGCGAGCAGCACCTCGCCGAACCGCCCCAACATCACGTTCTCGGGCTTGATGTCGCGGTGGATCAGCTCGCGGGAGTGGGCGTAGCGGATCGCGTCACACAGCCGGACCAGCGTGTCGAGATTTTCCTCGAACGACATCTGGTCCATCGAGCGATCCCAGCTGGTCCCGTCGATCCGCTTCATCGAATAGAACAGTTCCCCCTGCGGCCCGGTTCCCAGCTCGTGCAAGGCGATCACGTTGGGATGATCGAGGCTGCCGATGGTGCGGGCTTCCAATAAGAACCGTTGGCGGGCCAGAGGGTCTTTCGCCAGTTCGTCGCGCAGCACCTTGACCGCGACTTCCCGGTTGATCGCCCGCTGGTGGGCCTGGTAGACGACGCCCGTGCCACCGCTGCCCAACATCCCGACCAGGCGATACTCGGTCTCCAACTCGGACCGTTTGCCCGGACCGACCATCGGACGGTAGGGGACGAAGCCCTCATCGAGCTGCTCGACCGGGCTCGCCCCCGCCACCAGCGGCAGGCTCCGCCGATCCCGCCAGTCGGGATGGTCGATGCGGCCGCGGCCGGTCGAGTCGAACTCCAGGGTGACGGTGAGCGAGGTCGCCTGCGAAGCCGTGGCCCGCTGGAGCAATTCGGGATCCGCCTGCAGCGTCGCCAGCAGGTTAGCGGATGGACGGTGGGGATCGGGTTTCATCCACCTAGTCTACTAGCGGGCCAAGTGCGAGAGAAACCTCGGATTCGCGACAGCCTTTCGGCCGGCGATGCGAAGTCTCAATTCGCCGTTTCGCTCTTGTTCGCGAGTGACGCCGAATGCTACGGTCCGCGATTGACCGGCCTTCCCGAGGGAGTGTTCGGTAGATCGAACCGGCCGCAAGTCGGGTCCTCCAACGTTTTCTTGCCCGGGCCTTCATCCGGCAGGGCAACGAGGTCGGAGCCACAAACCATTGCGGCAAACACGCATTATCCCGCGCCCCGGATTCGGGAATCCTAGCCGATGGCCACGCCCCAACCGATCCTCACATCGCCCCCTGCCGTCGCGGCCAACGATCGCCGCGGCAGCCGACGTATCACCGCTGCCGTCTCCCCAGCTTGCTCCCCCGTGCGGGAACGGGTGGCGCCGCCCCCCTCGTACCGTGATAGCCAACGCCCGCAGGGTTCGCAGCGCTGGTCCGCGACGTGGTTGCTCGCCAGCCTGATCGCTGGCGCGGTCCTGTCGTCGGCCACCGGGTGCCAGTCGGGGGCCGCGACCCAAAACGCCCAGGGCACGACGCTCTACCAGCAAGGCCAGTACAGCGCGGCGATGCAGGAGTTCCAAAAGGCGATCACCACGGACCCGCAAAACGCGGACGGCTATTACAACCTCGCCGCCACGACCCATCGCTTGGGCGTCCAACGAAAAGACGCCGCGATGCTGGGGCAGGCCGAGGCGCTCTACAACCAATGCCTAGACCACGCCCCCAACCATGTCGAATGCCACCGGGGACTAGCGGTGCTGTTGGTCGATACCGGCCGGCCGGACCGCGCCTTCGCCCTGATGAAGAATTGGGCGGCGCAGAACCCGGCATCGGCCGAGCCGCGAATCGAGTTGGCCCGCTTGTATGAAGAGGCCAGCGAACCGCAAACCGCGCAGAAGTATTTGGAAAATGCGGTTCAGGTCGATGCCAACAACCCCCGCGCCTGGCTCGCCCTGGGCCGGTTGCGGGAACGGGAGGGCGACTTGGTGCAAGCGATGCAAAACTACCAGCGGAGCTTGACCATCAACCCCAGCCAGCCGATGGTGAACGAACGGGTCGCGGTGCTCAATCAGCAGATGATCGCGCAGCAAAATGCGGCGCTCTCCGCGGGCGGGACACGAATGGCTCAACCGATCGCCACCGTACCGACCCGCTACTAGCGACGAGCGTTCGCCTCGCCGACTTCGCCCACCCCGCCACGCACGTTAGACTTGCCAAGCGAGGCCCCGTGGTGGGCCATTCCGATCGGGGTCGAACGAACAGGTTTTGGGCATGACGATTCGCGTGGGGATCATTGGGGCTACCGGCTATACCGCCTTGGAAACGTTTCGCCTGCTGCTGCGTCACCCCGGCGCCCAGGTGACCGTCGCCACCAGCCGTGGCGAGGCGGGACAACCGATCGCCAACGTCCACCCCGTATTGGCCGGTCGACTGGACCTGCAGGTGACCGAGTTCGATCCCGCCGTGATCGCGGACCAGTGCGATGTGGCGATGTGCTGCCTGCCGCACGGCGCTTCGGCCGAAACGGTCCGCCGGTTGGTCACGCTAGGCGTCCGTGTGATCGACTTTAGCGCCGACTTTCGGCTATCCTCCACCAGCGAATACGCCAAGCATTACGGTATCGAGCACCCCTGGCCGGAACGGGTCGGCAACACCGTGTATGGTTTGCCCGAATGGTTCGGCGAGCAGATCGCGACGGCCGACCTGGTGGCCAACCCCGGCTGCTACCCGACCTCGGCGATCTTGCCGCTGGGTCCCCTGCTGACCGCCGGGCTGATTCGCGCCGACGATATCGTGGTCGATTCGAAGAGCGGCATCAGTGGCGGTGGACGAACCGCCAAGCTGAATTTGATGTACTGCGAAGCGGCGGAGTCGATCTCCGCTTACGGCATCGGCAACCACCGCCATCAACCCGAAATGGTCGACCTGTTGGAACGCTTCAGCGGCCAACGGCCTGAGCTGATTTTCACACCACACCTGACGCCGATGGACCGCGGGATCCTGTCGACGATCTACGTGCATCCCGCGGCCGGGGTTGATCCCGACGCGATCGAACAGGTGATGGAACTGTGGCGGCGGCATTACCACGGGGGACCCTTCGTCCGCGCCGTGGAACACCTGCCGGCAACCAAGCACGTCGCTCACACCAACCAGGTCCAAATCACGATCCGCCGCTCTGGCAGTCGCTGGGTGATCGTCTCCGCGATCGACAACCTGATCAAAGGTGCCAGCGGCGCGGCGGTGCAAAACCTGAACGTGATGTTCGGCCTCGACCCGCGGTTGGGCTTGAGTTAGTCCGTCGCGCCCCATTGTCTGACCGCCTCGCCCGCTTGAGTTTGCCCCGATGGACCCCAGTTCCCTTCGTCGCGACGCCGTGTCCGGCCCTCACCCGTCCAACGGGGATTCGCCCGGTCTCGATTCTTCAGGCCCTGTTATTCCAGGTCCCGATGCGACGGGTCCCGGAACGACGTGGCCCGATGCCGCGGGTGGTGAGACGGTCCCGCCCGGCGTGCGTTTTCCGGCCCCCATCGCCGGCGGTAGGTGGCAGCGTCCGAACCGCATCTGGCCGCTCCCGCCCGTCGTGCTCGCGTCGCTGGTGATGTTTTTGGTCGCTTCGATCGTGGCGACGGTCCTGGCGGTCCTGGTGCAGAAAGGCCCTGGAGGTTTGGCGACGGTCCGCGACCCCAAGAAGTTGATGGAGATCATGGGGTCGCCGGTTGGCTTGGCGCTGACGATGGTGTTACCCCAAATGGCGTTGGCTGTGCCCGCGTTGTTGGCGGCCGCCCTGTCACCGATCCCGTTTTTGCGACGGCTGGGGCTGGTCAGCGGTCATTGGCCGCTGGCCTTGTGGGGTGTCGCCGCGATGGCAACGCCGATCATTGGGCTGATCTCGTCGGTACTCGTGACCTCCCTGATGGGCGAAAGCGAATCGCTGAACGACATGACCGAGGTGTTCCGCAAGCTCAGTGCGTCGGGGCTGTTGATCCCGCTCGCGATCGGCGTCGGACTTGTCCCGGGGGTTTGCGAGGAATTGCTATTTCGCGGCTACCTGCAGTCGCGATTGGCCAGCGCCTGGGGGGCTTCCTGGGGTAGCTGGGGGACCGCGCTGTCGATCCTGATCACGTCGGCGATTTTCGCCGCCTTCCATCTGGACCTAGTGCATTCGGTCGGTGTCTTCGCGCTGGGGCTCTATCTCGGCTGGATCGCTTGGGCCAGCGGTTCGATCCTACCGGCGATGCTGGCGCACTTCGTGAACAATTTTCTCAGCGTGCTCGCCGTCACCCTGCTTCCCGGGGCCGACCCCGGTGAGATTCCCTTGGGCGAAGCGGAGGTACCGGCGGTGCAAGTGTTGGCGTTCGGCCTGGTGATGCTGCTCAGCGTCAGCTGTTTGCTGACGACCTTCGCCGTCGCGAGTTTTCACCGCCGGCCGGCGGCTATACGACCCCACTCGCCAGCGAGCGACCAGCCGGGCGTGGGACTGATGGCCGCGGCGAACGCCCCTTCGAATGGTTATCCGAATGAGGCGGATACTTGCCCCGCGGGTGATCCGGGTCGCGAAACGGGGGATGCGGGGGGATGCGTGAACGAGGAAATCGACGTTGATTCGCGCAGGGGACTCCCCTAGGATTGCAATCGAGTATTTTCAGGTCGATCACCCGCGGACTAGCCCCAGAGGACTAGCCCTCGCCGTTACACTGGAACGAGCGGCCCGCTCGACTGCCACGCGATTAGAACCTGTTTGGCCCGGCCTACGTATAGCAGGGTTCAGCGCAAACCGGCCGCGCGATCGACCGATGCGGATTCACACCCTTCGTCACCTCCCTTTCGGAAGTCATTAGCATGCGATTTCTTGACCCGTGGTCCAACTGCCGGCGATCATCATTTTCGCTCGCCGCCTTGGCCGTGGTGACGATGTTCTGTTGCCTACCCTCGGCCGCTCAGGAACTAGCGCCCGGAGTGGCGACCAAGGCGCCGGCCGTGGGGCTTAAGCCGGGTGATCAGGACAGTCTGGTTTCTCGCTTGGTGATGCAGCTGCTGCCCAAACGACACATTTCAGGTCGCAAGGTCGATGACGAAATCAGTGCCCGCGCGCTGGACATCTACCTCAAAGCGCTCGACCCGATGAAGCTGTACTTCGAACAGGCTGACATCGACGAGTTCGCCAAATACAAGACGCAGATCGACGACTTGACGTTGCGCGGCGACCTCTCGCCCGCCTACCAGATTTTCACCCGCTACCTCGGTCGCGTGAACGATCGCTTGAAGCTGGCTCAGGAATTGCTCAGCGGAGAGTTCGAGTTCACGACGCCTGACAAGATCGTCACCGACCCCAAGGCCACGGCCTTCGCCAAGAATGCAGGGGAAGTTCGGGATCGCTGGCTGCAGCAGATCAAGTTCAACATCTTGGACCTGAAGGACGAAGGGAAGACGGTCGACGAAGCCCGCGAGCAGCTGCAGCGTCGCTATGCCCGCTACGCCCGCCGCTGGGCCCAGACCGACTCGGATGAAATCCTCGAGTTGTATCTGAGTTCGATCACGATGGCTTACGATCCGCACACGACTTACATGTCGCCCAGCTCGCTGAACGATTTCAACATCCAAATGCGCCTGAACCTGGAAGGGATCGGCGCGGCACTGCGTGAGAAAGATGGCAGCACGGTCGTCAGCAGCGTGATCCCCGGAGGCGCGGCGGACCGCGACGGCCGGCTGAAGGAAGATGATCACATCGTGAGTGTCGGCCAGGCCCTCGATGGCGAGATGGTCGATATCATCGAAATGCCCCTCAAGCAGGTGGTTGGCTTGATCCGCGGCAAGTCGGGCACGATCGTCAAGCTTGGCGTCAAGAAAGGTGGCACCGGCGAGACGGAGACCTTCGAAATCACCCGCTCGCAGGTCCAACTCGAAGACAGCGCCGCCCGGGGCAAGGTCATCGAACACGCGGTGCCCGGCTCCGATCAAAAGCTGAAAATCGGCTACATCAACCTGCCGAGCTTCTATTTGGACATGGAAGGCGCCCGCCAAAACACCGCCGACTTCCGCAGCAGCACTCGCGACGTCCGCCGGTTGCTCGAAGGTTTCAAGGCTCAAGGGGTCGACGGCGTGGTGCTCGACCTGAGCCGCAACGGCGGTGGCTCGCTGACCGAGGCGATCAGCCTCACCGGCCTGTTCATCGATCGCGGCCCGGTCGTACAGGTCAAGAATAGCAACGGTTCGGTGCAGGACTATTCCGATGATGAAGCCGGTGTCGCGTGGGACGGCCCGCTGCTGGTCATGACCAGCAAGTTGTCGGCCAGCGCCAGCGAGATTTTGGCCGGCGCGATCAAAGATTATCGCCGCGGGATCATGGTCGGCGACCCGACCACCCACGGTAAAGGGACCGTGCAGACCCTGATGGACTTGGGACGCGAAATGTTCCGTAACGACCGAACCAATTTCGGGGCTTTGAAGGTCACGCTGCAACAGTTCTACCTGCCCGACGGCGACAGCACCCAGCTCAGCGGCGTCGCCGCGGACGTGATCCTGCCGTCGATCATCGCGGAAATGGACATCAGCGAATCGGACCTCGATTACGCCCTCCCGCATGACCGCGTCCCCCAGGTGCGGCACCAAGTGTACAACATGGTCCCGGCCAATCTTTTGGAATCACTCCGTCAACGCTCGACCGGTCGGGTCGGCCAGGATAGCGAGTTCTTGGACCTGCTCCGCCGACGGGATCTGTACATCCAGCAGAAGCAGGAAAAGACCATTTCCTTGGTCGAAGAGGAATTCGTCCAGCGGCGCAAGAACTTGGACGCCCAAAAGGAAGAAGAGAAGGAAAGCCTGCAGGACGAGGAAAACAAAGAAGTGATCTATCGGGATTACTACTACAATAAGGAAGTCCTCAACATCGCCGCGGACTACATCCTCGGTTTGCGGGAACAGAACTTGGCTACCGCCAGCGTTAAGCGGTAAACGATTCCACCCGTCGGCTCCGCATCATCGCGCCCATGGCAAAAGCTGATCACATCTACGTTTCCCATCGCGCTTACACGCACCATGGGATCGACATCGGCGACGGGACCGTGGTCCATCGGACCCGCGCGACCGGCCGAGTGACGAGGATCAGCTTCGCGGAGTTCGCGGGCAATCGTGTCGTGCATCACTTCCCAACGCCCGTTGCGGATGACGCCGATACGGTGGTCGAACGGGCGTTAACCAGCGTCGACACGCCTGGTTATTGCCTGGTGCGGGGCAACTGCGAACACTTCGCGACGTGGTGCAAGACAGGTCGGTCTCACAGCAGCCAGGTGTCGCGGGTTCACCGCCAAGTCGCCGCCTTGAGCGGTCGAATGGTAACCACGCAAGTCACCAAGGGTGCCGCTAAGCTGACCGGTAAATCGCTGCTCAAGACGGTTAGCCCGGCGTTGCTCGCCGTCGACGCAGCCCAGGTCGGCACCGAAATTCTGCTGGCACAGCGTGGCATCGCCCCCGATCGCGTGGAACAAGTTGGAGCGAGCATCGGTCTCATCGGCTCCGTTGCCGTCGGGACGATGATAGGCGGTCCGATTGGCGCCTTTGTCAGCGTCGGTTTGTGGGCCGCGGGCGAAGTGATCGGCCGCCGCGCGGTCGCGGCGCTGCAGACGACTGGACCTTCGCGCAGCGTCTGTGATCGGGTCCTTGGCGTGCCGTTGTCGCAAGCGGCTTCCCTTTGTGCTTGCGGTAAATGTGACTTCGCGCCCTCAACATGAAGTTGTAATCGACCTGCTTCGGCCGGTGAGCCTCGCTTTCGGCCACCTCGGCTTCTGACCAGCTTAGTCAGTCCAGCGGTCCGGTCGATTCACGCCGCGACGGAACGCCTCGAACGCGTCCTTGTAAATTCGGGGTGGTTCTAACCGGCCGCCCGAATCCCGCAGGCCGCGAACGTCATCCGCCGCATCGCGCTGAGCGCCGATCTGGCCGCGATTCGGCTTGCGAATCCCCAAACTCTTGAGCGAATCCTCAACCTGCTTCGCATCGGCGGTCGCGCCGCTGCCCTCGGTAGCCTTCAGATTCCGCATCCAGCGTTCGGTGAAATCTCGCAGTTCCTCTGGCGTCCAATTCAGCCGTTCCAGCAATTCCGGATCGGGCGTCTCGCGATTCTGATTCAGATAATCGAGTACCAAGTCGGTCGCCTGACGGGCGTATTCGGCGTCGACCGGATCGGGCGGCAGCGCCGCGGGCGTGGTCCCGTCGCCGGAACCTGCATCCGAGGGCATTCCGCCATCACCGCCACTGGCGTTCCCTGAAGGCGACGCAGCGTCT
>DITY01000263.1:17229-17761 GCA_002422955.1 Planctomycetaceae bacterium UBA6172
ATCGCCCTGTGAATCACCTGGGGGTTCGGTCGGGGAAGCCTCGCCAGGTTTCGCCGGCGAGTCACCGGGCGCCGCATCCGACATCGGCTTCTGGGTATCCGCGGCCCCGTCCTGCCCCGTTTGTGACTTCGGCTGTGAACCCTCGCCGCCCGCGGGTGGGGTCGAGCCCTGTTGGCCTTGGGGATCGGCCCCGTCACCGCCAGGCGGAGGTTCCGCCGGTTGCCCCTCGGGTTTCGCAGCCCCTTGGCCCGGGGCCTCGGTTCCAGCGGGATCGCGCTGGCCCGTGGGATCGTTTCCGCCCGCGGGTTGNNTCTGCCGCGGGTTGCTGGTCGGCGGCCGATTTTCCTTCACCCGCTTGACCACGCTGGCCTTCCAGAAAATCGCGAATCCGTTCGAAGGCATCGCCATCGTGCTCCGGCGGTTTCCCAGAGCTCGACGGATCCTCCGCTTGGCCCTCGCCAGCGGTAGGCGCTCCCGGGGGTTGCCCTTCGCCCGATGACGGGTCGGTCGATTCACCTTCGGCCGACGGGTC
>DITY01000006.1 GCA_002422955.1 Planctomycetaceae bacterium UBA6172
CAAGCCGTGCGGCGGCTGAAGGACATCTGACCGGACGTCTGAGTTCGGACCGCGGACGGCGTGCTCAAACCACGGACAGGCGGGCTACGCTGGTGGGTCAGGGCCAACCTACGTGGATCGCGGCCAACGCGTGCGGCGGTTGTCGCTGGCAGCGGCGTCAGGTAGAAGGGACCGCAGTTTCGCGGCCCCAGTACGTCCTCCCATCGGTCTCGTCCCTTGCCCGATCCAATCTCCAATCCGCCGTCGCCAGCCTCCGTCACCAAGGCCGTCCCGCCCCGTTTCGGGATCGTCGTGACCGCGATTTGCGCCGTGCTCGGCAGCGCCGGGGCCGTGTTGCATTTTATGGACTCGCCGACGGCGGCGACGTGGTCGATCGTGGCCTGTGTCGGCGCCTACTTGGCGGGAGGCATCTTGCCGCTGGGCAATGCGCTGAGCTCGCTCCGCCAGGGCCAGCTGAATGTCGACTTGCTGATGATCGTGGCGGCGATCGGCGCGGCCTTGATCGGCGATTGGCTGGAAGGGGTCGTGCTGCTGTTTCTGTTTTCGCTCAGCGGCACGCTGGAAGCGTTCGCGATGTATCGGACGACCCGTTCGATCGAATCGCTGATCCAACTGCGACCGCGGGAGGCGCTGTTGGTCCGGGACGACGGCGGCGTGGAGGAACGGGTAGCGGTCGAATCGCTGCGGATCGGTGATGTCGTTCGCGTCCGCCCGGGGGAGCGATTTGCCGTCGATGGCCAAATCACGGACGGCGAAACTTGGGCGGATGAGTCGACACTGACGGGCGAGAGCGAGCCGATCCGCAAGGGGCTCGGCGCGAAGGTCTTTTCCGGCACGATCAATGGCCAAGGGAGCGTGCTGGTTCGCATGACCAAGGCCGTTGCCGACACGACGTTGGAGCGGATCGTCCACATGGTGCAGGAGGCTCAAGCCCAGAAGACGCCGACCCAGCGGTTCGTCGAGTCATGGCAGCAGCCCTACGTGCTCGGCGTGTTGGTGGCGGCCGTCTTGGTGTTNNTCGATGGTGATGCTGGTCGCCGCGTCGCCCTGCGCCGTGGTGGTCAGCGCCCCGTCGGTGCTGCTGTCGGCGATCGCCCGCGCCGGACGCCACGGCGTGCTGTTCAAGGGAGGCGTGCATCTCGAATCGCTCGGCAAGGTCGACGTCATCGCGATGGACAAGACCGGAACGGTAACGCTGGGCAAGCCAGGGGTTACGGAGATTTGGACGCCCGAGGGTGTGGACCAAGCACGGCTGCTCCAACTCGCCGCGACACTGGAACAACGCAGTGAGCACCCGTTGGCGGCGCCGGTGGTTGCGGAAGTGCTCCGCCGCGGCATCTCCCTTTCCGAATCGCCTCTGATCGAGTTCCACAGCCACACCGGCCACGGGGTCCACGCCCGCGTCGATGGGGTCTGGGTCGGCATCGGCCGCGAAGGGTTGTTTGACACACACGACATCTCGATCCCGCCGACGCTGCCGCCGGAGGCCGCCCGCATCCGCGAGCAAGGCCAAACCGCGCTGCTGATCGTGGCCATCGACGATTCGCTCGCTGAGCCGATGTGTGGCGTGATCGGGGTCGCCGACCAGCTGCGGCCCGACGCCGCGGCAACCTTCGCCGCGCTGAAACGCCTCGGCATTCGGAAGCTGGTGATCTTGACCGGTGATCACGAACGGGTTGCCAAGGCGATCGGCGCGACGTTGCATGCCGATGAAGTGCGGGCGGGGCTGCTGCCGGACCAGAAGGTCGTGGAATTGGCGCGGCTGGCCGATGAAGGTGGCATGGTCGCGATGGTCGGGGATGGGGTCAACGACGCGCCGGCGCTAGCGACCGCGCAGGTCGGGATCGCGATGGGCGGAGCGGGCACCGACGTGGCGCTGGAGGTTGCCGACGTGGTGCTGATGCGCGACAACTTGAACTCGCTGCCGATGGCGGTTTGGATCAGCCGCTTGGCCCGCAAACGCGTCCGCCAGAACATGATCTTCGCCTTCGGCATGATCGCCGTGCTGGTGATCCTGACCTTCTTCGACCTGCCGCTGTGGCTCGGTGTCCTCGGGCACGAAGGGAGCACCGTGATCGTGGTCTTCAACGGCCTGCGGTTGCTCTGGGAAAAGATGCCGACATTTTCCGCCGGCTGACGCGCGACGCTTATCTGGAAACGCCCGGCTGCCCACGAGCGGTCCGCGGGCTATTTCTGTGGGCGAAAGGCGACCAGCCGCTGCGGGTTGGTCTCCAGCCGCGGGCCGCCGATCAGGTCGATGGCGTAGGGAATTGCGGGAAAAACGGCGTCCAAGCATTCCGCGATCGCCCGGGGTTGCCCAGGCAGGTTGACGATCAGGCTGGTTTTCAGCACCCCAGCCGTCTGACGCGACAGGATCGCGGTCGGGACCTTTAGCAGTGACACCTGGCGCATCAATTCGCCGAAACCGGGCAGCAGTTTGTCGCAGACCGCGGCCGTCGCTTCGGGAGTGACGTCGCGCGGCGCCGGGCCGGTGCCACCCGTGGTCACGATCAACGCGCAGGCCAAGTCGGCCAGTTCACGCAAGGTCGCCTCGATCGTCGCTTGCTCATCCGCGATCACCCGCGCGACAGGCTCCCAAGGGCTGGTGAGCAGTTCCGCCAGGTAATCGTGAATCGCCGGCCCGCCGCGGTCCACGTACTCGCCGCGCGTGGCCCGATCCGAAACGGTGACGATGCCGATTCGAGCGATCGGCTGGGCAGCGGGTACGGTATCAGAAACGGCGGGTGACATCGGGAGATCAATGACGGCGTACGGGGTAACGGGGGGACAACCGGACCGGGCGGACCGAATGACTGGACGGGGTAACGTTGCATCCGGGTCGATCGTGCATCCGGGTGGCGATCAGTTCGCGGCCGCCGGGCGGATCGACAGGTCACGGAACTCGACACTATCCGAACCCCAGCTGTACAGGGCGACGGTCCCCGAGGAAAAGCGAGCGTCGCGGACCGAGAAGTCCTCCTTGCCATCGACGAAAATCGTGATCTGGTCGCCGGCCAGGACGACTTTGATCCGCTGCCAAACATTCTTTTGGTAGCTGGAGTCGTTCTTGGCGAGAACTTGGTAATCCGCCCCATCCTTGCGGGCCAGAATGCGGAACTTGCGCTGCAAGTCGGTGGCCCACAGGTAATGGTGCGATTCGTCTTCGACCCGGAAGGCGAAGCCCATGCTATCGTCGTCCCCGGAACGGATGTCGAACTCGATCTCCCCGTCGCGGAAATCGGGGTAACCCTTAGCGATCCGGAGCGTCCCGGGGCGTTCGACCTCGGGATCGGTTTCGGTGGCGCTGCCGAGGTAGATGTTGGAGGTCTCGCGGACGACGCCACCGACGACCGACCAGGCGCTGGGGCCGCCGGAAACTTTCGGGCCGCTGATGTCCCACACCCGCCACGCCGCATCGTCGAACGGTACCAAGTTCGGGTCGACCCGATATTCGGCGTCGCTGGCCCGGCTGACTTGCCCCTCGGCGTCGAACGCACGAACCCGCAATCGCGCCGTGGTGGTGACCTCGATCGGTTCGGCGTAAACGGGCGATTCGAGAGTCGGCGAACTGCCGTCGAGCGTGTATCGCAGCACCGCTTCGCGATCGTCATGCGCGATGCTGACGAGGACCGGTTCCGCGAATGCCCCCTCGGCGGGCGAGATCGTGGGCGGACGCAGGCCGACCGGTTCCAACGCGATCCAGGACTGATTGAGGTAGCTGCAGGCGCACCCGGCCGAAGCGTCGGGGACCAACACCAGTCCGCCCGCGGGCAGGGCATTGAGCCAACAGCCGGGACGCATCCCGCCGTAATTCTCGGTCTTTTCGTTCTTGAGCAGGTCGAAATAGCCGAGCGTTGCCGAGCGGTAGACCATCATGTGCCGCGAGCCGGCGAGGATGCCGCAGCCATACGAACGACTGAAGTTGAACGGGCGTTCCTCGCCGCTGAGCAAATCCCAACCGCCGCCTTGGGCGTAGATCGTGTAGTCGTTGATCAGCGGACGGCTCGAGTAGTTGGCCGGTTTCGACCAAGTCATCTCGCCCTGGTCGGTCGAAAAGACGGTCAATTTTCCACCGACTTCCGACTCGAGTGAGAATCGTGTCGGTTGGAAGCTCATCAACAACCGGCGATATTCCGGTGCCAGCGACAGCGTCGTGCCATCGATCTGGTTCGCGTTCCGCCACCGTTCCGCACCGGTCTTGGCGTCCAGCGCGATCAGCACGCCGTTGGCCTGATCCTTCGACTCACCCTTGGTGTCCTTTTTGCGGTCGTACTTCGCGAGCGGCCGATCGATCAGGAAGACCTGGTCATCGCCAACCGCGATGGCGTTGTGACGGATCGAATCCTTGGCATCGTACCGCCATCGCAATTCGCCACTCTCGGGATCGAGCGCGAACAGGGTCGACGATTCGGTCAGCAGATCGTTCATGTCGCCGGTGGTGGCGCGATAGCGGAAGGTGACGATGTGTTCGCGATTGGCGAGTGAGCCGAACAGCACGCCATGTTCGAGCGACAAATAGCCCCACACCCCGGGTTTGCCATCGGCTTGCGGCGGGGCGGGGAACTTGCCGAGCAATTCGCCGGTCCGCCGATCGATCCTGAGGGCGTGATCCTGGAAGCGAGCGTAAACACCGGTCTCGCCGACGCAGTAGTTGCTGCCCGTCCCCGCGGCGCCCATCAATTCGTCGCCGTCGAAGGCTTTCAGAATCCCGGGAACGGAATAACGCCAAACTTCGGTGCCGTTGTAGGCGTCGACGCAAACGATTTCGTCGAGCCCTTCGTGGTACAGCAGCCCGTCATAAAACAGCGGCGCCGGACCGCGGCCGTGGCGCTGCGGAACTTCGATGGCGATGTCGCGATACCACAACATCCCCAGCGGCCCTTCGATCATCTCGTCGGTGGAGCAGAGCTGGTTGGCAGCGCTCATGTACTGATGAGTCCACTGCCCAGCCTTTTCCAAAGCCCCACGGACCTGCTTGTTCATCGCGCCGGCGGGGCCGAAGATCGCCACGCCGCCGTAAGGCCGCTGCGAGGCTTGCCAGCCCGATTTCAGCGAACTGGCGTCGGGATCGCTGAGGCTGCGGCGGGAGACGATCAGGTTCGCGAAGTAATTCGGATAACCGGTGCGGGTCAGATCGCTGACGTGATGCACGGTCACTCGCGAGCCATAGACCCCGGCGCGGATCAGTCGTTGTCTGGCCGTTTGGACCGCCTGCGGGTCGTCATCGACGGCGTAGATCCGCAGGCCGCTGCGGATCGCCAATTCGTAAGCCAGATGACCATCGCCGCAGCCGAAGTCGAGGCAATAGCCTTGCGCGGCGAGGCCCTGGCCATGCAATCCGGCGGCCGCCAAGATCTCGGTGGCCGCTGCGGCCACCGAAGGATCGTCCGGCCACAGCCCCTCGGTTGCTGACCCCGCCAGATGCCGCCGTGGCTCGGGCGTCGCCGCATCCGCCACGGTAAATCCGAACACGAGTCCCGCGTCGGTGCTGACGAACAGCCGACCGCCGGAGGCCGACAGACCGTGCACGGCGCCATCGACCTCGAAAGATTGCTTGACGGCGCCCGTCTGGGCATCGAGCAGCGTCACCTTGCCGTTGCCTCCCGCGATCACGCAGTCGCCGGCGATGATCAGCGCAGTCCCGCCGTCGATCGCATCGGCCGTCCACAGTGGCGCGAGCCCCCAGGATTTCGATTCGCGGCCACGGCGATCTGCCTTCGTTTGCTCGACCCAGCGATAGGCAACGACCTGCTTTTCATCCGCCCGCACCAAACCGCCCGGCATCGCGGCCATCGGACCGGCGCCGAGCGTTTCGCCCGCTTGGCCGCTGCCGATGTCGAACGCGATCCCGCTGTTGAAGAACATCGGGCCGACCGCCATCGTCGCGAAACCGCCCCGGTGGCCGTACTGCTGCAGATGAAAGTATTCGAACTTGCCGGTCGTCAGGTCGAACGCGGCGGGGACGGCGCGGCCGGTCGGAACCAGCAGACGCGGTTTCGCCTCGGGGCTCCCTTCCGGAAAGGAGGCGGGGAACTCGACCTGCGTCGCCGCGGGGCCGGAAACGACGAGATAGCCTTGCGCCGAAACGCCGCTCTCGGCATCCGCCCCCCCGTGGGGTTGCGGCATGTACAAACCGCCCGAGTCGTCGTTCACCCACAGCGGTTCACCGGTCTCGCAGTTCAACGCGTAGACGAAGATCTCGTCGGTCGGCCAGATGCCGGCGGCGTAGTAAATCGTATCGCCGACGATCGCCGGGGCGCCCCGCGCGGGCCACTTCGAAATCAATTGCTCATTGCCCAGTCGCCGCGCGTCTCCTGGGCCGCCACGACGCTTCCAAATCACCTGACCGTCAAAATCGAGGCAATACAAAAACCCATCGTCGCTGACCAGAAACAGCCGATCTCGCCAGATCGCCGGGGCGAATCGCAGCGGCCCGTCGGCGGTGAAGATCGGTCCCCCCTGACCACTGTTGGCGTCGATGCGATAGAGCGAATGATCGGTCGAACTGGCGAAGAAGACCGAGTCGCCCGCGACCACGGTGTGGTAGGCCCAATCGAACGGCAAGCGACCGGATCGCGGCCAGGCCGGTGTCGGCTTTCCCGCTTCGTAGCTCCACCGCAGGGTCAACTCGCCGGCGAGCGATTCGGGGGAATAGCCGGTCCGCGCCGCATCGCCTCGAAAGGTCGTCCAGTCGGCATGCCCGATGGAGGGGCCGAACGTCAGCAGCCCCACCCAGACCATGAGCAGCGAAATCCATGTCGGGCGTAGATGCGAGCCACTCCCTGTTGGCACGATGGCCTGTCCGGCAACCAAGGTCATGACAGTACTTCCGAATGCGGGTGGGCTTAGGTGGGGTGGGGATTACCGATTTAGGTTAATCGATTCGCGATCAGTCCGCCGTCACATCGTCGCTGGCGGCGACATCACCGGCAGCCTGATCGTCATCGGTCACGCCGCAAGACATGCTGGCGAGTCGACGAGGATACCCGGTGTGGGTACGCCCCGCCCGTAATTCCCGTTTATTTCTGATGAAGGAATTCGCAAGGATCTGCTCGCTACTAGGCTCGCGGGAAGGCAGCGATGGGTTGTTCGCGCCGCCACGGGCTTCTAAAATTGTAAGGCTTCCGATTCGGGCTGCCTGCCTAGGTGAATTTTCGCCGGCAGGCTCAAGTGTGTTCGGTCGATTTCTCGAAAAGCGATCCATTTTGGGCTTCTGATTAGAGGCCTGAAATTTGAACACGATGAACAGATACAATTTCGGCGAGGTCGCGTGTCCCAAGTGTGGGCATAGTTGGCCCAGCGTGCTGTTGGACGGCATGCCCATCAGTTGCCCGAACTGCGGATCGGTCGCCGGTGTCCCGCTCGATTACGCCCCCTTCCCGCTGTCGCTGCATCACGACCGCGGCAAGCTCTTCGCCATGACCGACCTTTCCTCACGTTCTTCCCATCCACTGACAGATAGCGACGGCGAGGATGAGGATGAAGATGGACCTCGGGGTGAGGAGGATTTGCGGACGAGGCCTGGCGGGATCGCGTTGGCGGGACGGTTGCTATTGGGGTTCGTCGGCTCGGCCCTGATTTTGGCGGAGTTGCACCGGTTGGGCAGCATGAATGCTGTCCGGCTCATCGCGGTCGTTTTGGTGGCGCTCGCCGTCGCCTGGCCGCATCTCATCCGAGCCGCGATCATCCTGTTTCGCAAGACCATCCGCTATCAGATCGGCATGGCGGTTTGTGACGTTTGCGGTTACCGCTGGCGGCATGTCGTCCTGGATGGCCATCCGAAGTACTGCCCAAATTGCGGGCGGTACACGCGAAAGCCGCTCGTTCCCAAGCCGCTCGTTCCCAAGCCGCTCGCTTCGAACGAAGCTGACGACTCGGTTGCGGCTGAACTCAGCCCTGATCCTGATCACGAGCGGGTTACGGTCGCACCCCCCAAGCCGCGCCTGCTCCCTCGGCGCGCTTGACCGCCAGCGACCGCGATTCCGGCCCTGCCTCTGGTCCTAATTCTCCCGCTCGCGGCCGAAAATGTGGACTGCACCGCGGGCTCAGGTTGCCGCGATCTTGCCGACCAAGTCAGAGCAGCGTTGTCGCGGGTGCGGCTTCTTGGCCGTTCCGGGCAGGGTGGTCAGGACCACGCAAACCGTGTCCGTTGCCGGGTCCGCCCAGGCCAGAGTACCGGTCGCGCCGGTGTGACCGAACGCCTCCGCGGACCCGCGAAGATGGCTCGAAGCCTTGCCGACCCCCAGTCCGAAACCGCGCGGAGTAATTCCCGGCGGGTTCCGGTTCGTGGTCATCAGCCGCCAAGTGGCCGGCTTCATCACGCGATCGGTCGGATGCATCGCCTCCCAAAAAAAGGTCCCGACATCGCGCGCCGAGGCATGGGCGCCTCCCCAAGGCGCGCCGAAATCGCGCCAGTAGCGACTGTTCCAGTCCCATCCGCGGGTGTTCTCCGCTCCCGCTCCCGCCTCCGGCGCGGCGTATTCGACTTGGCACGCGACCAACTCGCTGACGTCCCGGCCGCCCAGCCCGAGCGACGCGGTGGTCATCCCCAGCGGTTCGAACAGCCGCTGGGCGAGCAACTCGCGCAGCGGCCGACCGCTGATCCGTTCCGCGATTTCCGTCGCCAACAGAATGCCCATGCTGCTGTACGAGTAGGCTCGGCCGGGTGGGAAGGCGAGCGGGGCCTGGAGCGCCGCGGCGACAAAGGCTGACAGCGGAGCGTGGCTCGATCGCAACTCGGCGTTCGTCGCCACCTGATCCGGCAATCCCGAGACGTGAGTCAGCAGGTGCCAGACCAGGACGGCCTCGCGCCCCTCGCCCGTGAACTCGGGCAGGTAGTGCACGACCGGTCGCTCGACATCCAGGTCGCCCGAGTCGACCAACATCAATGCCGCGGTGATCGCCATCGGCTTGGTGATCGAGGCGATCAGAAACGCCGCATCCTGGGAACTCGCCGCGCCGCCAAACCAGGCATACTCCTGGTCGCCTTGCCGGACCCACAACGACGCCGCCCGCATCTCGCCCGACGCCACCGACTCGGCCAGCGGCGCGGCGGCGGGCGCGAATCGCGAATCGACGGTCTCACCCACTGCTGACTGCGTCATCATCCATCCGATCGAAAATTGAAGGTAAGTTCTGCGGGACAGCGGCAGTGCGAGCGGTCGTGACGACGAACGCTCGGGCTGACCGTGGTTTACGAGATGGGGTATCATGCGCTGCGTTATTCCTCAACGGGGACGTTCATCCTCGACGGGTCAGATCACGAACTTTCGGAGTCCCAAGGCAATGCGACTGAAGATCTCAAGGATTTGCATCCCGACCGATTTTAGCCGAGCGGCGGATCACGCGGTGCGGTATGCCGCGGCGCTGGCGCGATCTTTCGATGCCGACTTGCACCTGCTGCATGTGCTCGAGCATTCCGGCCAACTCGCGCTCCATCCCGACTTCACCGGCGCCGGCGAGCAGACTCGCGATTACCTGAAGCAGATGGAGCAGGCCGCGTCGCAACTGCCCGAGTCGACCGACGTGGCGGGCGACGGACCGGTCGGCAACGTCGGTCAGTACGCCGAGTTGATGCGGGCCGTTGAAGCGGGAGCGGTCAAGCGGATCGAGTCGGTGAGCGAACATTGGTGGACCGGTTTGAACGTCATTCGCGACATTCGCTATGGACACCCGGTGAAGGAGATCAACGATTACGTCGCCAACCGCGAGATCGATTTGTTGGTCATCGGTTCGCATGGACATTCGAAATTGGCCAGTTTGCTGTTGGGCAGCGTCACCGAACGGGTCGTGAGAACCTGCGGCTGCCCCGTCATGGTCGTGCGCCATCCGGAACATCACTTCGAAGTGATCGAGTGAGCGAAAGTCGGCCTGCACGGTGGCACATCAGCACGTTGGCCCAGTGGCCCAGCTAGGTACTGGCCCACTGCCCTGCCTCAATGGCTGGGGAGCGGGCGCCCGTGACCGAAATCCTTGGCACCCAATTACAATCGTCAGGTTGACCCGCCCCTTCCCCCACGACCCGCCCCCACCGCGATGAACCCTCGACGCCCCGCCGCGACCGCACCCAGCGGTCCCACCGCCCGCCGCTGGTTCCTCGAGCAATGCGGCGTCGGGTTGGGGGCGATCGCGCTCTCGTCGCTGCTGAACGAAGGGCGCGGAGCGGCCCAGGAGACGACTGCGGTCCGCGACCCGTTGGCGGTTCGCCCGCCGGACTTCGAGCCCAAGATCAAGAACATCATTTATCTGTTCATGGCGGGGGGGCCGAGCCAATACGAGACGTTCGACAACAAACCGACGCTCGCCAAATTCGACGGGACGTTGCCCCCGCCGGAGCTGCTGGAGGGCTATCGCGCCGCGTTCATCGACCCCAACAGCAAGTTGCTCGGGCCTAAGTTAAAATTCGCCAAACACGGCCAATCCGGTGCGGAGATCAGCGAATTGCTGCCGCACCTCGCGGGCGTCGCGGATGACTTGACGATCATCCGCTCGATGCGGACCGACGCGTTCAATCACGCCCCCGGGCAACTGCAGATGAACACCGGCAGCCAGCTGTTCGGTAAACCGAGCCTCGGAGCCTGGACGTTGTATGGCCTGGGGAGCGAGAGTCGCGACCTGCCGGGCTTCGTCGTCTTCAGCAGCGGCTCCAAAGGGCCCAGCGGCGGCAATTCCTGTTGGGGGAGCGGTTTTCTGCCGACCGTTTATCAGGGGGTGCAGTTCCGTGCCGGCGGCGATCCGGTGCTGTATCTCAACAACCCTCCGGGCATCGACACCGCGACGCAGCGTGCCTCGCTGAACGCCATCAATCGCCTCAACCAGATGCGGTTGGACACGGTCGGCGATCCCGAGATCGCGACCCGAATCAATTCCTTCGAGATGGCGTTTCGGATGCAAGCCTCCGCGCCGGACGTGATGGACCTGACCCGCGAGTCTCAAGGGACGCTCGACGCCTACGGTGCGAAACCGGGCGAAGCTTCCTTCGCCAACAATTGCCTGCTGGCCCGCCGCTTGGTGCAACGCGGCGTGCGATTCGTGCAGCTGTATCACGAAGCCTGGGACCAGCACGGCAACCTCGTCAACGACCTGAAGAAGAATTGTCTGGCCACCGATCAGGCCTGCGCGGCGCTGATCAAGGATCTCCGCGACACCGGCTTGCTCGACCAGACCCTCGTCATCTGGGGCGGGGAGTTCGGCCGGACGCCGATGACGCAGGGCTCCGGCGGCGATGGTCGCGATCACCACCCCAACGCCTTCTCGATCTGGATGGCCGGGGGCGGCCTGCGGCCCGGGATGACCTACGGCGAAAGCGACGAGCTCGGGTTCAACGTCGCCCGCGATCCGGTCCAGGTCCGAGACCTCCACGCCACAATCTTGCAGCTGCTCGGCTTGGATCACACCCGGTTGACCTATCGTGTTCAGGGGCTCGATCAGCGGCTGACGGGGGTGGAACCGGCGCGGGTGATTAGCGAGATCTTGGCGTGAGGCGACAAGGGTCATGGGGTCGCAACGCTAATCCTGGCCGCAGCGCCGCGCCGCCGGATGGCCGCTGGGCAAGCTAGGTCATCGGTCGCGGTCGATTTCTGGGTCGCTTGTCGGGTCGACTTTTGGCTCGACAGCTGACACATTAGCGACGCGTGAGCAAACCTGGCGGGTGCGACCGCTGCTTCGGAAGCCATTCATTCAATGCCCTGGCGGTTCGCCGGAGCGCTCCCTGAACAAGGATTCTCGATGATTCGTCCACGTCCCGACGTTCTCCGCGGTGCGATCGGCTGGTTGATTCTGTTGGTTGTGGGCCTGTTGCTGTTCCCCGCCGACTGGGCGATCGGTCAGGAAGCGCCACCGGTGGCGGACGCGCCGATCGCGGTTGATGCCGAGACGCCGACGGACAGTGACGTGGCGTCTGAGGTCCGCGGCGCGGCGCCCGCGGCCAGTGAAGTAGCGCCCCCGAGTGAGCCGGAGGCGTCCTGGATGGACCGGATCGATGGCATCTTCGGACTCTTCGTCGCCGCGATCGCCAAAGTCATTTTCTTCAACGTCTACCAGTCCGCGGACGGCGCGGTCTCGATCCCGTTCGTCGTCCTGTGGCTGTTCGGCGGGGCGTTCTTTCTGACCCTCAAGATGGGGTTCATCAACATCCGCGGCTTCGCGCATGCCATCCGTCTTACCCGCGGCGATTACGACGAGAGTGCACACGCCGGGGATGTTTCGCACTTCCAGGCGTTGGCCGCGGCGTTGTCAGCGACGGTCGGCTTGGGAAACATCGCCGGTGTCGCGATCGCGATCGGTTCAGGCGGCCCCGGAGCCTCATTTTGGATCATCGTCTGTGGGCTGTTCGGGATGTCGGCCAAGTTCGCGGAATGCACGCTGGCCCAGCTGTATCGGGCTCAGGACAAAAAGGGCAAGATCATCGGCGGGCCGATGCGGTACCTGCGATTCGGCCTGGCCGATCTCGGTTGGCCCGTGTTGGGTCGCGTGCTTTCCGTCGTCTTCATGGTGCTGTGCATCGGGGCCAGCTTCGGGGGCGGCAACGCGTTCCAGGTCGGCCAATCGCTCGACACCATCCGCGACCAATTCACCCTCATCGATCGGCACCCGTGGATCTACGGCTTGACGATGGTCGTCTTCGTCGGCCTGGTGATCCTCGGCGGTATCAAGAGCATCGGCAAGGTCGCGGGAACACTCGTCCCGTTCATGTGCGGCGCCTACCTGCTGGCGGCGTTGACGATCCTGCTGATGCACTGGGCAGATATTCCCGCCGCCGCCGCCTTGATTTTTTCCGAGGCCTTCACGCCGACAGCGATCAAAGGCGGGTTCCTCGGGGTGCTCGTGATCGGCGTCCAACGGGCGCTGTTCAGCAACGAGGCGGGGATCGGATCCGCCGCGATCGTGCACTCGGCCGCCAAGACGGAAGAACCGGTCAGCGAAGGGATCGTCGCGTTGTTGGAGCCGTTCATCGACACCGTCATCGTCTGCACGATCACGGCGCTGGTGGTGGTCGTCACCAAGGTTTACGCCGACCCGGCGATGGCGAGCGTGATCGCCAACAAGGAGGGGGCTCGCTTGACGCTGGCCGCGTTCACGACCGGCGGCTACGACTGGTTCAAGTACATCCTCTATCTGACCGTGGTGCTGTTCGCCTACTCGACCTGCATCAGTTGGTCGTACTACGGCGAACGCTGCTGGACCGAACTGTTCGGCGCGTCGACATCGATCATCTACAAGCTGCTGTTTCTCGGCTTCACCTTCCTCGGCTCGATCGTCACCCGTGGAAACATTCTCGACTTCAGCGACCTGATGCTGCTCGGGATGGGGCTGCCCAACCTGCTGGGGGTGTTCATGCTCAGCGGCGTCGTGAGGCGGGCGCTCGACGATTACTGGATGCGATACAAGTCCGGTTTGATCGTCCCGCACCAATCCGACGCGCATTTGCTAGGCCGAGAGGATGACGAATAAGCTCTGCATTCTCAACGTGGTCGGACTCACCCCCGCGCTCGTGCGGCACGCGCCGCGGATCACGGCGTTGGGCGCGGCCCGACCGCTGACCAGCCCGTTGCCAGCGGTAACCTGCACCAGCCAAGCGACGTTGCTGACCGGCTTGCCGCCGCGCGAGCATGGCATCGTCGCCAACGGCTGGTATTACCGCGACACCCAGGAGGTCCGGTTTTGGCAGCAGGCCCATTCCTTGATCCAGGGCGAGTGCCTGTATCAGGGGATCGAAACGGCGAAGCTGTTCTGGTGGTTCAACCAATCAGCACCGGTCCGCTGGAACGCCACGCCGAAGCCACATTACGGCTCCGATGGGTCCAAACAGTTCGACATCATCGACGACACCGGTTGCGACCTGCAGGCGAAGTTGGGGCCGTTCCCCTTCGCCAGCTTTTGGGGCCCGGCCGCCGGCTTGCCCAGTTCCCGCTGGATCGCCGATGCCGCGTCGCTGGTCATTCGCCAGAACCGTCCCGAACTGACGATGGTCTATCTGCC
>DITY01000068.1 GCA_002422955.1 Planctomycetaceae bacterium UBA6172
CGGCCCTTGAGATAATCGAGCACCGCGCCGGCGTGAGGATAATTGATGCCGCCCGTGAATTGGCGGCCGGTTTGCATCATCTGCCAGCCGGCGTCATGCACCGCCGCGGCGGTGTGGTAACACGACCGGACGATCGAAAACTTGTCAGCGACCTCGGCGTGCCGGGGCAGGATTTCGGAGATCTGAAAATCGCCTTTGGTCGGGATCGCCTTGAACGGTCCGCGGACTTCGGAGGGTGCCTCCGGCTTCATATCGAACGTATCGAGGTGACTCGGGGCACCCAGATTGAAGATCATGATGCAGCTGCGTCGATCCTTCGTCGGATCGACCGCCCCCTGCTCGGCGGCGGCTAGGTATTGCGGCAAGCCCAAGCCGATCGCTCCCAACGTCCCGATCTGCAGGAAGTCTCGCCGGGCGACGCCGTTGCAGTGATGGGTTTGTCCGCGTCCGATCAGATTCAACATGGCGGGGGCCCACAAAACGGGGTTAGAACGGGAGGGCGAGGGGAGCGAAGGTCGAATTGACTGCCTTCAAGCGTCCCTGATGGCTAATCAACTCACCAAAGTATAGTCTGAGTCCTACCGCTTCGGCCAGCGATCGCGACTCCCATTCACTTCCCACGCGTTGTCGGGAACGGCCGTCCGCTGCCCTGGCCCGGGTTTTCCACGCCATTTCAGCCGAGTTTTTTCATGCCGCTGTCCGAATCGGACCCGCGCGTCTTCTTTGCCGCCGAACGCACGCTGTTGGCCTGGGTGCGGACCGGGATCACGATCATCGCCATCGGCCTGGTCGTTTCCCGCTTCGGCCTGTTCATGCAATTCGTCCTCCGCGGCAGCGATACCCTGGGGCCGCCGGGGACGAGCGTCGACTACTCGGCGATTCTCGGCATGGCATTCGTCCTGGTCGGATCGATTTCGATCCTGCTGGCCGCGATCCAGCACAAGCGCTATCTGGCGACGCTCAGCCCGATCGACCTACCGCCTGCCTACTCACGCAGCTTTTCCCTGATCCTGGCACTGATCGTCGCTACGCTCGGCATCGCCCTGGCCGGCTACCTGCTCACGACCCATCCGGAGGGACCCGCGCCAACGGTCAACGTCGCGGACGGACTGCCGTGCGAGATAGGGTCAGGCCGAAAGCCAATCATCCGCCAGGTGCGAACGGCTCAGGACTCGGGCACTTCGGTCAAGTTGCGACCCTTGGGCCAGATGTTGAGGATCACCCCTTCGTTCTCGCCATCGCCGAGAGGGTAAGAAGCGGCGATCCGGAGGTTGACGTTCGCGAGCGCGCCGTGATGCCGGGCTTCGCCACGCTCTTCAACCCACTTCGGTCCCTTGATGACCAACATCCGATCGATCGAGTCCCAATGCGGCTCGACCCACTGGCAAAGCTTACGCAATGAACCGACCGCGCGGCTGACGACGGTCGTGAAGCGAAAGTCTTCCAGCAAATCCTCGCCGCGGGCCGCGTAGACGCTGATCGGCAAATCGAGTTCGCTGACCAGTTCGTCCAACACCCGCGCCCGCTTCCCGACCGACTCCGCCAAGGAGACCCGCACGTCGGGTCGCAGGATGGCCAGCGGAATGCCAGGCACACCGCCGCCACTGCCGAGGTCCAGGACTTGCTCGCCCGGCGAAACCAACGGCGCGAGCTGCAGACAATCCCGCAAATCACGCTCGACGAACAAATCCCAAGTGGTGTGCCGCGTCAGGTTGATCGTCTCGTTCCGCTCCCAGACCATCTTGACGTAGGCTTCGAGCTGCTCCAGCTGATGCTCGGGCAATTCGTAACCGTGTTTGGCAAGGGCGGCGGTAAAATCAGGATCGATCATGCGGCGACGGAACGGGGTCGAACGGTAAAAAATGGCCTGTAAATCTCATCGCTGACGATAGCCGCCGCCCCAAAACCTCACAAGCGGACAACGCCGTGCCACTCCACGCGGCACACCGACCAGTAGCCCGGCTCCGCTAGCCAGCTCATTGACCCGCAGGCGCTGACTCGAGCGGTTCGGGGACCAATCGGCCTCGTTCGCTTGACCGCAGCGCCTCATCCAAACGTTGGCGAATCAGCGAGGCCCACAGCGTGTAGCCGAGGCGATTTTGATGCAGCATGTCGTCGAGAAAATAACCGGGAATCGGCTGTTTGTTGGCGTCGAGGTAATCTTGGGCGGTGTCGACGAAGAACACCCCCGGCTCGGTCAGACTGATCTCTAAGAGCATGCGGTTGACTTCGCGAATTTTCGGCCAAGCCTTCCAGCGTGACGGCGTCGGCGTGACTTCGACCAGCAGCACCGGCGCGTTGGGCTGGTGCCGCTGCGAGACGCTGATCACGTGACGAACAAGCCGTTGCAGTTCATCCATGGGCGTGTCCTTCGCATTCCCGGTGACGTCGTTGCCGACGAAAACGACCGCCGCGGCGTACCGATGGGGCTGGATCAAGCGTTCGGCAAAGACCGCCAAGTCGCTGTAGCGAGCCCCTCCATAGCCGCGCTGAATCGGATGATGTGGCGCCAGGTCCGTGGCGATGTCCGCCCACATCCGGATGCTGCTGCTCCCTAAAAATAGGATCGCATCGTCGGGATGCGTCTCGAGCTTGTCGGCCTGTTCCAGCTTGGCGATCGTCTCGCCCCACCGTTTCTCGGCAGCGGCCTTCCGTGTCGGCGATACGGCGACCGCTGAAATCGCTTGCGCCGCCGAGCCACGCAACTCGTCGCCGGCACGGTCGCTTTCGGCTTCAACTTGGTCCAGCGACGGGGTGTTCGCTGCGACCGGCTTGCCAGCGATCGCCTGGCGAAAGGCNNAGGCCGGCCAGTAGGCTGAGCGTGTTTTCGGCCTCGGCTGGATCGCAATCCAGCCCCGCCAGCAGTCCGATCGCCATCGCCAGATGACCATCGGCGGGAGGATGCACGCCGTCGCCATACGCGTAGTCCGGTTTGGCTTGCTTGACGCGTTTCAAGTACGCGTCGGTCGCGGCATGCACATCGATCACCCGATCGACGCCGGCGGTTCCCGCATACGACTTCACCACCGCACCGAGCGCGACCAACGTTTCGTCATACTTCGCATACGGATTCGAATAACCATACGGCTCGTCGGCCTTCACTTCCGCGAGTCGCTTGCGGACCGGCGGCGCATCGGCGTCGAAGGATGGCGGCGTGAGCAGGATCAGCTTGGCGCCTCCGGCAACGACGCGGTCGACGACCTTCTTCAAACCGGCTCGATAGGCTTCGACAATTTCGGGCGAAGCCGGATGATAGATCCCGTCGTTCATCCCATAGCAGACCACGACCCAGTCGGGCCGAACGAGTTCCAACGCCCGCGACAATCGCTGGTTGATGTCGGGCCGCGGGCCGGGGTGGACGGGTTCGGTCATGCCCGACACCGTCTCGCTGCTCAGCCCCGCGTTGATGATCTCCAGATCGAGTTCGGGGCGCGCGGCCCACAAGTAGGCTTCCGTGAGCGCGACGTACTGGCCGGCCTGAGTGATGCTGTCACCGATGAACAGCACACGCTCCCCAGCGGCCCAGGGAAACTCCGCCCGCGCGCCGACCGGCGTTAGCACCATGACGCAGGCCGCCACGACCCATCGGATCAGCCGCCACCCCGATCGCTGCTCAGTCACTGCCAACATCGCCAACACCTCGTAACAAAGTAAGAACCAAAATCTGCCTGGCAAAAGTCATCCGCCCGGCCTCGGGTCGTGCCCCGAAACCGCTGCGAACGCTTCAACCAACTGACCCGCGGCGTCGAAGCGTAACGCTTCCGGCTCACCCAAGATCGACAGGTCGCCCCGCTCGCTAGCCTCTCGCCAATACGCTTCACCGCATAGCATTTCGCTGACGTGCAGCGTGTCGGCAATCCACAGCCAGCGTAATTGCTCGGCCGTCGACCTGCCCGATTGCCCGGCGGCGATCCGCAACACCTCGCGGTCGGTTTCCCAATTTGCCGGGATCGCGGCGGCCGTGATGTGCAACGCCGTCAAGCAGTTGACCCGCGTCTTGTCCAAATCCATCTGCCGCACCAAATCGGAGCGGCAGTATTCGGCGATCCCGATCCCCGACGCGTTCCCAGCGCTCTGGGGAGTCATCCCCCGCAGGTAGATCTGGTGAATCTTGGGGTACTCATCAGGGGCGGCCAATTTGTCGTTGGATTTGCGGCCGACGACGTTGGTGTCCAAGCCGCTGCCGCTGATGTTCTTGCCGATCCGGTCGATGATTAGCAGATCGGCGTCGTCGAAGGGCAACCGCGGCATTCTGCGCCGCGCGATGTCCAGCAGCTGCGTCTCTCGAGTCAGGATCTGGTCGGTTTCGATCGCCTCGACCAACGCGATGCGGTCATAAGCGTTCTCGACGACCGCCAACCCCAGCGCGATCGGACATTGGGCCAGGATCATCGGGATCGCCTGCTCGACCAATGTCTCGAAGCTGATCCGCGTCATCGCCTGGTGATACTCCGCCGCCCCTTGGTGTTTGCCCAACCCGATCAGCATCATCTTGACCACACCGCTCTCATGCGGGCCGGCGATCCGCGTGTGCGGCTTGATCCGATTGATGACGACGATGTGATCGGCCGCCAGTGCCTGGACGTCAAAGTAGACCGGCGACCCGTTGGTGGTGGTGCCGAGCTGGCGAACGACCATCGAGGAACGAATTTCGCACCCCATCGTCGCGGGCGTGATCCCGTATTCCGCGAGCACTTTCGTTTGGCCCTCGGCCGTCGCGCCGCCATGGCTTCCCATCGCCGGAATGATCCAGGGAACCCCGCCGATGTCGCGGACCGCGCGGACCGTCGCCGCCGCGATCTCGGCGAAGCGATCGATGCCGCGACTGCCCACCGCGATCGCGACCGTCTGGCCGGGGCGGACCCGCTGGGGCAGCGACGAGGCGGCGATCCGAGCCGCCACCTCGGCCCCGACGTCGGGGATCGCATCGTCGGCGAAATGTTGCCGAATTCGGAAGCAGCGTGGCAGCGATTCGTTCAAGGTGGGGTTACCAATTTCAATGGGTCGAGGGTCACGTCGGGGCGGCGGCCGCGAAACCGCTGACGCCCGGCCTCGGTCACCGCCGTTCGCTGCACGTCGAGCCGACGCAACGTTTTAATCGATGCGATTCGTTCCAGCGACGCGTCGGTCACGCCCGTCCCGGTCAACCAGAGCGTGTCCAAGGGGGCCGCCTCCGCCAAGGCGGCGATCACGGCATCATCGACTCGGGCCCAACTGAGATCGAGTTCCGTCAGTGACCGGGCCTGCGACAGCCATTCGGCCAGCCCGACATCGACCGCGGTCGCTTCGAGGCTGAGCTGCTCCAGGTTCGCCGGGTCGGGCAACAAACGCGTGACATCCGACGTGGTCACCGGGATCGCGGTCAGGTCGAGCCAGCGGAGGTCGCGCTGCGGCGGGATCCGGCGGAGCGACTCCGGATCGAGCGGACAGCGGGCTAAACAGAGCTGGACCAAATCGTCGCGCGCGATCGGCGTCAACGTGTCGTCGGTCAACGTCAGGTAGTCACGCAGCTCGTTCGCGTCGGCATCGCGTCCCCGCGCGTTCGGCTTGGGGATCGGCGGCAACGGCGAGGTCGTGCGAATCTGGTAGATCCGGGCCA
>DITY01000333.1 GCA_002422955.1 Planctomycetaceae bacterium UBA6172
TGCCCGCGCCGTTGGGACCCAGCAACCCAAAAATTTCGCCCCGCTCGGCATGCAGCGAAACCCGGCGGAGGGCATCGATCGGTGCCCCACCGATGAGGCCCGAGCGATAGGTTTTGGTCAGGCCGTCGACCGCGATGATGGGATCGGCGATGCTCACTCGGCAAACAATCGCGGGACGAATCGTAGCAGCGTCGCGATGGCCACCAATAACATGCCGATGGCTAGCCAGCGGTGAGAGGGGTGTCGGAGCGAGCCGGTGAAATGTCCTTGGCGATAGACACTGTAGAACCGCTCCCGCTCATCGGTCGAATCGAACACCCCGCAGTCGGCGAGCTCGTGGAGACCGAACTGCAGCGAATAGTCCAACGCACCGAACAGCGGCACCCGCTGGTTATCCGCATTCGCAACGAGACCTTCGAAGTACCAAAGCTGCGAGCCGAACGAGGACTCGGTTTCAAGCCGATGGTCGACACACCGCAGGTGGACCAAATCCTTTTCGTTCGGACGCAGATGTGCCCGCAGGATCGCGTTGTGGCAATCGGAACGGATCTGCCGCATGATCTTCTCAGGGATCCGAATCGCTTGCGTTTCAGCTTTCATCGGGAGGTACCTCTGCCCGAATTACTGTTCAGGTGCGATGAACAAGAACGACTCGGTTGATCTGTTCGCGACCATTGCCGCGCGTTAGCAACCCTGCCGCTTTCAGTGTAACATGAAAGCGGTGTCGACAAGTCGATTTCGATCAAAAATCGGCGTCCCCGGGGCGAGCCCGTCCCGGGCGGCTTGTTCCATGCCGACCAGCACTCCGATTTCCCATGCTCGAACGCCGTTCGCTCACCGGTCCGATCACGCTCGGCGTGGTCATGATCCTGACCGTGGTCGCGTTGACGATCGGCTGGATCGCCATCAACGTGGTCTTGGCCAAGGACAATCGTGATTCGGCCGTCATCTACTATTTGCTGTTGGCGGTTGGCAGTATCGGTTTGGGGGTGGTCTTGGCCGGTGTGATCGCTTATCTCACCTTGACGGTCAAGGCGATCAATCTCAATCGACGCCAATCGAACTTCATCGACAGCGTGACGCATGAGCTGAAAAGTCCGATCGCCTCGCTCAAGCTGTACCTGCAGACCTTGGCGCGGCGATCGGTTGACCCGGCCCTCAGCGAAGACTTTCACCGGATGATGTTGGAAGACGTCGAGCGACTGGATCAGTTGATCAACCATTTGCTCGACGCGGCTAGGATCGAACGCGGCAGCGATGCGGCCGCGCCGGAGGATGTGCGGTTGGATGAACTGATCAGCCGTTGCTCACATGCCGTCTCCATTCGCTACCGCGTGCCGGCCGGCACGGTCGAGGTTTCCGTGCCGCCGATGGTGCTGCGGGGACGACGGGCTGAACTGGAGATCTTGTTTCGAAACTTGATCGATAACGCGGTCAAATACGGAGGCACGCCCCCCGCGGTTCACGTGACCGCCGAAGTGCAGGGGCAACGGGTGTTGGTACGAGTCGGCGATAACGGGCCTGGCATCCCGCCCAACCTACGACGCAAAATTTTTGGCAGGTTCGTCAGGTTGGGGAATGAGTTGGAGCGTTCCAAACCGGGGACGGGCTTGGGCTTGTACCTGGTGCGTTCGGTCACGCGGTCGCTCGGCGGTTCGATCCACATCGAAAGCCGTGGGCTGGCGATCCGAGGCTCGGAACCCGCGTTAGTCGACGTTCCCACGGATGGCCCAACGGCGGCGTCCGGGGATCGCGACTCGCCGGGCGCTGCCGGAGTCGACCTGGGCAGCACGGGTACCGACTTCTGTGTGACCCTTCCCGGATTGGTCGCGGACGCGGCCTCATCACGGGAGCCCGTGCGGTCCGAATGGAATTGGATGAACAAACGCCTGCACTTGAATGAGACGGTGTCGGGTGATGATCTGTCCGATCCCCCGCCCGATCCGTCGACGTAACCGAACATCCCTCTGGAGTGCTAAGAAACGATGCGGCCTCACATCATGGTCGTGGAGGACGAGAAGCATTTGGCGACCGGCATCAAATACAACCTGGAGGCGGACGGATACCGCGTGACGGTCGTTGGTGACGGCCCGACGGCACTGCGTTTATTCGGTCAGACCGGCGAGGGTATCGATCTGATGATCCTCGACCTGATGCTACCGGGGATGAGCGGTTACGCCGTGTGCGAAACGATCCGCGGTTTGGGCAGTCGCGTGCCCGTGCTGATGCTGTCCGCCCGGACGCTTACCGAAGACCGCACCCGCGGCTTCGATGTCGGCGCGAACCAATACATGGCTAAGCCGTTCGATTTGGATGAGTTGCTCAGTCGCGTCAAGAACCTGTTGCAACTGCAGCGGCTCCAGCTGTCCGCGGATGCCGCCAAGCCGAACCTGGCGAAACCTCGAATCGCGAGCACCGAATTCGGGCAGGTGGAAGTCGATTTCGAGACGCATCAGGTCACCGTTGCCGGACGCGAGACACGCATGACTCCCAAGGAGCTGAAATTGCTCCGCTACTTTGTCGAACATCCCGGACGGGTGATCAGCCGCGGCGAGTTGCTTGAGAAGGTGTGGGAAATGAGCGGCAACCTGCAGACCCGCGCGGTCGACCAATTTGTGGTGCGGCTGCGAAAGATCATCGAGACCGATCCGGCGACGCCCCGTCACCTGTTGACCATTCGGGATGCTGGCTATCGCTTCCTACCACAACCGCGGAGCGGGGAGCCGGAACTGGAAGGGGATTGAATTGCCCGACTCCACACGGCGCTTCGGAGAGCGGCCCGTGGTCACGGCAATCAACGTCCGGTCGAGACAAAAAAAAAGCTCCCGGCTAGTACGTGTCCCAGGGGGGCGGAGGACAGCGCGCTAAGGACCGGGAGCCGGTGGACGTTTCTGGAGTGGTTCGACGGTCCCGTCTGCATCCTGCATCCGGGACGGTCGAACAACCGCATCGAACCCTGAGTGCCGTCGATCTGAGGGCCGCATCCATGCCGCCGTTCGAAAGACTTGCCCGCGGCAATCGCGTTTCCGGAGAAACGCGAAGGCCAATGCAGACCGCGTCGGGTTCGAGTCGTCGTCACTCGGTTTCGTTTCCGAACCCAAGTGCGATGAGGGGAAGATAGGGCACGACCAGTGCGGCGGTCAAGGCGAATTGTGATCTCGAGCGAATTTCAAATTGACCCGGAAAAACAGGGGATTTTCTCGTTTTTTGTGCGAAAAGGTCCGTCGGCGTCACGGCTTTTTTAGAAAAATCGGTAGATCGTGGTCTGCCGATACTCGTCTCGCGGATCGAGCCAAATGCTAGGGAACTCCGGACGGTTGGGGCTGTCGGGAAAATGTTGGGCTTCGAGGCATAACGCGCCGCGGTACGGATACGCTTTGCCGGCCTTGCCGGTTTGCCCCGAGAGAAAGTTGCCGCTGTAAAATTGCAGCCCCGGTTGATCGGTCAGGACCGCTAAGCCCCGTCCGCTGACCGGGTCACGCAGTCGGGCGACTTCTCGGATCCCGCTCCCTTCGCCCCGGAGCACGAAGTTGTGGTCATAGCCCTTGGCCGGCGTTTCGGTCAGTTGGTCGATGTGTTTGCCGATGCGGGTCGGTTCGCGAAAATCGATCGGCAGGCCGGCAACGCTCTCGATCTTGCCGGTGGGGAGCAGTTGGTCGTCTGTCGGGGTATAGGAGTCGGCCAGGATCTGGAGTTCGTGATCCAGGATCGTACCGCTGCCATGCCCGGCGAGGTTGAAGTAGGCATGATTGGTCAGGTTGATCGGGGTCCGCAGGTCGGTGGTCGCGGAGTACCGCATCAACAGCGAGTTGTCTGGGGTCAGCGCGAAGCGGACCGTGAAGTGAACATTTCCCGGAAAGCCTTCTTCGCCGTCGGGGCTGAAGTAGCTGAAGTCAACCGCCGCGATCCCCGGATCGCTACGATCCACCACACCCTTCCAAAGCACCTTGTCCAGGCTGCGTTTGGCGCCGCCGTGCAACGTGTTCTGACCGTCATTGGCCGCGAGCGTGTAGGTTTCGCCGTCGAGCGTGAACTTGGCGCCGCCGATCCGATTGCAGACCCGTCCGGTGGTGCAGCCGAAGTATTGGTTCTCCGCCGATTGGTAACCGGCGACGTCGTCGAAGCCGTTGACCACGTCGGCGACTTGGCCATCCTTGTCGGGGACGAGGACCGATCGGATGGTCGCCCCCAAGGAGATGAGTTCGACCACCACGCCGCCATCGCCCGTGAGTCGGAACCGTTCGACTGGCTCACCCGCCGCGGTCTTTCCGAAGCTGGAGACATTGACTTCGGCCGCACGCGCCGGCCCATGGCCCGCGGCGGCGATGAAGCAGACGACCATCACGACCGCGGTGGTCAGTCGCGAAACCGCAGGGATGCGAAGCGCCGAGACGCGGGCTTGGCGAGCACCGCGTAACAGATCTGTGGGCATGGTTGAGAATTCCGGAGATGAGGAAGGGAGATGAGGGAACGAAGGATCGGCGATGCGGATCGGTTAGGCGGACGGTTTGGCGAAGGCTCGTTTGATCTCATCGAGTGTGGTCAGGCCACGAGCGACGGCGAGGATAGCTTCGGACTGCAGCCCGCGATGTCCCTCGGCCTGCGCGATCTTGTTCAACTCGGCGAGATCGGTGGTTTTCAGTAACGCGGCGCGAAACTTGGGCCCCGGCTTGAACAATTCGAAGATGCCGAGGCGACCGAGATAACCCCGTGCCTGGCATTTCGCGCAGGGCGGGATCGGTGCCGGTTTGCCCTTCGCGTCGACCTGTTGCTCGATGGGGGGCATCACGAACTGCTGGTACAACGTCGTCACCCGACCGGCCGGAATGCCGAGCTTCTGTAGCAACTGCGGCGTGGGCTGGAAGCCCTGCTTGCAATCCTCGCACAAGCGGCGAACCAGGCGTTGGTTGAGCACCGCCTTGACGGTTGCCGCGAAATGCTTCGCCCCCTTCGGATACTGGGCGACGATCCGCGCGCAGGCTTCGATCGCCGTGTTGGCGGGATAGCGGGCGATGACCTGTTTCTCTTTTTCCGCTGCCTGTTCCAACGCCGTGACCCAGGAGGCCTCGTCGGGGATGGAGGGGAGCACGAATACGTCCGGCTCCTTGAGGATCATCTTGTGCAGCAATTGGGAAGCATTCAGCCCGGTGGAGCCGCCATAGAAGTTAGCGTTGACGTTGATGACCTCGAGTTCGGGCTCATCCTCGAGTTCGACCGATTGGAAGTCGCGGATCAGGCGGTCGGCGGCGTTGAGCGTCACGATCCAAGTGGCGGTTAGGCCGGCGCCGCGAGGCGATCCGACCAGGACGCAAGAGTTCTCGCTGTTGAGCGCTTCGCGAAACTGTTCGATCATCGTGTCTCGCATCCCCAGGTCTTCCAACCTTTGAAAGGGGATCTTTTCGGGATCCATCCGGATCAGCACGCGTTCGCCCTGGGCCGTCCCTTGGCTCTTGAGCGTCATCACGTATTTGTCTTTGCCCAGTTTGGCCTGGCATTTACCGTTTTGGGCGCTCCGTCGATCGGCCGGGTTGAGTTGGCAGAGCTGCTTGAGCGTCAACAGCATCGCGTCGCCGAGTTCGCGGGTCAGTTCGGGACCGGGTTCCCACTGGCCGTCGATCATGTAGCGGACGGCGCAGGCGGAGGCGTTGTAATCGAGCATGACCTGGATCGCGCGCGCCGTGATGGCGTGGCCGATCTGGCCGATCGCGACCGGGTGTCCGGTCCCCTGGCGAGCCAGGATCAGCACCGCCTGTTGCTGCGACGGGTCCGAGACCAGGGGGGTGAGTGTCGCCTGCGGAGCGGTTTGCCAAGGCTGGAGTTCGGTGGGTGGTTTTTTGGCCATGGAATCGGCGATTGGGAACAGAAAGAAAGCGTGAAACGGAAAGGGGTTCGCCAGGGGACAGCCCCCGCGACGGTCGCGAGGAGTCGCGTCCGCGGGTTGGCAGCGGCGTCAGGGACCGCTGACGGTGAAGCGTCGTCAGATGATGCCGGGCGCCTTCACATCAATGCCCTTCAAGGCCATCTTGAGCGAGTCCTTGTTGGGGGCGACGGCAAAGGCGGTCGGGCGATCGATCAACTCGTCATCGATCAATTGCTTCAGGCTCATGGTGAAGTCCTGCATCCCGTCTTCGGCACCGATCCGGATCGCATCGGGCAACTTGTTGTCCTGCCCTTCGAGGATCAGCTTTTTGACGATCGGGTTGAAGATCATGACCTCGCAGGTCGGCACTCGGGACACGCCCGGTTTGATGCTCCTGAGCAGTTTCTGGGCGATGATGCCCTTCATGTTGAAGGCGATGGCGCTGCGGATCGCGCCGTGCATTTCCTCGGGGAACAAGTCCAGAATACGGCCGATCGTGGTCGAGGCACTCGCGGCGTGGATCGTGCCGAACACCAAGTGACCGGTTTCGGCGGCATGAATTGCGGTCATGAACGTCTCCTCGTCACGCAACTCGCCGACCAGGATGATGTCGGGGTCTTCGCGGACGGCGTGCTTCATGCCGACTCCGAAGTCCAGCACGTCCTGGCCGATCTCCCGCTGGTTGATCAGGCACTTGTCCTCGGTGTAGACGAACTCGATCGGGTCCTCGAGCGTTAGGATGTGCTTGCGATAGATGCTGTTGATGTAATTCAGCATCGAGCCGATGGTCGTGCTCTTACCGCTCCCGGTAACCCCGGCTAACAGGACCATGCCCTGGTCGAAGTGGCATAAATTTTCGATCGAATCGGGAAGGAATAGGCCGCGAAAGTCGGGGATGAAGTTATTGATGCGGCGGGCGACCAAGCCGATGCGGCCCAACTGTTTGAGCAGGTTGATTCGGAATCGCCAGCTCACCCCGTCGACATCCACGATGTAGGCGAAGTCGGCCCCCCCTTCACGCTCGAAGATCCCCAGGTTGCGGTCATCCATCATCGGGACCAACAGCCGAACCATTTCCTCATTGTCGATCGGCGGTCGGTTGAGCGGTCGCAGGTCCCCCTTCACCCGAACCATCGGGGGTTGGCCGACTTTCAGGTGCAGGTCGGAACCTTCGAGCTTCACCAAGGCCTTGAAGATTTTGTCGACCTCCAGCGGTTCCCGCTTCTGCAGCAGCGAAGTCGTCAGGCGGGAGATCATCGCTTCCCGATCCATCGGTAGCGCCGGGGCCGGTTGAGCTGAGCCTTTGTGATGTGACATGAACCTGAAAGCCTCGTCGGGAAGGGCGTTTGCGAGCCTAGAACATACTCTATTTTAAGTACGTCGCTCATGCACTCAAGAAACCGTCAGCGGTCCGGGGATCTCCCCGCTTTTTGGCCGCCGGTTCGTCGGTTTCGCCTGGCCGCTTTGCCAGACCGATCCGTCGGAGTCCGGCGCCGCGACCCGGCGGCGTCAGAATGGCCAAATCCGCGGGATCAGGATCATCGAGGTGACGAACAGGATCAGGCTCATCGGCAAGCCGAACCGCAGGTAGTCGGTCATCCGATAGCCCCCCAGGCCATAGACCATCAGGTTCGTCTGGTAGCCGAACGGAGTGGTGAAGCTGGCCGATGCCGCGATCATGACCGCCATCACGAAGGGGAGCGGGTCGACCCCCAGTCCGCTGGCGGCTTTCCAGGCGATCGAGAACATCAGGACCGAAGCGGCGTTGTTGGTGATCAATTCGGTGCAGAGCATGGTCGCCAAGTAGACCGCGACCAGGGACAGCATCGGGTCCCCGCCGGCGAAGCCGAGCAGGCCCCGGGCGATCGACGCCGCCGCGCCGCTCATGTCCAACGCTTGGCCGATCCCCAGTGCCGCCCCGATCACGATCAGGACCGACCAGTCGATGCTCTGCCGGGCTTCGTCCGCGGTGCAACATTTCAAGCCGATCATCGCGATGCAGGCGATCAGCGCCGCGGTCATGATGGAGACCGGTGTCAACGTGGCGGCGGCGACCATCGCCACCAAGATCAGGATCGCCCACCAGGCCCGTTCGGGGCGACGGACCACGCCGCCCGGTACGTCACTGACCAAATAGAACTCATGCGACCGCGCGTGCCGCTCCAGGAAACTCGGCGACGCATCCAGCAGCAGCACGTCACCGACCTCCAGCCGTACGTCGCCCAGTTTGCCTGGCAGACGTTTATCACCGCGGGCCACGGCGATGACGGCGGCGCCATAATTGGACCGAAAACGTCCTTCGCGAATCGTTCGTCCCAGCACGGCACAGCGGCTGCTCACGACCGCTTCCACCAAGCGGCGATCCCAGGCGGGCGACGTCAGTTTGCGGGTCTGGTCATCCGGCGAAGACAGCCCTCGAATCTTCTGCAAGTCGACGACGCTTTCCAGGATGCCGACCAAAACCAGGGTGTCTCCGGCCAGCAAACGTTCGCTCGGCCCGACCGCCTTGACGTGGTAGTCGCCGCGCTGAATTTCCGCCAAGTAGAGCCCCGTCAGGTGCCGTAGTCCGGCGGATTCGATCGTCTGGCCGACCAGCGCTCCGCCGGGAGTGACCACCATTTCGACCGTGTAGCGGCGGGGGTCTTCCTGAGCGCTGACGGCCGCCAGTCGATTGGGCAGCAGCCACCGCGAACAGGTCAGGATGTAAATCAGACCGAGGATCGTCGCGGGAACACCGATCGCCGCGGGGGCAAAAAATCCGAGGGGCGTAGCGCCCTGCTCGATCACCAAGCCCTGCACCAACAGGTTCGTGCTGGTGCCGATCAAGGTGCAAAGCCCCCCCAGGATCGCCATGTAGGAAAGCGGCAAGAGCAGATGGCTGGGGCTCGCGCCGACCCGCTTGCTCAGGTCCTGAACCACCGGCAGCATGGCGGCCACGATCGGCGTGTTGTTCAGGAACGCGCTGAGAAACGCCACGGGGCCGAGCAGCAGCGTTTGGGCTCCGGTCAGGGTGCGGGCTCGATTGAGTAGCCATCCGGTGGCGAGTTCCGTACCCCCGGTGAATTCCAATCCGGCGACGACGGCGAATAACAACGCGATCGTTACCAAGCCTTCATTGCCAAACCCAGAAACGGCCGCTTTCGGTGCGGGGAGCAGCGTCGTGCCGGTTAAATTCTGGGCGATCACGAGTACACCCAGACAAGTGATCGCGAGTAGATCGGTCGCCGCCAGTCGCATCGCTAGCGACGCCAGCAAGGCGACCGCTACCGCCAGCGTCAACCACGCTTCCCAGCCCATCCGTTTACCCGCGTTCCAACCGAAAGATGTCTTGAGTGCCCCCGGTCGGATACGGGTCCGCGGGCGAGGTCCGAGCCGGAGAGTCTACTCTTCGCGGCACGATCTCGCAGCAGCCTTGGCCCCGTCGGTCGAACGCGATGCCACAAGCTCGGGTCGAGAATCAACAAAAAAAGGGTTCGGAAGCCGGCGAATGGCTCCCGAACCCTTCGAAATAAACGGCCGAACCGGCTTAGCGATTCGCGACGTCAGACGATTCGAAATCGAAGGTCAGCTCATGGGCCGAGCCGGCGACCAAGTTCAGCGACCGCTCTTGGCTGATCGACGAACCGTTGATCGTGGCGGTGACGCGGATCGTGTAGTTCGACCAAGCTTCGCCCGCGGCCAATTGACGAGTCCGGAAGGTCCGGACTTCGCCGGCGCCGTTGGTGTCGTTGCCAGCCAAGCTGACTTTGGCGTCAGCCGGAACGCGGACAGTGACGACCGTCTCGAGGTCGGCCTGGGCAGGCTCCTGCTCGACCACGTTGTCGGCATTGGGGCCCGCGAAGACGAGACGCTCAGCCCCACCGGCACGCAACCGGACCGTTCGTGTCTCGGCCTTGTCGGAATCGGCATAGCGAACTTCGACGACATACTTGTAGACGAAGCCGGACTCGAGTCCCGTCGACATGAACTGGCGGATTGGCCCGCTGCTCTTGGTCGGCAGGCCGTTGACCGTCACGATCGCGTCCTCGTGAACAGCAACCGTCAGGATCGCCGAATCGCCTTCGACCTTGGCCTCGACGTCCGTAGTCGGCGCGTCGGATTGGGCGGGAGCCGCGCTGGGCTCGGGTGGAGCTACGACCGCGTCCCCAGATTCCGAACCGTAAACGGGAACCGAGTCGTAGTCGCTGGGGGACGTCGAATAGCCGCCGGAGTATTCCGAGGAATAGCCGCTGATGACCGTTCCGCCGGAGCTGCCACCGCTGCTGCCGTGGCCGCTGCTGCCGTAGCTGCCGCCGCGATAGCTCATGGAAACGCGACCGCCGCTGCTGCCGTACGACCCGCCGCTGCTGCCACCGCTGCTACCGTACGAGCCGCCGCTGCTGCCATAGGAAGCGCCGCCGCTGCTGTAGTGCGACCTTCGCGCCGCGACCTTCGCGGCATGGTGGTCATGAATCTTGGCGATCAATCGCTTCAGCGGGCCGACGTGATGCCCATTCCCCGATGAGCCCGAACCGCCCGATGAAGCGTATCCGGAGAACGAAGATCCGCTGCTGCCGCTCGAACCACCCCAGCTGCCGTAGGACCCACCCGAGCTACCGTGCGATCCGCCCGAGCTGCCATAGGATCCGCCCCCGGAAGACCCGTGACTGCCGCCCCACGAGCCATGGCCCGCCTGGACGGAGCTGGCGGAAGAGAATGCTACGGCGATCGCCGCGACACCCGACAAAATTGTGACCTTTTTCATGGGCTTGAGCACCCCTCCGATTGTTACAAGATTCCGAATCTCGCCGTCTCCAACAGGATCCCGTGTCCTATCCGGCTGTAACCCGTAGGATAATGAGCCGGTGAGGAGGTTCAAGTAGATTGGATAGATTTTGTGACTTAAGGGCTTTGGTTCGGTTGGGTTGTCTTAATTGTGCTCCCTTGGGGAGCTGACTTTGGGGTTGCCGTGTCGGCTGGCGAGGTCACACGCTTTTGAGAACCGGGGCCCGATCAGTTGGCGAGGATCCGATGGGTCGGGACTGGTCGACCGGGTCGGAAGCTTTGCAGCGTGTTGATGCGGGCGGTTCCGGCGATCCGCTCCGCCTCCCGCTGGAGCGTCCCGCTCACCAAGGTCGCCAGGGTTTCTGGGTCGATTGCGACGCGGGCGTTGACGACCACATTGGCCAGTTTGGTTCGCACGGCGGCGGGGAGCGACAGGACGGGAGGCGACGAATTGCTGACGAGATTCGCCACCCCGTAGGCCCCGTCAGCGATGCCGATCACCTTCAAATGGGCCGTCTCAGCCGGCAGGGCCGCTAATTGCTGCTGCAACACCGTCAGCAGATGTGTCAGGAGCTCGTCGAGCTCGAAGGGCCCGCTCGCTTCGATTGTCGCCTGGCAATTGAGCCATCCCAATTCCGCTTCGCCTTCGGCATAGACGTCGTAGTCGACTTCCATCAGGCGTTGGCCAAAGTTGCCGCGTTGGTCCAAAAAGTCGCAGAAAGGCGCGAAGCCCTGTCCGGTTTTCGCGGACATCCTGACGATCGCCCTGCCCGGGAATTGCTCGTCCAGCAGCCCCGCGAGTTCTTCGACTTCGGAGCCAGGCAATTCATCGATCCGGTTGAGGATCACGAAGTCGGCTTCTTCGATTTGCTTGCGAAAGATGTATTCCGCCTGGGGTGAGAATCCCCCCCTACCCGATCGTCGCAAAATTTTCGCCCCGTGACTCGGCTTCACGATCACCCCATAGGGTGCGATCTCCAGCGGCTGGGAATAGATCTGCCGTAGCGGCCGGATGACGGTCGCCACCAAGTCGGTACAGCTTCCGACCGGCTCGGCAAGCACCACGTCCGGGCGGCGTTCAGCCCCCAGTCGCTCCACCGTGTCGGTCAGTTCGTTGAAGTTGCAGCAGAAGCAGGACCCGGCGACTTCGCCGACGTCGAAGCCTTGGGATCGCAGCAGGTTGGTGTCGACCAAGTCGGTGGCTTGGTCGTTCGTGACGATGACCACCGACTTTCCCTGTTGCTGAAAGTGGTGAGCCAATCGCGCGACCGTGGTCGTTTTGCCAGCCCCCAGGAAGCCACCGATCATGATGAAACGCGCGTTTTCCGACATCAGCTGTTCTCCGGCTGGTAAGAAGTGATTGGGGCGGACTGATTCGCGGGTCGCAGCCAACACTGGTGCAAGCCACCCCCCGCCATGCCCCCAAGTATCGGGGCCAAGATGTAAACGGTGAACCAGCTGGGTTCGTCGAGACCGGGGATTGCGATCGCTTTCCAACCGGCGAAGTAGGCGACCAGTCGCGGGCCAAAGTCCCGTGCTGGGTTGAAACCGGCTTGGGTCAGGGGTGCCAGAACCGAGATCAAGGCCGCGACGGTTAGGCCGATGAATACCGGTGCCAAGTTGGCCGACGGCCGACCGCCATTGCGATCATCCGTAAGCGCAAAGATCACGCACCCCAAAATCATCGTCCCGAGGAACTCCGCCAGGAAAGCGGCAACGTGCCCGAAGCGAGCCTGCAGTTCGGCGTGGGCCGCGGCGTCGTAGGGGCCAGCCGACGTCGCGATCGAACTGGGATTGGGAAAATACTCGCCAAAACACATCGCCGTGACGATGCTGCCTGGCTCGCCGCGAACGACCCCCTTCTCCCGCTCCTTGGCGGCCAGGAATCCGGCGAAAAGGCCGAGCAGAACCAGGGCTGCCGCCACCGCGCCCAGCAGCTGCGCGACCAGGTAGGGGGCGACGCGATTCCAAGGGAACCGACCCCAGACCGCGAAGGCGATCGTCATCGCCGGGTTGATGTGCGCGCCGCTGATCGACCCGACGGCAAAGATCGCCAACATGATCGCCAGCCCCCAGACGATCGCGACCTGCCAGATCCCGCTTTGAGCGCCCAGCAGCACGGCGGCATGGACCGCGCCGCAGCCCAAAAAAACGAGCAGGAAGGTGCCGAGTCCCTCGGCGAACAGCACTCGCCCAAACGCGAGCGGCGGAAGGGTCGCCATGGGCGAGTCGCTAGGCGGCTGCATGGTCGCTCCGAAGAAGGGTTGGGCCGTCCCTCAATACTCTAATGATCGTTTGAATGATCGGCAATCGGGACGGCCTCGTCCACTCCTGTGATCGGGCGATCACCACCGGTCGGGCGACTGCGGGGGGGGCGCTCGAGGGAGGTTGGGGCGGTCGCTCGCCTCGGTTGTGAAATTCGGATCTCCGAGGTTAATGGGATTGGTGTAAGATAAGAGCTTGAAGCCGCGTCTGCGCGGCGTTCCCCACCCTACCGACTTCCCGCCGCTCAAACCTCCGGAGAAATTCGTGCCGAGGTTGCATCTCGTCCTGACGACGCTATCGCTCGCGGCCGCTGCCGTAATCGGCTCAGCCACTAGCCGGGCGGAGACTTCTGGCGCCGGCCAATTTTCCGTCGAGCAATTGGAATTCTTTGAGAAGCGGATTCGCCCGTTGCTGGTCACTCATTGCTACGAGTGTCATAGCGCGGGGGCCAAGAAATTGCAGGCCGGGCTGCGGCTCGATTTTCGCCAGGCGCTGATCACGGGGGGGGATTCGGGCGCGGTGATCGTACCCGGCGACGCGGATCACAGTTTGTTGATCCAGTCGGTTCGTTACGAATCTTATGAGATGCCGCCGGCGGGCAAGCTGTCGGACGAGGAGATCGGTTGGTTGGCCGAGTGGGTGAAACAGGGCGCGGCTTGGCCGGATGAGCCGCCGCCCGAGTCCGCCGCCGCGGCAGGCTCGTTTGATCAACAGGCTCGCAAGCAGTCTCACTGGGTTTGGCAACCACTCCGCGCGGGCCGGGTGGTTCCAGATGCCGGCGTCGCTCGCGATGGGGCTGGCACGCATGACGCAGCCGGCTCCCCAGGAATGCTGGCGCAACCGCTGGATCCGATCGACCTCTTCATCGCCGAGCGGCTGAGCCGGGTTGGGCTAAGCCCTGCCCCGCCCGTCGATCGACGCGGACTGATCCGACGGCTGCATTTCGACTTGGTCGGGTTGCCACCCGCTCCCGATGTGGTCGAACGGTTCGTCTCGGATACGTCACCAGACGCGATCGAACGTGTGGTCGATTCGCTGTTGCTCTCGCCACACTTCGGCGAGCGGTGGGGCCGTCATTGGCTCGACCTGGTCCGCTACTCGGAGTCTCGCGGTCATGAGTTCGACCATGATTCGGTCAACGCGCACCAGTACCGCGACTATGTCATTCGAGGCTTCAACGCCGACGTCCCGTACGATCGCTGGGTTGCCGAGCACCTCGCGGGCGACCTGTTGCCGGATCCGCGGATCCACCCGACCAGCGGCGCGAACGAATCGATTTTGGGAACCGGCTTTTGGTTTCTGGGCGAGTGGGTGCATTCCCCGGTCGATACGCGGAAGGACGAAAGCGACCGCTTTGACAACATGATCGACGTGATGTCGAAAACCTTTTTGGGGCTGACCGTCGCCTGCGCCCGCTGTCACGACCACAAGTTCGATGCGATCACCACGGCAGACTATTACGCCTTGTCGGGATTCCTGCAGAGCAGCGATTTCGGGCAGGTTCGCTTCGAAGCCCTCCCCGCGGATCGACGGGCCGCCGAGAAATTGGCCGAGATCGATCCGCGATATCGGCGGGAACTTGCCGAGTTGCTGTCGGCGAATCTGCCAGGCGTAACCGCCCCCCGCGCATCCTTGGAAGCGTGGTTGGCTGGCGAGCGGCCTCTCGCTGACCCGTCCGACCAGGAGCTGTCGGTCCGTCAATCCTTGCCGGAGGACGGTTCGGTGACGCTGGTCGATTACGCCGCGCAAGCGACCGGCGAGTTCATGCAAAACGGCTTCCTGTACGGTCCCGCCCCGGTTCGCGCTGGGCAAGTGCTCTTGAACGTACCCTCCGCCGATCCCGCTGGGGCGAAGGTCCAACTGGCCACCGCGTCCGCCGCGATGACCGATCCGTTCTGGCACGGCATCCGTTCGATCAGCCAAGGTGGCGCGCAGCACCGCGGACGGCTCGGCGGGCTGGCGATGGCCGGCCGAACGCTCCGCTCGCCGACGGTGCGAATCGATAACGGTTCGATCGCTTGTCGGGTCAGAGGGCGCGGGCATGTGATCGCCTGTGTCGATTCCCATCGGTTGGTTCTGGGGCCGCTGCACAACGAGACGGTGCAAGCGGTTCCGGCGTCGGAAACTTGGCAGTGGGTACGTCTGAACCTGAGCCGGTATGTCGGCGGCGAGCTCCATTTCGAGTTCGTACCTGACGAGGATGCGACCCTCGACGTGGCGATCATCGCCCAAGGGCCCAGCGATGGCTGGCTGGCGGCGTTCGAACAGCGGGAAGCCGAAATCGCCGCTGAAGTGTCCGCCGTGCAGCAGCGGATCGAGGATTTTCTTCGTGGCGATTCTGAGGTGGCCGATCGCGCGCGAGCCCTGATCCGAGACTGGGCCCTGGCGCGTCGATCGCTCCGCGGCGAAGTGCGCGACGTTTCCCGGGTCGCGATGGGGATGGTGGACGGGAGCGGCGTCGATGATCGCATTTTGATCCGTGGCAATGCCTCGACCCCGGGCAAGACGGTTCCCCGCCGCTTCCTGTCGGCGCTCGATGGCGAAGCCCCGTTGGACGTCGCCCATGGCAGCGGTCGGTTGGAACTGGCCGCTCGGATCAACGACCCGCGGAATCCGTTAGCGCATCGCGTGATCGTCAATCGGGTCTGGCATCACCTCATGGGCCGCGGCTTGGTCCCGACGGTCGACGATTTCGGGGTGCTCGGACAACCGCCAACGCATCCCGAATTGCTCGATCACTTGGCACAACAATTTTTGGCCGACGGGCGTTCGATCAAGCGACTGATCCGCCGCATCGTCCTGTCGCAGACCTATCAGATGTCGAGCCATGCGGATCCCGCCGCCCTCGCCGCCGATCCCAAGAACGAGTTTTGGCACCATCGCGAACCCCGGCGTTTGGATGGCGAGTCGATTCGTGACGGGTTGCTGGCCGTATCCGGGCGACTGGACGCGACGATGGAGGGCGAGCCGGTCCCCATTCATCTGACCAACTTCATGGATGGTCGCGGGCGTCCCGGTCAGTCGGGGCCATTGGATGGAGCGGGGCGTCGGTCGCTGTATGTCTCCGTTCGTCGCAACTTCCTTTCTCCCTTCATGCTCGCTTTCGACACGCCCGTCCCTTTCAGCACGATGGGGCGTCGCAACGTTTCCAACGTTCCCGCTCAGGCGTTGATCCTGATGAACGATCCCTTCGTGATCGAGCAGGCTGGCCTCTGGGCGAAACGAACGCTGAGCGAAGTTCAACCGGGCGAGTCCGTTGCCGACCCTGTCGAATTGACGTCCGCCCGTATCGATCGGATGTATCGGGTGGCCTTCGCACGCGGGCCGAGCGAAGCCGAGTTAACCGCCGCCATCGCGTTCCTGCAGCCGGGTTCGGACTCGGCGAGCGACGAGGCGACGCGCTGGACCGATTTCGCTCACGCATTGATCAACACCAAGGAGTTCATTTTCCTCCGATGACTAAATGGAAACGTTATCCCTGTGGTCAGGTGCGATCGCCGGGGCTTGTGAGTTCGGGCGCACCCACATCGCTTTCTCGCCGTGAAATGCTCGGTCGCTGCGCCAGCGGTTTTGGCGCGGTCGCGCTGGCAGCGCTGGCCCATGATCCTGCCTACACCGATGCCGTCCCGGCCGCCGCGGCCAGGGATTCGAATCTGGGAGCGGGGGTGGCTGGGCATGGGCCGCACCATCGAGCGACCGCCAAGAATGTCATTTTCCTGTACATGGACGGTGGCCCTTCCCAGGTCGACACGTTTGACCCCAAGCCGTTGCTCGACAAGTACAACGGCCAGGACCCGGGGGCATTCTTCAAAGTCGAGGCGACGCAGTTCAATAACAACGGCAAGGTGTTGGCGAGTCCCTGGAAGTTTCAACCGCATGGCGAAGCGGGCATCCCGATCAGCGAACTGTTTCCGCACATCGCCGCCAGCGCCGATGAGTTGGCCGTGATTCGATCGATGGTCTCCGAGTTTCCCGAACACACGTTCGCCAACTACTTCCTCCACACCGGCAGTGGTCTGCAGGGGCGTCCCAGCATGGGCGCGTGGGTCAACTATGGACTGGGCAGCGAATGCAAGAACTTGCCCGGGTTTGTCGTCATCAACGGCGGTCTGATCCCGCCCGGTGGACTGGACTGTTTCGGGAGCGGATTTTTACCCGCTAGCTACCAGGGTTCAGTCTTCAAGCCGTCGGGGTCCGCGGTCGCCAACATCCTGCCGAGCGATGGCAACTCGGCTCGTCAGGCCGGTAAGTTGGCGTTGATGCGACAGCTCGACTCGCTCAACTTGGGTTCGCTATACGGAGTACACGACAGCCTCGAGTCGGCGGTGCGAAATTACGAGCTGGCCTATCAGATGCAGATGGCGGTACCGGAGCTGATGGCGCTGTCGGAGGAAACCGAATCCACGCAGGAAATGTACGGCATGCGCTCGGATTACGAGCCGACTCGGACCTACGCCGCGCAGTGCCTGTTGGCGCGGCGACTGGTCGAGCGAGGCGTGCGGTTCATCGAATTGACCTGTCCGTCGGTCGGGCATGACCGCTGGGACCAACATGCCAACTTGAAGAAGGGTCATGAAGACAATGCCCGGGCCGTCGATCAACCGATCGGCGCGCTGCTCAAGGATCTGCGGCAACGAGGCCTGCTCGACGAAACGTTGGTCGTCTGGTCTGGCGAGTTCGGGCGGACGCCGTTCGCACAGGGTAGCGATGGGCGGGACCACAACCCGTTCGGCTTCAGCCTGTGGATGGCGGGCGGCGGGGTCAGGCCCGGTACGATCTATGGCGCGACCGACGAGTGGGGCTACAAGGCGATCGAGAATCGGACCGAGATTCATGACTTGCATGCCACGATGCTGCACCTCCTGGGCGTCGATCACACGCGGTCGACCTTCCGTTTTGGCGGCCGCGACATGCGTTTGACCGACGTCAAAGGGCACGTGATCGAAGCTTTGCTGGCCGCTCCGCGGGCTTGAGCTACGGGGTGTAGCTTGGGTTGGCGATCGTCGTCGTTGGCCCGCCCCGGGATCGCGGCCGGGTCAGCCGGTCGTACCCAGGCCGCTGGCGATGGCATTGACCGTCAACAGGAGCCGGGGGATCAATTGCTCGGCGGTTTCGAATTGGCCCCCGCGATGGTCGTTCCGCCACCTCTCCAACAGCGCAATTTGCTGGTGATGCAGGACCCTCAGGCCGGCGGCTCGCAGATCCAGCATCCTCCGAATATTCGGCCGCTGCTCGGCTAACGGGCCGCCGTAAATCGACTCGAGCATCGCTTGAGTTAGCGACAGTTCCGCTTCGATCCGCGTCATGAACTGTTCGCGGAGCGGAACGGACTCGACGAGGCCCGCATAGGCCCGCATGATCTCACGGTCGGTGGTCGCCAGGCTGGTCGCGACGTTGCTGATCAGATACCGCATCGGTGGCCATTCGGCCATCGTCTTGCTCAGCAGCGCGAAGGCGTGTGGGTCCGCGGCGCGGAGCTTGGCGAGTGCGGTGCCGACCCCGTACCAACCGGACAGGCAGAATCGTGATTGCCCCCAACTGAAGACCCAAGGAATGGCTCGCAAGTCGGCGAGGGTCTGTTGCCCAGTCCGGCGAGCGGGCCGCGAGCCGATGCAACTTTGCTCGATCACATCGATCGGTGTCGCTTGGCGAAAGAAGGTCACGAAGTCGGGGGACTGTAACAGCGCCGTGTAGCACTCGCGGGCCCATTCGGCCAACTGATCGAGGCTCGCTTCGAGCGGGTGTTCGCCCGCGTCGCCCACTTGGTCGGACAAGGTTTTGCGGGTGACTCCCGCGAGGAACAGTTCCAGGTTGTAGATGGCGGTGGACTGGTGGGCATACTTCTGCGGGATCGTCTCGCCCTGCTCCGTCACACGCAAGTCGCCGCGGAGGGTATCGCTCGGAAGTGCTTGGATGAAGCGGTGGGTCGGTCCGGCACCCCGGCTGATGGTACCGCCACGGCCATGGAAGAACCGGATTTTCACGCCCTGCCCTTTCCCGACTTGGGCGAGCCGGTCCTGCGCGCGGCGGAGGTTAACCAGACTCGCCAGGATCCCGCCATCCTTATTGCTGTCGCTGTACCCGATCATGATCTGACCGATCGGCTCCCGCTGGCCGAGACGCTGTTGGATCGCCAGTAGGCTGCCCATCGTGATCGGCTCTCGCAAGAAGGCAGCGTAAATCTCGGGACTGCGTTCCAGATCGTCGATCGTTTCGAACAGCGGCACCACCGGCAGCGGGCATAGCAAGCCATCCGGCGCCTCTTCCATCAAGCCGACTTCTCGAGCCAGCAGATAGACCACCAGTAGGTCCGAGAGGTTGCGAGTCATGCTGACGACCAACGCCCCCAGCCCATCGTCCCCGTAGGCCATGCGATAGTCCCGCAATACCCGCAGCGTCGACAGGACCGCGTCGGCTTCGACGCCTAGTGAAACGTCGGGTCGCGCGAAGGGGCGTTTGGACTCCAGTTCCCGTCGCAGCAATTCCAACCGGTCCGCCTCCGACCATTGCGAGAAGTTCGTTCGCGCGAATCCGGCGGCGACGAGCAGTTGCTCCACCGCGCGGTCATGGAAGTCGCTGTTCTGGCGCACGTCCAGAACGGCCAAGTGAAATCCGAAAGTCTGGACGATTCGGAGCAGCGGCTGGACCGCGTAATCGGCCGGACGCCGCTGCCCGCTGGCGACGAGTCCGTCGTAGAGCCGACGCAAGTCCGCGAGCAGTTCGGTGGACCTTTGATAGGTTGGGGGGGCCTCGTGAGTGATCGAATCGTTGTTCGGGTCGAGTTTCGGCAGGCGGGCCAACATGGTGTTGATGAACTGCCGCCACGGCTCATTCGGATTGCGGTCCAGGGCGACCTGACCTGCTGGGCCTAACTGTGTGGTGGCCTCGGCTAAGGCCTGCAGGAAATCCGGATCGGCGGGTTGCCAGTAGGCCGAGAGGCTCAGCAAGCGGGCCAACTGCTGGAGGTGTCGTTGGACTAAACCCAAGGCGTTGCGCCGTAGTTCCATGAGGCTCGCGAGGCTGACATCGGCGGTCACCAGCGGATGGCCGTCTCGATCCCCCCCGACCCAGGTGCCGAAGGTCAGTTTCGGGAATACCAACGGGTCGTTGAAAACGCTTGGGTCCAAGCCGACGTCGGTCCAAGCGCGGCGCAATCGCTGATCGAGTGGTCGCAGGACCGACGGGAAAACATGGGTCAAGTAGTCTAGGACGTTGCGGCGTTCCGACTGGATATCCGGTTTGGCAAGGTAGATCTCGCCGGTCCTCCAAAGGATCGCGAGCAAGGCCTGCACCGCAAAATCATTCTCTTCCCGCAGCGATTCGTCGAGGCTTCCCTCGATGGACAAGTTGCGCTGGCGGAGCTGGAATCGTTCGAACAACCGCCGGTGGTGCGCCAGCACGGTCGCCCGTTTGGCTTCGGTGGGGTGCGCGGTCAAAACGAGTTCGAGTCGCATCTCGGGCAATTGCCGCGCGATCTCGGCCGCGGTCCAGCCTTGGGCCTGCAGTTGCCGAAGCGAATCACCCCACAACGCCGGCAAGGCGTCAGCTCCGGATTGGCGTTCGATCGATTTGCGGAATTGATCGCCCGCACTCTGCTCGGCCATGCCCAACAACTGGAATGCGATCGAATAGGCCTGAGTCAGTTGTACCGAATCGACTTGCAGGTCCGGCGACGCGGCGATGTTCGTGAGCAGGGGGAGTTTATCCGCCAACTCTCGTTCGCCCGATTCGGTGAGCACGTCGCGGAGGCAACCGAGTATCCAGTCGCACTGCTCTCGCAGGTTCTTCTCGTCCAGGGCCAATACGCTTTCGACAACCATCGGCGGCTCACCTCATGGGGCGGAATTCTGCAAGCTCGGATGTGCCGCGAGATCGGTTCGTCCGACCGCTGCGCCTGCAGCAGCATGACGACAGCCGGTCGCAGCGGTAAATCACCGGCAGTCCATTTTGCGGATACGGGATTCGTGCCCCACCTGAGTTCGCGGAAATGGTAACTTTTATCACCTCGCGGGGGTTTTCGACCGACACGACCGACCCTCGTCGAACGCGACGGACTGTGGCCGGTCGTTCGATTTGCCATCCTGCACGGGCAGATCCCAAAAAACGCTCGGCGAAGTCGGAGCGTACGAGCAGGTCTTCGGCTGCAGCCCGTCTCGTCACGCCGGACCGAATCGCGATCCATGAGCAGGTTGGAGACGACGGCGCGCGCGACCGGCGGGAGCTGTCCGGCCCAGGGCATGTATCCCGGGGCATAAAATTCAAAGCATGAAAGTTCGTTCGTAACTGCAAAATTGCGAATGATAAAGTACGATTAAAATAGCGTCAATGAGTTTTGTTCGATTCGAGCCGTCTCTCGAGGGCAGGTAGGGGTTGGCGTCGTCGCGGGTGCGGTGCGATGAGAGGCGGGAGAAATTTTCAGATTCCGTGGGCCGCGAAGGCCACGCGGACTGGCGGAACGCGGAGCGGACAAGGATATTGTTAGCCGATACGGGTGGCCCTTCGGTATGGCCCGCGCGGGGGAAGCAAACGGTGCGAAAAACGGCAAAACGAAAAACGATGACCGCTTCCGTTCCGGCTGAGAAGCCGAAGCGGAATCCGCGTTCGGGCCCCGTGGCGGATTCCGCCAAGCGTCCTAAGCCCGTGGCGATATCTCCCCCGGAGAATGTCCGTCGCTGGACGTTCTTGACCAATCACGCTCACGTCTTGGTGCTGCTGCACCTGCAACCGGGCTTGGTCCTCCGAGCGGTCGCCCTGCAGGTCGGTATCACGGAGCGCGCCGTCCAGCGGATCATTCAGGAACTGGAAGAGGGTGGTTTCATCCGCCGCGAGAAAGTCGGCCGCCAGAATCACTACGAGGTGCTCGTGGACAGACCGCTCCGGCATCCGATCGAAGCGCACCGCAAGATCGGTGACCTGCTGACCCTGATCTCTGGGTAAGCGTAAGTCTCCGGGTAAGCGTAACTCGCGGGCGCGGGGGGGACTGCGGCGGTGGGCCAGGGTTTGCCCGGCCGCTATCCTAATGAACAATGAAGCACCGCTGCACCCGTGACGTTGTCGATGACCTGGCGGCCGCCGGTCGATTGATTCGGATCGACGATCCGGTCGATCCTGATTTGGAAATGGCGGAGATCCAACGTCGGGTCTACGCTCGCGGTGGGCCGGCCGTTCTGTTCAGCAACGTGATCGGTTGCCGCTTTCCGATGGCCTCGAATCTGTTCGGGTCGTTGGAGCAGGCCCGTTATCTGTTTCGCGACACGCTCGAATCGGTCCGGCGGTTGATCGAGTTGAAGCTCGACCCTTCCGCGTTGCCGAAGCGACCCTGGCGGTATGGCCTGACGCCGCTGACCGCGCTGCGGATGTTGCCACGTTGGTGCCGGCGTGGGCCGGTGGCCGCCAATCGCATTTCGCTGACCGACTTGCCGAGGTTGAAATGCTGGCCAGAGGACGGTGGCGGATTCGTGACCTTGCCCCAAGTGCTTAGCGCCGACCCACGGGAGTCGCGTAACCTGATGCGGGTTAATCTCGGCATGTACCGAGTCCAACTGTCGGGTAACGATTACGATCCGCGGGGCGAGGTCGGGTTGCATTACCAGATCCACCGCGGGATCGGCGTCCATCACCGCGCGGCGTTGGATCTGCACCGGCCGCTGGAGGTTGCCGTGACAGTCGGTGGCTCACCCGCGATGACGCTCGCGGCCGTGATGCCCCTGCCGGAGGGCCTGACGGAATTGACCTTCGGCGGCGCCCTGGCCGGTCGGCGGATATCGCTGATCCGCGGCGATCATGCCCCGGTCTATGCCGATGCCGACTTTGCCATCGTCGGTGAGATCGACCCGGCCGCGGCGGCTAAGCCGGAAGGACCCTTCGGAGATCACCTCGGCTACTACAGCCTGCGGCATGAGTTTCCCGTGATGCGGGTCAAGCAGGTGTGGCACCGCGAAGGCGCGATCTGGCCGTTTACCGTGGTCGGGCGTCCGCCGCAGGAGGACACCACCTTCGGCCACTTGATTCACGAGTTGACCGACCCGATCATCCCTTCGGTGATCCCGGGCGTGAAGGCGGTTCACGCGGTCGATGCCGCCGGGGTTCACCCCTTGCTGCTGGCGATCGGCAGCGAACGCTACATGCCGCAACTCGACGCCCGGCGGCCGCAAGAACTGCTGACCCAGGCGAATGCGATTTTGGGCAACGGGCAGTTGTCGTTGGCCAAGTATTTACTCATCGCCGAGGATCGGTCCGGCCGGATCGACATTCACGACATCGCCGCTTTCTTGAGTCACGTGCTGGAGCGTTTCGACCCGCGACGGGACTTGCACTTTTATACGCAGACCACGATCGATACGCTCGATTACAGCGGCAGCGGGCTGAACCGGGGCAGCAAGTTGGTGATCGCTGCCGCGGACACGCCCTGTCGTCGGTTAGCCGAACGGTTGCCCGCGGACTTCACGCTGCCCATAGGGTTTTCGTCGCCCCGGTTGGTGCTGCCGGGGTTGTTGGTGGTCACCGCGCCGCCTTACCGGGACGTGCGGTCGACCGAGGATTTGGCGAGGTTCTGCCGCGAGCATTCGGACCGTTCCGATTCCGCGATTCCGCTGATCACTCTGGTCGACGATGCCGAGTTTGCCGCGCGCGATTTGCGAAACTGGTTGTGGGTGGTCTTCACCCGCAGCAATCCGGCTAGCGATTTGGAGGGCATCGACAGCGAGTTCGTCCACAAGCATTGGGGCTGCCGCGGCGCCGTCGTGATCGATGCCCGCGTCAAGCCCCACCACGCCCCGCCGCTGGTCGAAGATCCCCAGACGCTGGCCAAGGTCGATGCCCGCGCGGCTCGCGGCGGGCCTTTGGCCAAGTATCTCTAAAGACGTTTTCGCTACCGCCCGAGCAACCGGGCCGGGTTATCGCCCATCCAGCGGTCGATCGTCGAGGCCGAGATCCCGATCGACGTCAGCACCCGGTGCATGTCCGGCAGCGTGGCGGCGGACCCGGCGAAGTGCTTGCGGTCGGCCGACCAGGCCGCGCCCGCTTCATCCACGTGGACGGTTTGTCCGAACAATTGATAATCGCCGGGACCAAGCCCCGCAGCGGAGATCGCGTCCGACACGATGATGATGTTCTCGTCCGGCACCCAGCGCAAGTAGTTGCTGAGCACAAATCGGGGGATGTGATGCCCGTCGGCGATGAAGGAAATGGCCAGCCGATCGGCGACGCTTAGGACTCGCTGGATGATGTTGTCGTGTCGCGGCAGCATCGTCGGACAGCCATTGCCCAGGTGGGTGTAGAGCTTCAGGCCGGCATCGATGGCCCCTCGAAGTTGGTCGACGGAGGCGTCGCTGTGACCGGCCGCGACGACGATCCCCTGATCCGCTAGCCAGCGGGTGGTGGCAAACGTGTCGTCGCATTCGGGGGCCAGGGTCAGCAGCCGCACCTGCCCTCGGCCGGCATCGATCAGCCGCTTGGCCGTGTCGACGGTTGCTGGCAAGACGGCGGCCGGCGGGTGAGCGCCGACGAATCCGGTTTGGCGGTTGATGAACGGCCCTTCGATGTGGATCCCGGTCAGCCGCGCGGCGATCTCGGGTACCTCTTCGATCCAGCGGCCGAGCTTTTCGATTCGCCCGAGCATCGCGTCCAGAGGGGCGGTGATGACGGTCGCCAGGATGCCCGCTACCGAATCCTCGGCCAAGCGTTGGCAGACGGTGACGGTCTCGTCGAGTGTCAGGTCATCCGAATTGAAATCGACGCCGGCATAGCCGTTGACCTGCAGATCGATCCAGCGCGGCGAGGTCATACCGCCTCCACGGAGCGAAGGGTCGCCTCGCTGAGGTCCGACGCCGCCGCGCGATCGATGATCAGCACCGTGTCGTTGTGTTGGCGAAGGATGCTGGCGGGGATTTGCGGCGAGACCGGATCTTCCAAGGTCGCGCGAACCGCTGCCGCTTTTCGCTGGTCAGGGACGCTGCAGAAGATCTTGCCGGTCCGCATGATCTGGCGGATCGACATGCTGATCGCGTTGGTCGGGACGGCTTCCAGGTTGGGGAACCATCCTTCTCCGACCTGTTGCGCGCGGCAGAGATGATCGAGCTCGACGATCAGGTAGGGGTCTTCCGACTCGAAATCCGCGGGCGGGTCATTGAAGGCGAGGTGACCGTTCTCGCCGATCCCGACGAGGGCCACGTCGATCGGTGCGGCCGTCAGCAAGCCGCCGACCCGCCGGATCGTCTCGCGGGGATCGCCGCGGCCATCGAGATAATGGAACGCGCACAGCGGCACTCGACTGACGAATCGTTCCCGTAAATATCCGCAGAACGAGGCCGGGTGTTCGGGCGCGATGCCGATGTATTCGTCGAGGTGGAAGCCGGTGACCACCGACCAGTCGACATCCTCCCGCTGGGCGAGTGCTTGCAGGACTTCGAATTGGCTCGATCCGGTCGCGATGATCAGCCGAGCGGCGCCGCGTGCCTCGATCGCGTCCCGCAGTTCGGCGGCGGCGTGCTCGGCAACCCAGGCACCCATGGCGTTGCGGTCGGCGGTCAGGATCACTTTCATTTCGTTTCACCTTGCGGGGTTGGGCCGGATGGCGGGAGGAAAACATCGGTGTAATAAATCGCGCCGGGATTGATCCCCATCCGCTGCGACTGATCGATACGGCTACGCACTTCGGTAAGCCGTCCGACCCGCGGGAGCACCCAGCCCCAGGTCATCAGCATGGCCAGGGCGATGGTCAGCAACAGCCAGCGGCGGAAGTTTCGCTCACTCATGGCAACCAGGCCTCGATTGCGTCGCGAAACAGCCAGCCGAACACCAGGTAGGCGGCCAGGCCGGTTAACGTCAGGTTGATGGTTTGCCCAACGACGTACAGCACCAACGATTTTCCGCCGCTCAGCGCCGGCAGCAACGACTTCACGTCGGTGTCCAAGCCGATGCAGACGAAGGCCAGGCAAAACAACCAATTGCGGAGGTGCTTGGTCACGCCGTCGATCGCGCCTTCGGCCAAGGCTTCACCCGCCGGACCGGACCAAGCGAGGCTGCTGGCGATCAAGGAAGCGGCTAAAAAACCGAGTACGAACTTGGGGAACCGTTTCCAGACCTCCGCCATCAATCCCGGCTTGGCCACCGGGGATGACGCGGACGGGCGCCCGTCGGCGGCATCCGCGCTGGGATTGTCGTATTTTGCCGCCCAATAGACCGAAACCGCGAAGGCGATCACGCCGATCAGAATATTCTGGATCATCTTGACCGTGGTCGCGATCTTCATCGCGCGGTCGCCCATCGCGGCGCCGGCGGCGGCGACCGCGCCGGTCGAATCGATCGTGCCGCCAATCCATGCCCCGCCGACGATGTCATCGACCCCGGCGTAGCGGAAGCCTAGCGGCATCACGACCATCATCACCGCGGTGAACGTCAGCGACAGGCCGATCGCCATCGACAACTCTTCCTTCTTGGCCCGGCAGGCCGCTGCCGTCGCGATCGCGGCCGAAACACCGCATACCGACATGTCGGCCGCGACGACCATCACCAGCGATGGCGAAGGGATTTTCAAGACGCGGCAGCCAAGCCAGAACGTCGTGATCAGAACGATCGGGGTCACCACCCAAGAAACCAAGATTCCGGGCAAGCCCAGGGCGAGCAACTTGCCCAGCAGCACTTCAGCCCCGAGCAGGACCAGTCCCCACTTGATGAACAATTCGCCGCGGACCGCACCCCGCATCCAGTCGGGCGTACCAACGGTATTGCTGATCAGCAGCCCCAGCAGCAGCGCCCACAGCACGTATTCGAATCCGTACTCTTTGGCGACCTCCTGACCCGCCATGACGAAAGCGACCAAGGCCAAGGCCGCGATCGCCAGGAATCCCGAGAGGAAATGGGGAGACGAGCCCGACTTTTCCCTGCGATTGCTGGCGATCATCACCGGGAGGCCGGCCGCGGCGATGATCGCCAAGGCGGTCAGACTCCCCTGCCAGAGCGGGACGGACCCCTTGCCGACAAATGTCTGCAGCGGCGCGGTCGACCAGACACCCGGCTGAGCCACCCAGCCCTTGAGCGAATCGCCTAGGACTGCCGTTGCGACCAGCGCACCGGTGATCAGGGTCATGCCGAGCAGGATGGCCCACACGTCTTCGCTCAAGCCGCGGTCCGTTTGTGACGATGCTGCCCTGACCGCATCGTCGCCCGCGCTGTCGGTCCCCTCATTTCGGGAACCGTCGGCGGAGGCGGAGGTTCCGGGTTCCATGATGCTCCTCGTGAGGGTGGCGGGGCGATGGGGAGCGCGCGGGAGGCGGTGGGACTGGCAGGGCTCCCAGCCGGTGCGAGCCCCGACAACCCTAGCAGATTAACTCGGCCGTCCCTTTCTCGACAGACCCAGGCGATCGTCGGGCAGGGGGATCGTCGGGTAGGTGGTCTGGTTTCCCGGCACCTTCCCTCGCGGAACTCCGGCAACCGGGTGACGTGGTCGACGATCACGGCTAACTTGTTCAGAATGGATCGCGGGCGGGTTGAAGCCGAGTCGTAGACCGATTGGCAGCGAATCGATAGGACACCCTTGAGTACGACGAAGACGCACGAATCCGCGCCCTTTGCAGCCTACCGTTCCGCGCCCGGGCATTACGACGAGTGCTTCGCGGCGGACGGCAAGCCGCGGAAGGCCTTCGTCCCCCTGGTCACTCACATCAACGGGATGGGACGAGAATCGCTGGAGACCCTCGTGACGGAGGGGGCCGCGCTCGCTCGCGAGAGTGGGATCACCTACAACGCCTTGGAAGACGAGGGGGAGCTGACTCGCCCTTGGGAATTGGCGTTCACGCCGCTCGCGATCCCCGTCGAGGATTGGCGTCACCTGGAAGCTGGCCTGCGGCAACGCACCCGGTTGCTCGAAGCGGTGCTGGACGATTTGCTCGGTCCGCAGCGGTTGCTCCGTGAGCGAATCTTTCCTCCTGAGTTGATTTTACGGAATCCGGAGTTTCTGCGGCCCTACCACGGCTTGCCGAGGGTCGGTGGAGCCCGGCTGCATGTCGTCGCGACCGATTTGGCGCGGGCCCCCGACGGCCATTGGCGGGTGATCGGGGATCGCACGCGGGCCCCCTCGGGGCTCGGTTATTTGGTCGAAAATCGGATCATCACCAGCCGTGCCTATCCCGACTTGATCCACCGCAGCAACGTGTACCGCATCGCCTCGTTTTTCATGCGGTTGCGACAAATGTTCGAGACGTTGTCGCCGCGGGCATCGGCTAACCCGCGGGTCGCGATCCTGACCCCAGGGCAAAAGAGTTATCGGTATTTCGAAGACACGTTCCTGGCGCGGTACCTCGGCTATACCCTTGTCCAGGGACGAGATTTAGCGGTTCGCGGCGGTGTGCTGAACCTCAAGACGCTCGGCGGCCTGGTGCCGGTCGACGTGCTTTGGCGACACATTTCCGATGATCAGTGCGACCCGTTGGAACTCAAGCCGGATGCGATCGAGGGGGTGACCGGGTTGGTCCAGGCCGCCCGTTCGGGCAACGTCTCGATCGCGAATGGCCTCGGGAGTAAGCTTGCCCAGTCCCCGGCCTTGCTGCCGTTCTTCCCCGCGGCCAGCCGTTTTCTGTTCGGTGAGGAACTTCAACTCGCGACCGTCGAAACGCATTGGTGCGGCCAGCCCGATGCGCTCCGCCTGGTGCTTGAAGGTCTCGATCGGTTCGTCTTTCGCTCAGCATTCGCGGTCCGCGGCGATCGACTGATCCGTCCGACCCTGATGTCCGCCGAGGCCCGGCAGGAGTTCATCGCATCGCTCCGCGAACAGCCCTACCAGTTTGTCGCGCAGGAGTTGGTCGACCGCAGCACCACGCCGGTTTGGCGCGATGGCAAGATGGAACCGTGGTTCGTCGCCTTGAGATCCTTCCAAATTCAGGCCAACGGGGCGGTCGAGGTGCTCCCCGGCGGGTTGGTTCGTGTCAGCCCAACGACTCAAGGGATTGAGAATCCTCACGGCTCGACGCAGTTGGGTCAAGATTGTTGGGTGATGGCCGATGAGCCGGTCGACCAGACCAGCACGCTGCTGCCCAGTCCGCACGTGCCGCTGCGGTTCGTGCGAGGTGGAGCCGAGTTGCCGAGCCGCGTCGCGGAGAACCTGTTCTGGTTGGGGCGTTATAGTGAGCGGGCCGAGTCGATCGCGCGGGTCCTGCGAACCACCATGGTGCGATTGGTGGGCGAGCAGTCGGTAGCGAATCTGCCCGAGATGCCTCGGCTGATTGCCGCGCTCGCGGCGATCGGACAGATCGAGCCGGATTATGCGGTTAAGGAACTTCGCAAGGCATTGCCGAGCCTCGACGACGCCCTGCCCGAGTCGCTGTACACCATCGATCAGCAGCGCGGCCTGAGCCCTACCGTTGCCGCGCTGACGGATAAAGCGATGGCGGTCCGCGATCGCATTTCGCTCGATGCCTATCGGATCGTGCAACAGATCGGCCAGGAATTAGCCGCGCCGGTACGGATTCGCGGTCGGGCGGATACCCGCACGGCGATCAATCGGCTCACTCGCCTGATTTCCGGCCTGCTCGCCTTCTCGGGGATCGGTCAGGAGAGTTTCACGCGGACGCTGGGCTGGCGGTTTCTGCAACTGGGTCGGCGGATCGAACGCGCTTGGCAAACGGCCGAAGTGCTCCGCGCGACGCTGGTCGAAACGGACGAGCGGCAGGTCTTGGAGGCGGTGCTGGAGGCGACCGATAGCATCATGACCTATCGGTCGCGATACCTGCTGCGTCTGGAGGCTGATGCGACGATCGACCTGTTGGTCACCGACGAGACCAACCCCCGATCGATCCGGTTCCAGTTGGAGCGGATCACCGAGGTGCTCGAACCGTTGCCGGTCGAACCGGATGAGGTCGGCGTCCCCTACGAGCGGCGACTCGCGTTTGACCTGCTGCACCGCGTGCGGATGGCGCAGCCGGCGCTCTTGGCAAAGGCCGAGTCGAGCGGGCGACGCGTCGCATTTGACCATCTGCTGGAGATCCTTACCGAAGGGTTGCCCGAATTATCCAATGCGATCACGGCTCGATATTTGATTCACACCCTCCCGTCCCAAGCCTTGACCGGGCAGTTGTGATTGGGGGCAGCCGGGGGGGCACGAGGTTTTTTGGCGACGGTCGGTCGGCTCGTGCCGGGCGAGCCGATTTTGAATTCGCCGTTTGAGGTCTGTCATCAAGTTCAGGGGATAACCAACGGGATGCCCGACTCCAGCCGCTACCGAATCACGCACCGCACGCACTATCGCTACAGCGAGCCGGTCGCGATTTGCCAAAACCAGGTGATGATGATCCCGCGGGAATTGCCTCGAGTTCGCTGCCAGCGGACGGAGGTCAAAATCAGCCCTACGCCGGGACAATCGTCGGCTCATGTCGATTATTTCGGCAACCCGGTCCAATCCTTCGCGATCGACATGGCTCATCGGGAGTTGAGCGTGGTCGTAACGAGCGAAGTAGCCGTGATTGCCACCCAATTCCCACCGGCCGATCAAACGGCCCCTTGGGAATTGGTCCGCGACGCGGTAACCAGTGGCAGCGATCCGAATTGGTTTGCGGTCGAGGAGTTTCGCTATGGCTCGCCGCTGGTCACATCGGGGGGGGCCTTTGCCGACTATGCCTCGGCGTCCTTCCCCGACGGCGTACCGATTCTTAAGGCCGGATTCGACTTGACCCGCCGAATTCACAAGGAGTTCCGTTACGACGTCAACGCCACGAAGGTGGAAACGACGGCCGAGGAAGCCCTGCGGCTGCGGGCGGGCGTTTGCCAGGACTTCGCGCACATCCAGATCGCCTGTTTTCGCTCGCTCGGTTTGCCGGCACGCTACGTCAGCGGGTACTTACGGACGCTTCCCCCCCCGGGCAAGCCGCGATTGGTTGGGGCCGACCAATCCCATGCCTGGGTGAGTCTCTATGCCGGACAGCAGCTCGGGTGGGTCGATTTCGATCCGACCAACGCCTGTCTGGTCTCCACCGATCACGTTCCGATTAGTGTCGGCCGTGATTATTACGACGTGGCGCCGATGCGGGGCGTCGTCCTGGGCGGGGGCACGCCGGCGCTGACGGTCAGCGTGGACGTGGTGCCCGTGGTCGAGTCGCCGTAATCCGAGACTTGCCGCATCTGACGGTTGGGCGGAGTGGATGTTGGGTTGCCGGCAGATCGGCCTGGCACCCTACCTTGTCCCTGGGCTATCAAGAGCGCAGGATATCCTGCCTGGTCGGAGGCCGTGGAATCCGCCGCCCCGCACGCTTCCGAAGTTGACCGTCCCTCGCCATCTGAAAACGAATTCGCATGTCATCGACCCCTCTCGCGATTGTGCTGGCCGCGGGTAAAGGGACTCGCATGAAGAGTGACTTGCCCAAGGTGCTGTTGCCGGTTTGCGGGCGGCCGATGATCCATTTTGTGCTCGATGCGCTCCGATCGGCCGGCTTTGCGGACACGGTGGTTGTCGTCGGCCATCGAGCCGATTTGGTGACGGAGGAATTGTCGGGCCGGGACGAATTGATCACTTCGGTCGAGCAGCG
>DITY01000062.1 GCA_002422955.1 Planctomycetaceae bacterium UBA6172
CCTGTTCCTGAAACAGCGGCACCCCGAGGGTTTTTTCCAGCACCCCGCGGATCGCGTCGTTGGGATAACGGACCGCGGCCGGATTCTCACGAGCGGCCAGGAACGGATGGACCATCTGGCCTTGGATCGGCCCAGGCCGTACGATCGCGACCTCGATGACCANNCATCTGCGCCCGACTCTCGATCTGAAACACGCCGATCGTGTCGGCCTGGCAAATCATGTCATAAGTCGGCGAATCTTCGGGCGGCACCGTCGCCAAAGACCATCGCTGGCCGTGGTGCCGTTCGACCAAGTCAAAGCAGCGGCGAATCGCTGACAACATGCCGAGGGACAATACATCGACCTTGAGGATGCCCAACTCGTCCAGGTCATTCTTATCCCACTGGATCACCGTACGTCCGACCATCGCCGCGTTTTCGATCGGGCACAATTCGCACAGGCTGCCGGCCGTGATCACCATCCCGCCAGAATGTTGGGAGAGGTGGCGGGGAAATCCGACCAACGATTCGATCAGCCCGATGAAACGCAGCCCGGTAGGCGACCGCGGATCGATACCGATATCGCAACAGCGCTCGGCCAATTTCGGCTCGGCGGAGTAGCCGCTGACGAGCTTGGCAAGGGCGTCGATCCGATCGGGTGAAATCCCGAGCGCCTTGCCGACCTCACGGATCGCGCCGCGGATTCGGTAGGTATTCACCGCCCCGGTCATGCCGGCGGAATCGCGGCCATATTTGGAGTACAGGTACTGCAGCACTTCCTCGCGCCGCTGATGCTCGAAGTCGACATCGATATCGGGCGCTTCGTTCCGTTCGCGGCTGATGAATCGCTCGAAAAGCAAATCGCCGCGCGAAGGATCGACGCTGGTGATCCCCAAGCAATAGCACACGACCGAATTGGCGGCGCTGCCCCGCCCTTGGCAGAGGATGCTGCGTTCACGAGCGAATCGCACCATGTCCCAGACGGTGAGGAAATAAGCTTCGTATCGCAAATCCGCGATCAAGCCGATCTCGTGCTTCAAGGTCTCGATCACCTTGGGCGGCACCCGATCGGGCCACCGCTGTTTCGCCCCTTCCCAAGTCAATCGCTTGAGGTGTTCCAAGGGCGACATGCCCGGGGGGGCGATCTCTTCGGGGTATTCGTAGCGGAGCTGTTCGAGCCGAAATTGGCATCGCTCGGCGATCTCGACCGTCCGCTCGATCGCACCGGGTACGGCGTGATAGAGCCGCGTGAGCTCATCGATCGTGCGGAGGTGACGTTCGGCGTTGACGAATCGCTCCGCCTGAATCTCACGGATCGTCGTGCCGCAACGGATGGCGGTCACGCAGTCATGCAACAACGCCCGCTCGGGGACGTGATAATGCACGTCGCCCGCGGCGACCAACGGCACTCCGGTCCGCCGTGACAGTTCCGCACAGGCGGACACGGTCGCCGCGTCATCGACGCCGCGATGCAATTCACAGAGCAAATATCCTCGGTCGGAAAACGCATCACGAAAGTCACCGGCCAAGAACTTCGGGTCGGTGTCACGGCCGATCCCAACCCCGGCCAACATCCCATCACTCCATTCGGCGATGTCGTCCCAGTACAACTCGCACTGACCCTTCTCGCGACGCATCCGGCCGCGACTGATCAGGCGACAGAGCCGCCCATAGCTCGCCCGATCGCTCGGCCAAAGGACCAGCATCGGCCCATCGACCGGATGGATTTCGGCACCGACGAAATAATCGATCCCCGCGTCCTTGGCTGGCCCCCAGCCACGAACGACTCCGGCCAGCGAATGCCGGTCGGTGATGGCGATCCCTTCATAACCGAGCGTGGCAGCCCGCTCGACCAACTCGTCCGCGTGCGAGGCCCCCTCCAAAAACGAGAAGTTGCTTTTGCAGTGCAACTCGACGTAACGCGCGCTCGTCATCCCCACCCCGTAAGCATCATCACAGCCCAGTCCGTCGATCGCTCACTCGCCCATTGGGCTCCCAATCTCTGGCCGACGCGGCCGACGCCACGGCCTCGCAAAGACTGTCCAGGCGCACACCGCGACGCTTCGAATATAGCTCACGGCCTTCGATGGCGGAACGCGGTACGCGTTCCACGCGAGCGCCGTCGGGTCGGACTCGCAGGGTCAGGCATCTGGAAACCACCTGCGATCGCCCGCGACAGCGGTTATCATGGAGAGTTTGGTCCGTCGTTCGATTTTGAAGAGGTCCGCTCGTGAATCGATGGGTCGCCTTGCTCGTCCCGTTCTGCCTTGGCGGGGGATGGTTGTCCCCGGAATCGGTACGCGCCGATGAGGGCCACGCGTTCTTCGAAGCGCAAGTGCGACCGCTGCTCGTCACCCACTGCTACGGCTGTCACGGGGGAGACCATGCGAAGGGCGGATTGTCGCTCGAGTCCCGTCAGAGCTGGCAGCGGGGTGGAGACTCCGGACCGGTGATCGTTCCCGGCATGCCCGAAGAATCGCTGCTCGTGCGAGCGATTCGGCATGACGCCGAAGCTTCACCGATGCCTCCCGAGTCGCAGCTAGCCCCGGAACAGATCGCGGTGTTGGTCGAGTGGGTCCGGCGAGGCGCGCCCGACCCCCGCGACTCGGTAACCAAAATCGCCGGGATGAACGAACAGGAGGCACAAGCGTGGTGGGCGTTTCAGCCGCTCGCCGACCACCAGCCGCCCGCTCGAAAATCCGGCGGGAGCGAGCCCGATCACCCGATCGACCGCTTCCTGCTCGAACCGCTGGAAGCCGCCGGTTTAGCCCCCGCGGCACCCGCCGATCGCCGGACCTGGATCCGCCGCGCGACCTATGATCTGACGGGCCTCCCGCCCACGCCCGAGGAAGTCGAGACGCTCGTCAACGATCCCTCGCCGGACGCCTTCGCGCGAGTGGTCGACCGTTTGCTCGACAGCCCACACTATGGCGAACGTTGGGGACGGCACTGGCTCGACGTGGTCCGGTACGCCGACACCGCGGGTGAAAACACCGACCGGCCGCTTCCGGAAATGTGGCGATATCGGAACTGGGTTTTCGAATCGCTGAATCGCGACCTGCCGATGGACGAGTTCACGCGCATGCAACTCGCCGGCGATCTGCTCCGCCGCGACGCGCGCGGCGACGCCTATGCCGAGGGAATCATCGCCACCGGCTACTTGGCATTGGCCCGCAGGTTCGGGCATGACATCGACCAAGAAAATCATCTGATGTACGAGGATGTGATCGACAATCTCGGCAAGGCGTTTCTCGGCTTGACGATCGCCTGCGCCCGGTGCCATGACCACAAATACGACCCGGTCACCCAGGAGGACTATTACGCCCTTTACGGGATCCTCGACAGCAGTCGCTTCTCCTTCTCGGGTTGCGAGGCCAAGGGCGCGCCGCGGGATCTGGTCCCGTTGCTAACCGGCGCGGATGCGGAGCAGTGGAAACGCCCCTGGCTCGCGATTCGCGAGCCCTTCGATCGCCAGATCAGCGAACTGGAAGCCCAGCGCCCGACGCTCGTAGCCGATTGGCAGAGCCAAGCCGCGACCAAACGCGTGCTCCTCGCCGCCGATGTTGAGGAAGCGGGCGGAATCACGTTTGCCGACGTCCCCGGCGCGATGCTCGACAACATCCCAGTCCGGCGAGGCGAAACGCTGATGTTGGTCGTTGCCCCCCGTGGCAACCACGGTGCCGATAGCACACTGGTTCACCTGGAGATCCAGGAGCAGGGCGCAGGCCAACGCCGCTGGACGACCGACGATCTGGTGGCGGACTTCCCCCACTCCAGTCCTCACATCGGCCCCGCGGACGCGCCCGTCGGTTGGCACTTCCTCGACCTGCAGGCCGAACCGGCCTGGCTCAACGAACGCCTGGAGGGATACGAGAACCAACCCGCGATCAAGATTTGGCGACGGGGCGAGACGCCGTCCGTACTGGTGAATACGTCGGACCAACCGATCCGGGTCTGGACCGAGCTTCCCGCCCGATCCTTCTTGGTTCATCCCGGCCCCAATGGCCCCGTCGCCGTCGCCTGGGTCAGTCCGATCGATGGGGTCATATCGATCCGCGGTAACGCCCGCGACGTTCATCCCGCGAACGGTCTCGATGGCGTCGCCGTTTCGCTGGAACATTTCGCCGACCCGCAGTCGAGCTCAACGCTCGGTCGGCTCGCGGAGGAATCGAGCCGCCGCGATCAGTTGATCCGCAAGCGCGATGCCGATTCAGGCCCCGAACCGATGATCCCCGCCGCCTTCGCCGTCGTCGATGCCGAGCCCCGGGACGCCTCGGTCCACATCCAAGGCGACCCGGAGAAAAAAGGGGCAACGGTTCCCCGCCGCTGGTTAGGAATTTTCGGCGGCGCTGCCGTGCCGGCCGACGCGGGTAGCGGCCGCCTACAACTCGCGGACTGGATCGCCACGCACCCGCTGAGCAGTCGCGTGATCGTGAACCGCGTCTGGCAGGGGCATTTCGGTCGCGGGCTAGTCCGCAGCGTCAACGATTTCGGTTCCCGCGGTGAGGGGCCAAGCCACCCTGAATTGCTCGACTGGCTCACCGCCCAGTTCGAAGCCGGAGGTCGTCGGCTCAAACCGCTGCACCGCCTGATCATGCTCAGCGCCGCCTATGGCCGTTCTAGTATCGCGGAGAACGCGTTGGTCGATGCCGATCCGGATAACCGGCTGTGGGGACGCTTCGCCCGGCGGCGCTTATCCGCTGAGGAACTTCGCGATAGCCTGCTGGTTGTCGCGGGAAGCCTCGATCGCACCCCCGGCCACGCCCATCCGTTTCCCCCGCCCGCAACCTGGGGCTACACCCAGCACAATCCCTTCGCCGCGGTCTTCGATGACAATCGCCGCAGCGTCTATCAGATGGTCCAGCGTCAACGCCGTCACCCGTTCTTGGCGTTGTTTGACGGAGCGGATCCCAATGCCAGCACCGGGCAACGCCAAGTAACAACCGTGCCGACGCAGTCGCTGTACTTTTTCAACGACCCCTTCTTCCACGAACAAGCCGCCGCACTGGCCGACTCGCTCAGCGACCTGCCCGAACCTGCTGCCCGATTGGACCGCCTGTTCCGCATCAGCTTGCAGCGATCACCTAGCGAAGCCGAGCGAGCGTGGGCCGCCGATTTCCTCGCCGCCTATCCCGGTGACGACCGCGACCGCTGGGCCGCCTGCTGCCGGTTGCTGCTAGCCGGCAACGAGTTCCTGCACCTCGATTGACGATCCCGAACCCCCCGTTGCTTCAAAGATCGCCCCCATGACTTCTCACCCCTCACCAGCCGGCCCAACCTCATCACGGCGGCAATTCGTCCGCTCCGCCGTCGCGGGTTCGATGCTGTTCCCGGCCATCCTGCAGCAACTGCAAGCCGACGAGGGAGACCCGCTGGCACCCCGTGAGCCGCATTTCCCGGCCAAGGCCAAGCGGGTCATCTTCCTGTTCATGACCGGCGGCGTGTCTCACGTCGACACCTTCGACCCCAAGCCGGCGCTGACCCGCGACCATGGCAAGGAACTGAAGCTCGATCACCCCGAGATCAAGAATCGTCCCGGTTACGAGCGGATCTTTCTCAAGCGGCCACAGTGGGCCTTCACCCCGCACGGCGAATGCGGGACCGAAGTCAGCGAGCTCTTTCCCCACGTCGGCGGCTGCGTCGATGACATCGCGGTCATCCGCTCGATGCACACCTCCCACTCGAACCACTACAACGCCACGCTGGCGATGCACACCGGCTCGTTCACTCAGTCACGGCCCAGCATCGGCTCATGGCTCAGTTACGGACTCGGGACCGTCAATCGCAATCTCCCCTCGTTCGTCGTCTTGGCCCCCGCCCAGACCTACGCAGGGACGCAGGTTTATGCGAGTGATTTTCTTCCTGGCGCCCATCAGGGTACCCTCGTCGTCCCGGGCGATTCCCCCGTCGCCAACCTTGCCCCGCGGGTCTCTCCAGACCGCCAAACGCTCGAGTTGGCCGCACTCCGTTCACTTAACGAACAGCACCTGGCATCGCGCGCCGACGACCCGACTCTGAGCGCGCGAATGCGGGCATTTCAGACCGCCTTCGGGATGCAGATGGCCGTCCCCGAAGCGTTCGACTTCGCGAAGGAAACGGACGAGACGCTCGCCAGCTATGGTTTGCCCCGCGGCCAAACGACCGGCTTCGCCTGGCAATGCCTCGCCGCGCGACGACTGGTCGAACGGGGCGTGCGGTTCGTCGAAGTGATCGATACCGGTTCGTCGGGCAACTGGGATTCGCACGGCAACATGCTCGATCACGCTCGGCTCGCCAAGCAGGTCGATCAGCCGATCGCCGCGATGCTGAAGGACTTGAAACGGACCGGTCTGCTGGAAGACACACTCGTCGTCTGGACGACGGAATTCGGCCGCACGCCGTTCAACAACACGGCCGATGCCGCCGGTCGCGAACACCATCCCTGGGCCTTCAGCTCGTGGTTGGCCGGAGCGGGCGTGAAGCCAGGGATCGTTCACGGCGCGACCGACGAGCATGGGCTACGGGCCCAAGAAAAGCCGGTTCATCTGCATGACTTTCACGCCACCATCCTGCACCTGATGGGTTTCGATCACGAGAAATTGACCTACCGAAATGCCGGCCGCGACTTCCGCCTGACCGACGTTCACGGCCAGGTCGTGAAAGACGTCTTAGCCTGAACCCGCCGGAGGTGAGCGAACCGCTCACCCCCCAGCGTGACCGATCCCCACCGCACAACTCCCGCCCCACGCCCTCCCGCCTTACATCCAGGGTACGAACATGACCGGAATCTCGCGTCGCGATTGCCTCAAGCTGGCCGCCGCTCCCGTCGTTCTCAGCGGTGGGGCGCACGCGTTACAAGCCGCTGAGCAGGCCGCCGCGATCCGACCGAAATCGCTGGCGGCCATCGTGACGATCTATCGGGCCGGTTCTCACGCGGATGTGATCCTTGGCAAAATCCTCGCAGGCTGGAAGCAGGACGGCGGCCCCGGGCCTGCGCTGCGGTTGGCCAGCGTCTACGTCGATCAATTTCCCGCTGACGACATGGCGCGTGCGATGTGCACCCAACATGGGGTGCCGATCTTCGATTCGATCGAACGGGCGGTCACCGTTGGCGGCAATCAAATTCCTGTCGATGGGGTGCTGAGCATCGGCGAACATGGCGACTATCCCGTCAACGCGCTCGGTCAACAACTCTACCCGAGGCGACATTTCTTCACGGAAATCACCGACACGTTTCGGAAATATGGCCGGGTCGTTCCCGTCTTCAATGACAAACATTGCGGCCCGGTCTGGGAGGATGCCTCTTGGATGTACGACCGGGCGCGAGCGGACAACATCCCGTTCATGGCCGGATCCTCAATGCCGGTCGGATACCGCCTGTCCGAAATCGAAGTGCCGATGAACGCCCCGATCGAAGCCGCCGTCGGGGTCGGCTACAGCGGGCTCGACATTTACGGGATCCATGCGTTGGAGTTTTACCAGTATCACGTCGAACGCCGCCACGGCGCGGAGCGAGGCGTACGATCGGCGCGGTTCCTGCAGGGGCCTGAGATGTGGCGCGCGGTCGATACGGGGTTGGTCTCGGCGGAGTTGCTCGAGGCCGCGATCTCGGTGATCCCCAACGCGAAATTAGCGGATGCCCGCAAGGATGATACGGCTGGCCTATTTTTATTCGATTACATCGACGGATTTCGCGGCGCCGTGTTCATGTTGAACCGCGTCCACGGGACCTCGATCGGACTCCGAATCCAGGGCCAACCCCAACCGTTAGCGACCGCGTTCGATGAACGGACCGAGCCGCGGTATCCGCATTTCGCCTACCTACTCAAAGCGATCGAACGGATGGTTCACACCGGGCGACCCACCTACCCGGTCGAGCGTTCGCTGCTCTGTGGCGGGATTCTCGATGCCGTGCTCCATTCCCGCGCCCGG
>DITY01000048.1 GCA_002422955.1 Planctomycetaceae bacterium UBA6172
GGATTATATCCCAAACCCCATCGGCCCGTTGATGTTTCTGCCGCGCGAATAATTCGGAAAAAAGCGTGAATTCCGCCCAGCTCAGCCGGACTGAAACGAATAATATGAATGGATGGCTACTCGACGGCATCGCCGGTGGGTGGTGTTCGCCAAGGTCGCCGATTCAGGTGCTCTCTCTTCATTTCACCGGAAATCTAATTTTCATGCGTCGTTCTTCACTGCTCATCGTCGCCCAATCGGCGTTGTTCACACTGCTTTCGGTCGCCGGTGGGTTCGCCGTGGGGCAGGGTTCCACGCCGCGGACCGCGGAAGCCTCATCGATGCCGGGTGCTCCGCGTCTTCTGCCCGAGGAGACCTTTCTTTATCTGCGGATCGAAGATGTGCCCCAGTTGCGAGCGGACCTGAAGGAAAGCTCAGTCGGCAGGATGATGAATGACCCGAAGCTGCGGCCGTTGGCGAGCGACGTCTACGTGACGCTGTCGGAATTGTTTGCGGAAGTCGGGAGTCAGTTCGACATCACCCTGGATCAATTAGTCGAGATCCCTCAAGGGCAGTTCGCGATCGCGGTCGTGGCGACCGACGAGGGATCGAACGCGCCCCAACCCGAACCGGCCACCAACCAGCCCAAAGACGAGTCACCGGACGCGATCCGCAAGCGGTTGCAGGAACGCCGCGACGCGCGGACCCCGTTCCAGCCCGGTTTGGTGATCGTGATGGACAGCGGTGAGCGAAACCAAACGCTCGATAAGATCCTGGAGCAGATCGAAACACGCATCGGTCAAAGTGGCGCGGTTGAGCGGAGCGAGACGATCGGCGACACGACCGTGAAACGCTGGTTGACCGCCAACGGCGAGCGGACGCGGATGGAATATTTTCAGCGCGACGGCGCGACGGTGATCGGTTTTGGCGGCAACTTGGCAGCCGACGCGCTCGCCCGTTGGGATGGCAAGTCAAGCAGCCGCTCGCTCGCCGAATCGACCGATTTCGCGGCGGTGATGACACGCTGCATCGGGGCCGAGGAGACTCGTCCGCAGATCACCCTGTTCGCCGACCCCTATCGTTTGCTCCGCCGGGCGGTGACCCAGAGCGGTAACATCGGGGCCGCACTCGGGTGGCAGGTCGCCGAGGAACTGGGGATCGCCAAAATTCGCGGCATGGGAGCCAGCACCTTTTATGGCGGCGAAACGTTCTCCGACATCGCCCATGGGCATATCCTGATCGACCCCCCGCGCGATGGTATTTTCTCGGTATTGCGACCCAAGGACGGTGACACCAATCCGCCGGCTTGGGTTCCTGACGATGTCACCTCGTACGTCTCGATCGGTTGGCGTTTCGATGCCACCTATGACGGTTTGGGACGGATCCTCGATCGCTTTCAAGGTGAAGGGGCATTGGAACGGTTGGTTGAGCAGCGGTATCAAGAACGGGTCGGCGGCGACTTTCGCAAGTCGATCATCGAAGCGGCCGACGATCGCATCGTCATGATCCGTTGGCTGCAGCCCCCGGTGATGGTCAACAGTTCGGTGTCGATCAACGCCATCAAGCTCAAGGATCCGGCCGCCGCTGCCGCGACGATTGCGGAGTTGCGGAAGGCGTTTCCCAACGCGGTTCGCGAGGAAGCGATCGGCGCACGGCCGCTGTACCTGTTCGGCCGCGCGCGGACCGAGCCGTTCCCCCAAGGTCTACGCCAGCCGACCCCCTGCGCGATCATCGTCGATAATTGGCTGCTGACTAGTGATAGCCGGGAGTTCGTCGAGCGTGCCATCCGCGCCAACGACGGGGTGTTGCCGAAACTGGCTGCCCTGCCGGATTACGACGTGTTGGCCAGCGAATTGGGGAGCGAACTGGAGGGTGAGAAGCCGTTCCTGTTGTCGTTCGTCCGTTCCGCCGAGGTGCTCCGTCAAGTGTATGAGTTGGCCAGGTCCGACCAAGCGCGGACATTCTTGGACAGCCGCTCGGAAGGCAACCGCGCGGCCCGCAGCGTCGGCCAGTTGCTGAAGCGGAACGAATTGCCGCCGTTCGACGAGTTTCAGAAGTACTTTGCCCCGACCGGTGGCTTCGCTTACGACGAGCCGAACGGGATCCATTTCGGACGCTTCACGCTGAAGCCGGATCAGCCGTAGGTCACTGGGGCGCGAGGCCGTAAACACCAGCCTGCGAACGCCGCTCGGGAGCATCCTCCCGGGCGTTAACGGTCAGCGGCGATGCGGCAGGTAGACGTCGACCCGGTCGTTGGAAAAGGCACGCAACTTCGCGCCGTGCCGCCACAGGTTGAAATAGGGGGCGAAGGGGTCCTCCAATGGCGAGCCTATCGCGTAGAGCGGCCAGAGCAAATGATCTCGGAGCGCCCAATCGCAGGCGGCGTAGTAAAAGGCCGGAGCGAGCAAAGCGACCACGCCGGCCTCGCCGGTCATTCGGGCGGTCCACCCTGCCCCGTCCTGCTTCAGGGTGCGATAGAGCGGAACCTCATCCAGGTCCGCTTTCAGTTGCTTGGGCGCGATCCCTTCGAGGACTCGTACCTGAGGCAGGGTCTGCAGGTGGGGCACGTCATCCGCGGCGCCCACCGAATGGGCCAATTCGCTCAGCGACCGCAACCATTGCTCGGCCCAAGCGGCTGCTTGATCCGGGTCGAGGGCGGCGGGGTTCCGGACGATGAAGTACGCGTCCTGGCCGCCTTCCAGCCGACGGGAATCGCCCGCGGTGTCGTAGAGCGTGGCCAGCCGACGATTCAGCTCCGTCGCCTGCGGCAGCCCCGCGAACAAATCGGCGAGTGCCAAGCCGTCCGGTCGGAACCGCTGCAGGAAGCCAATCAGGTCCTCGGGACCCAGCGGCTGATCGCCGGGCAGACGCAGCAATTCACGCAATCGTTCGGTTAGCATTTCGGCCGCGGGCATGCGAGTCACTTCGTCTCTTTGGGGTCGATTCGGTTGGGGTAGGTCGGTTCGGTTGGCGGATAAGAGATCACTCGCGCGCGCGAGTTCTGGGGTAACCGATTGATGGGGGACGGTCGTAACCGCCAGCGGACAGCCGTGACGGTCGATGAATTAGGGTAGGCCGTTCGGTCACCCCCTCGCGTTGCGATGTCGCCGCTCATTGCCTAGCGATCACCGGAACCGCGAAAATGCCATTCGACCCGATCGCGGAGCAATGCGATGAGCTCCGGGTCCATGAAAGGATAATCGTCGGGGATGTCGAGGACATGGACCGGTGTCTGTTGCAGGGCCTCTTGAAACCGTTCGACCAAACGGGCGCGATGCTTCGCTTCCATCACGAAGATCTGCTCGGCCCATGTGACATCCGCGAGTATGAGCTGCCTGGGCGACTGTGGGCTGAGCCCGCGCGACCGCACGCAGAGGCGGGGATCGTCGCGGAAAATGCGTTCGGCGGTCGGACTGCGCCACTGGTTTCGCGAGCAGACGAACAGGGTAGGGATGCGGGGCACCGCAAGGTCCTCGGCGGGCTGGGCGGGATGCCGGATCAGTTCGGGGATTTGGACGCCGCGCCGGCGATTTCGCTGACGTAGGTTGGGACGGCGTATCCGGGGAGTCGGGTGCGGAGCTGTTCGACCAATTCCCGGCCGCGTCGGACATCGACCTCGAAATGCGCCGCGCCGCTGATCCGGTCGAGCTGGTGCAGATAGTAGGGCTGGACGCGGCGGTTGACCCACTCACGGCACAGCATTTCCAGAACGTCCGCGTTGTCGTTAACCCCCGCCAGCAGGACCGCTTGGTTCAACACCGGAATTCCGGCATCGATCAGCCTTGCGATCGCGTCGCTAACCGCCTGGTCGATCTCTTGGGGGTGGTTGCAATGGACGACCACCCAGGTCGCCAAACGACTGGACTGGAGCCGTGCCACGAGCGTTTCGGTCACCCGCTGGGGGATCACGATCGGCATTCGGGAATGGATTCGGAGGCGGCGGACATGCGGCACCGCCTCGATCGCTCGGATCAGGCGATCGAGTTTGGGGTCGGAAAGGGTCAGCGGGTCGCCGCCACTGAGGATCACTTCGTCGACGTCGGGCGACCGCCACAAGTGCTCGATCATCGGTTGCCAGCTCGGCGGGCCAGAAATTTCCAGGCCAGAACTTTCTGAACCGAGGGACGCTTCGAGGCTGGCGTCGAGGTTGTCCGAGTAGTCAAACTCGCGCCGAAAGCAGTAGCGGCAATGAACGCCGCAGACGCCTGTGGGGATCGCCAGCACCCGGCCGGAATACTTTTGCAGCAGGCCGGTCGTGAGCCGCGCGGCATCGTCGCCGACGGGATCGGCTGTGAATCCGGGGACCTGCAACGTCTCGTCATTGACCGCGAGGACCTGCCGCAGCAGCGGATCGGCGGGATCACCGGGCCGCATCCGCGCGAAAAATTCGAGCGGCACGAAGGTCGGAAAATCCCGTTCCGCCTCGGCGACGAGCTTAGCGGTCGCTGCCGTGGGGGCCGCCCCGGGGTATTCTGCCGCTACCGCCGGGATGTCGAGGCGGCGGAGCAGTTCGGCGGAAGAGCGGATCGCCCGCCGCATCGCCGCTTGCCAGGTCACGGATTCCGTGGGGGAAGCGGCGCGGACAAGTGGACGATCGGTCGCTAGAATCTCGGCCAAAGCAAAGTCTCCCCCACATTTACCATCCGCAGACGGAGTTAAATTTCCTGTGGCAAGTTACAACACCAGCGATTTTAAGAAAGGGCTGAAGGTCCAAATCGACGGCGAACCCTATGTGATGGTCGAGATGAACTTCGTCAAACCGGGCAAGGGCAACGCGCTTTACAAGTGTCGCATGCGAAACCTGGTTCGGGGCACGATTCTGGACCGTACCTACAAAGGGGGCGATGCCCTGGAAAGCGCTGACGTCGAGCAGACGGACGTCCAGTATTTGTACCGCCAAGGCGAAGATTATGTCTTCATGGACAGCCAAACCTTCGAGCAATACGAGGTCAAGAGCGAAGTCGCGGGCGATGCCTGGAAGTTCCTCAAGGACGGCATGACCTGCTCGGTCACGCTGTTCAACGGCATGCCGATCATCCTGGAGCCGCCGACTCACGTCGAATTGGAAGTGATCGACACCCAGCCTGGAGCGAAGGGCGATACAGCCACGAATGTCACCAAGGCGGCCAAGGTCGAAACCGGAGCCGAGTTTACCGTTCCCGGATTCATCAAGAATGGCAACGTGATCAAGATCGACACCCGAATCGGCGAGTACGTGGAGCGGGTCAGCAACTGACCGCGGCTTGCTCCTGGGCTAGACTATTGAGGTCGGTCGGGCATGTCCTGGCGACCGACCGAGCGGGCTCGGAACGTCCGAGACCGACTTGCGTTCTTCCCCATGGGAGCGGTGCGGGATGATCTCCTTTGTTCGTCGTCTTGGTCAGCGGTGGTCCGATTGGTGTGGCGATCGCGAGATGGAAAATGCGATCCGCCGGCATTTGACTCACACCGGTTACTACGGCGGGACCGCGAAGCTGCGGCAGGTGCGACTGGCCGCCGTGAAACGTCCTGGCTGGATGCAAGTCTTCCGCTTCGAGGTCACGGCGCGACTCGCCGTGACCGGCGATGATTCCGACGACGACGCCCAGGACAATGGGGCGGCTGCCAGCACCGCCGCGAACGTTTCCGAGATTCCGACGTACCATGAGTTGTTCGGCTTGGTTCGCGAGGACCAACGGAGCGGTCAGGTTGAAATTCGCGTCTTCCGCTCGGGGGAACAGCGCCGCGAACTGTTCGCCCTCTGGAGCGATGGTCTGCTGCAGCTTCGCGGGGGCCGATCGATGACGATGACTTGAGCCGCGGCGGCGAACCGCTCACCCCTTCGACCCGCGGCGGCGTCCGAACATGACGTGGACCGTCGGGATCGGGCAAACTGACCCGTACCTTTCCCCACTTTCTCCGATTCCCCTCCCACCTCGGTCCGATCCCATGAGTTCAATTTTCCGCTGGCGCCCGACGATCGGTTGGTTCACCGTGTGGATTGGGGCCAGCCTGCTGTTGCCGTCGTTGGCGGTCCGCGGGCAAGAACCGGATATCGTGGCGGCTGATCCCGAGGCGGCGAAGACCGCCGAATCGCATTGGGTTGACCAGGCACGCCAGATCACGTTCGGGGGCCTCCGCGCGGGCGAAGGTTATTTCAGCCGCGACGGCGGGACGATGGTATTCCAGAGCGAACGCGACCCGGCCAATCCGTTCTATCAGATCCATCTGATGGACCTGGCCAACGGCGACATCCAGCGAATTTCTCCCGGTTCGGGGAAGACGACCTGCGCCTGGATTCATCCGGATGACAACCGGGTGTTGTTCGCCAGCACGCATCACGATCCGGAGTCGGTCGCGCTGCAGGAAAAGGAACTCGAGTTTCGCCGCAGCGGCCAGCAGCGTCGCTACGCTTGGGATTACGACCCCGCGTTCGAATTGTATGAATACGATCGTGCGAAGCGCGAATATCGCCGGTTGACGGAGGCGCGCGGCTACGACGCCGAAGGCTCTTATAGTCCCGACGGCAAAACGATCCTGTTCGCTTCGAACCGCGAGGCGTTCGCGCGGGAAATGTCCCCGCGGGAGCAGACCCTGTTTGACATCGATCCGGCCTCGATGATCGACATCTACAAGATGAATGCGGACGGGACCGATGTGGTCCGGCTGACCGATACCTTGGGGTATGACGGCGGCCCTTTTTTCTCACCGGACGGCAAGCGGTTTTGCTGGCGACGGTTTAGCGAGGATGGCGCGACGGCCGAGATCTTCACCATGTCGATCGACGGCGGCGAAGCGAAGCAGCTGACCCGCTTGGGGGCGATGAGTTGGGCCCCGTTCTATCACCCCAGCGGCGAATACCTGATTTTCACGACCAACCGTCACGGCTTCGCCAATTTTGAGCTGTATGTCGTGCGGGCCGACGGCCAGGGCGAACCGGTTCGGGTCAGCCATACCGACGGGTTCGACGGGTTGCCGGTGTTCCTGCCGGACGGCAAGCAGATCGCTTGGACGACGACGCGCGGTCCTGGCGGCAAGTCGCAGATTTTCCTGGGACGGTGGAATCACGAACATGCCCGCACGGTGCTCGGGCTCGACAAGGCGGACGCGATTCCGGATCAGGCCCTGGCCGAAGACCGCTTGGCGGCGGCCGCCGCGGCGGAATCGGCGAGCCCCGAGTTCACGGCGGCCGATATCGGTCGTCATGTCGATTATTTGACTCGCCGCGAATTGGGCGGCCGGCTGACCGGCACCGAGGGGGAAGCCCGGGCCACCGCTTACGTCGCCGCCTATTTGGAAAGCTTGGGATTCGAACCGGCCGGCGTCGATGGCTCGTGGTACCAGCCCTTCGAGTTCCCTGCCGGCGCGGTCCTCGGCGATGGGAACCGGTTGGTGCTCAACGACCGCGAATTGCCGCTGGAACAGGATTGGCGTCCGTTGTCCTTTTCCGGCGACGGCGATTTTGCGGCGGCGCCGGTCGTGTTCGCCGGTTATGGGCTGGTCGCGCCGGCTGGCGAAAACATCGCGGAATACGACAGCTACGTGCATCTCGACGTCGCCGACAAATGGGTGTTGGTGTTCCGCGACATGCCTCAGGACATCAAACCCGAAATTCGCCAGCACTGGGCGCGGTACAGCTCCCCACGGCGGAAGGCGACGGTCGCTCGCGACTTGGGCGCTCGCGGAATTTTGTTCGTGGCGGGACCGACCAGCGGGCTGACGAGCGAATTGATTCGGTTCGATCGCGACGCCTCCCAAGCGGGGGTGAGCATGGCGGTGGTCTCGATCAGCAATCGAGCCGCGGCCGAACTCCTGACTTTGGCCGGCAAAACCTTGGCTGACGAACAGAAGGCTTTGGACCACGGCGAGCCGGCGATGGGGTATCTGTTGGAAAAGGTGCAGGTCGCCGCGAACTTACGGATCGAACGGAAAACGGGGACGGGTCGAAACGTCTTGGCGCGACTGCGAACAGGGAAGGACGAACCGGTGGCTGCCGCGGACGGCGATGCCGCGACCCCCAAGGTCGGCCGACCGATGGTGATTGTCGGGGCGCACATCGATCACCTGGGCGCCGGCGGCGGGACCAGTTCACTGGCGCGGGAAGAAGAACGCGATCAGGTTCATGTCGGCGCGGATGACAATGCCAGCGGCGTCGCGGCGATGTTGGAGATCGCGCAATTCTTGGCTCGCGAACACAAGCTCGGTCGGTTGGACGCCCGGCGCGACCTTCTGATCACGGCCTGGAGCGGCGAAGAGTTGGGGCTGTTCGGTTCGCAGGCCTTTACAAAGTCGTTCTACGAGCTGTATCCCGATGCGCCGCGGACCCCCAATCCGTTCGGGGACGTGGTCAACGATCCTCAGGCCAAGGCGATCGCGGCGGCGCACGGGATGTCGGAAGAGGATGAGCCTTTGACGGCCGCCGTCACCGCGTATTTGAATCTGGATATGGTCGGTCGGCTCCGAGACAAATTGATCGTCCAAGGGATCGGCTCGTCGCCGGCTTGGGCCGATGAGGTCCAGCGACGGAACGTGCCGGTCGGGGTCCCGCTGCAACTGGACCAGACCGCTACCCGCCTCCCTACGGACGCGGCCGCGTTCGTTCCTCGGGAGGTTCCGATCCTGGCGGCCTTCACCGGGGCGCACGAGGATTATCACACGCCGCGCGATACGCCGGACAAGTTGAATTACGAAGGGGCGGCCAAGATCGCGCAGCTGTTCGGGCTGATCGCCCGCGGGTTGCTCACGACTGATCAACCCCCGGCTTTCGAATTGGACGAGGCGGCCCAGTCGAACGAAGCGCCGCGCGCTAACCTGACCGCGTACCTTGGTACCATCCCCGATTATGCTCCTGGCGACATCAAGGGGATGAAGCTCTCCGGGGTGGCGGGCGAAGGCCCCGCGGCTAAGGCCGGGGTGAAGGGTGGCGATGTGATTGTCGAATTGGCGGGACGAAAGATCGAGAACATCTACGATTACACCTTCGCCATCGAAGGCTTGAAGATCGGTCAGGCGGTCAAGATGGTGGTCATTCGTGGTGACCAGAAAGTCGAGTTGGAAGTCACCCCGGCGGCGCGAGACTGAGCCGATGACCAGTCGCTCCGCCGAGTTTGCCGGACCGCCGACCTTTCGGTTCTTCGTGTACGGCACTTTGAAGCGAGGGGAATGCCGCGCGTCGTTGTGGCCGCGGCTACCGCAAGATGTTCGGCCGGCGTTCGTTCGCGGCCGGTTGTTCGACCTCGGCCCCTACCCGGCGCTTTGGTGCGGCGATGCAGACGCGGAGGTCGGAACCGATTGGGACTGGGTCGAGGGCGAGGTTTGGACGATCGCCGCGGATGACATGGAGGCGACGGTTCGTCGATTGGATGAGATCGAGGCGACGGATCAGCCGGGATGCGAGAACGAATACGACCGGATCCTGGTTCGTGCGTACGAGTCGCCAGGGTCGGACGCATCGGTACTCGCTTTCGCCTACCAGTACAGCACCGGCCAGCAATTGCCCGACTCGATCCGCGTTTCGGCGTGGGGCGAGCATCAGGTCGCGCGATGGCCGGCACGTGAGTGATCGGCTTTTCCAGTAATCGGCCTCGTGACACCGCGTTGGATTACTTGCCGATGCACCACAGGTGCTCGTGCGTGCGGATCAAAAGTTGGCCTTGGCTCGGGACGATCGACGAGTTGGAGGATTCGTCGAGCGAGTTAGTCGACAGCAACTCGAATTTTGGGCTGGCCCGAAAGACGAAGCAGTCGCCCCCCTGATTGATCGTGTAGCCGATGCCGTCGGCGATCATCACCGAGGACCAGTTGGTCGTCTTCCCGCTCGGCCCGACCAGCCGCTGTTCCCAGACCAGTTCACCCGTCTGCAGGTTGAAGCATTCGGCGATGCCCGGATCGTTATGAATGTAGATGTGTCCGTCGTGGATGGCCCCGGAGCCGATGCGTTGTTTGGTCTTCGCATGCCGCCACAGCCGTGCCGGTTCGGGACCCTGACCCAGTCGCAAGGCGACCGTCATGCCGTTGTATCCCCCCATCGAAACGATCAGGTCGTCGACGATCAGGGGTGAGGTGTAGACGAGGGCATTGATCCCTTCGCCGGACCAGAGCGGGCTGCCGGTTTGCGGATCGAAGCCGCGGACGCGGAACGGAAAACTGACGATCAGCTGCTCGCGGCCGGCCACCGTTCGAATCACCGGCGTGCTCCAGGAGCCGTAGAAATCGGCATTGGCGAACTTGGCCTCGGCGGTCCCCGCGGTGTTGATCGGCTCGTCATGCTGCCAGACCGTTTCGCCGGTCTGGCAATCGAGCGCGATCAAGAACGAGCGTTCGCCCGGTCCGAAGTTCAAATAGCAGAGCTCGCCATGGATCACCGGTGACGAGCCGTATCCCCAAATGTGCTTTTGAATGCCGAGGTCACGCCGCCAGAGTTCGCGGCCCTCCAAGTCATAACAAAACAGGCCGGCGGAACCGTGCCAGGCGATCACCCGTTTGCCATCGGTGACCGGAGACGATGAGCAAAACGGGTTGGTTCCATGGGTGGGGTCCTCCCCGTCCCATTCGGTGCCCGCTTCCCAAAGCAGGCGACCGTCGCCGCGGTTCAAGCAGAGCAGCGTCCGGCGCTGTTGCTTCGCGACCGGTTGGGTGACAAAGATGCGGTCCTGCCACACGACCGGGGTGGAATTGCCCGGTTCGGCCAGCGGAATCTTCCAAGCGACGTTCTCGTCCACCCCCCAGCGGATCGGCAGGTTTTGTTCGCCGCTGGTGCCGTCCCCGCGGGGCCCACGCCACTGGGTCCAGTCCTCCGCCGCCGCGCTGGCCAGGCACACACAGGACAGGGCAACGCTAGCGGCGAACCGCGGGATGCTGAGGGTCATGATCCGATGGTCCGATGCGAAGAAGGAATGAGCGAGCGGTTGTTTTAGGCCAGCGGGGGCAAGGGCACGCACGGCACGTGGCCTGCGAATCGTGTGGCCTGTCAGGTGGCGAGCGGTTGTCGCCCGGCGTCAGGCGACGATGTCGCGGATCACGTGGCCGTGATCGATGTCCAAGCGTTTGCGGCCGGGGATTTCGAGCTTACGGGAATCGAGTCCGAGCTGGTTCATGATCGTGGCGTGGATGTCGGTGACATAATGTCGATCCTCGGCGGCGTGAAAGCCGATCTCGTCGGTCGCGCCGTGGACGACCCCCCGCTTCAAGCCGCCGCCCGCCATCCAGACGCTGAATCCGTAGATGTGATGGTCGCGCCCGTCCGAGCCTTGCGAGCCGGGGGTGCGGCCGAACTCGGTCGCGAACACGATCAGCGTCTCATCGAGCATGCCGCGGCGGTCGAGATCTTCCAGCAACGCGGCGATCGGTTGGTCGACGGCCAAGGCGTTGTTGGCATGATTCGTCTTGAGACCGCCGTGCGCATCCCAGGCCCCCGCCCCACCGCCGCCGTGTTGGATTTGGATGAAGCGGACTCCGCGTTCGACCAAGCGTCGCGCGGCAAGCAGTTGCGAGCCGAAAGCGCGACTGTGCGGCGTGTCGACGCCGTACAAGCTGCGGACCTCCGCCGTCTCGTCCTTGAAGTCCATCGCTTCGGGGATCGAACGCTGCATGCGGAACGCCAATTCGTACGCGGCGATCCGGGCATCCAGCGCTTCGTCTTCGGGATATTCGGCGGCGCGAATCCCATTCAGCTTCGCGATCAGGTCGACGCCGAGTCCTCGGGCGGCGGCGGACACCGGCCGTTGGGGAGATCCGAAATCGAGGGGATTGGCGGGGTCGACCCGCAGTGGCACGGCGTCATGGGCCGGCCCCAAGTAATGTCCGTCTTGGCGGTTCCAATATTCGCGGTTCCCCATCGAGATGAATTGCGGCAGGTTGTCGTTCAGCGACCCCAAGCCGTAATGCACCCACGCCCCGAGGTTCGGGAAATCCCCNNAACCAATCGCTGATCTCGATGCCGCTCGCGCCATGCTTTTGAAAGCCGACTTGCAGCGGATACAACGTGTTCCGCTGGTTGCCGTTGCCGTCGGGGACGACCAACCGCTCGATCGCCAACTTTTTAGGGTCCTGGGCATCGGCAAAGGGGGTCTCGGCGATCGTCTTCCCGGCGTACTTGTTGAGCATCGGTTTGGGGTCGAAGCTCTCCATGTGGCTGACGCCGCCGTTCATGAACAGCCAGATCACGCTCTTCGCCCGCGGCGGAAAGTGGGGCTGACCGTTCGGCGGCTTCCAGCCCGGTTCTTCGCGGGCAATGCCGTCGCGATGCAGCATCGAGGCCAAGGCGACGCCGGCCAAACCGTTGCGGAAGAACGATCGTCGCGAGGGGCTGAGCGGTCGGTTTTGAGGGTCCATCGGGCGGGCGCCGGTGAAAGGGAGCGGGGCGGACAGTCGGGGAGAGGTCACTTAGCGGAGGGTGACGAAGTCGTTGTGATTGAGCAACGACCAAATCAAGTTAGCGCGGGCTTGTTGCTCGGTCATGTCGGGGAGGCCACGCCACGCGGCCAAGGCCTCGCCACTCGCGTGGGATTCCTCGTCGCTGGGTGCCATCCCCAGAATCAATTCGAAGGCGGAGCGGATGAAGGCTGTGTCGCTGACTCCAGCGTTCGGTTGATCGCCAGCGGGCGTTGTGGATGGCTCTGCCGCGGCTTCCCCGACGCGATGGGCGATCGGATCGGCCGCTTCGAGAACCAAGCGGCTGTTGATCAGCGCCAACGCTTGCTGCGGGACGATGCTCTGGTCACGGCGATAGCACTCCGTCACCGTCGCCTCATCGAACATCGTTAAGAACAGGTCCCGTTCGTTGTTGGAATGGAAGAAATAGAGGCTACGACGCTTTGAGTCGGCCTGGGCGTTTGGCGGAACCGCGGGGCCACCGAGTGTCAGATCCAAGGCTCCGGCTAGGGTGAGGATCGAGTCCCGTACGACTTGCGATTCGATGCGGATCGGCGTCCGTCGCCAGAGGTGGCGGTTGTCCGCGTCGAGCGCCACGTTCGCTTCGCGGCCACCGGCTGACGACGACATGCGGTAGGTCGCGGAGGTCACGATCAGGTGGTGGATGTGCTTCATACTCCAGCCGCTGTCGATCAACTCGGACGCGAGCCAGTCGAGCAATTCGGGCTGCGACGGGACGGCCGCTTGACGCCCGAAATCGAAGACGGTCGGAACCAACGGTTCGCCGAGGTGCCGCATCCAGATGTGATTCACGGCGACCCGGGCGGTCAGCGGGTTGCGGGGATCGGTGATCCAGGCGGCCAGGGCGGTGCGGCGTCCGCTGCTTTGCGCCGGAAAGGTCGGGGCCGGGTCGTCGGCGCCGGAGGAGAGGAACCGCGTCGGTGTCCATTTGGCGCCGACGAACGAGGCGATCGCCTCCTGCGGGTCGACGGCGGCCGCAATCGCTGAGGTCGCCTTTTCGATCGTCTGGGTTTGAGTGGTGATCTCCTTTTCGATCGCGGCTCGTTGATCCGTGGCGGCTCGCGCCAGGCGAACGTGCGCATCGGCCAATTGCTGTTGGGCTTGGGCCAATGCGACTTGACGCTGGGCTCGGATCGCGGCGGCGTGCGAGTCTCGAACTTCGGCGGGCGTTTCGGCACCCGCCGCCGCGCCGGCTTCCCAGTCCCACCTGGACCGCAGCGCCGCGGCGCGACGGTCGAGGCTCTCGCGTTCCGCCTGCTGCGTCGCGACAGCGGCGACCGCCAACGCCAGTTCCGCCTGGGCGATCGCGACGGCTTGCTCCGCCTCCGCGACGGAGGTCGGCGCGCCATCGGTCTTCATCGCGGCCGGGCGGAGGACCTGATCTGCCGCCAGCGGCTGGATGGTGATCTCGTGAAAGACGGTCAACGCGTCGAAGGTAGTGAACAGCAACGCGCCGGCTTGCCGTGGTAAGGGACTTCGCCAAGCGACGACCGGTTCGCCATTGAGCGAAGCGTTAACCAGCGTGTCGCGGATCTGGACGCGCAGCGTGTATTCGCGATTGACCTCGATCGGCATCCCGCGGGCGCCGTCGCCGGGGTAGTGATCCTGGCCGGCTTGGCGGTAGGCGGCTTGCACTTTGGAACCGCCAGCCACGGCGCTCGCATAAATGAACAGTTCGTCGTTGCTGGCCGTCGAGGCCGCGGCGGGGTCGGGGCGGGTGGCGTCGACACTGATACCGACACTCCGCCATTGACTGCCGCCGAGGATCGTGAATCGCAGGCTGACGTCCAAATCCTTTGGCAACTCGCCAAGCCACCGCAGGCTGGACCGAGTCGCCCCGTCCTGCTGTTGGCTCAAACGGCCCGGTTCGTGCGCCCACTGGCCCCCGATCCGTTCCCATTTCGCGTCGTCGAGCAGTTGGAAATTTTCGACGAAACGATCGGCGGAGGCTGCGTCTGGCGTCGTGACGGCGGGGTCCGCGTTGTCCGATGCGGGCTGCTCGCTTTCTTTGGCGGTCAACAGCCATTTGGCATGGACCTGTTCGGCCGCCGCGACCCGTTGTTGGGCATCGCGAACCTTCTGCTCGGCGGCGGAGATTTCACGGTCCTTGGCGGCGCGATGGGCCGGATAGACCCAGGGTTGGCGTTCCGGTTGCCAAGCGGCGGGCGGCAGGTCGACCGGCCGGATCGGTGCGAGCGGCAGCGTTTCGCCGGCCAGCGCCTCGGGAACCCCGGGTGTCATGACCGTGGACATGTCCGGCTGATTTTCTTCACCGCGGATGAAGCGGTAGGTCGGGGTATCGGTCAACGCGTCGAAGGCCCTGGGGATACCGTCCTGGTCGAAATTGGCCTGGCCGGGAACCATGTCCAGCCGCACGTGATAGGGCTCGAAGAACGCCCGCATGCGGTAGTAGTCCGTTTGCGCCAGCGGGTCGTATTTGTGATCGTGACACTTGGCGCAATTGAGCGTCAGCCCGAGAAATCCCTTCCCGACATGCTCGACCGTCTCGTCCATCCACTGATGGCGATTGAACAAGAAAAAGTTCCGCGCCAAAAAGCCGGTCGCTCGCAACGCCCGCGGGTCGGTGGGGGCCAATTCATCCCCCGCGAGCATCAGCCGGACCATCTCGTCGTAGGGCAGGTCGTCGTTGAGCGATTCGATGATCCAGTCTCGCCAATGCCACATGTGCTGTTGACTGTTCCTGAGTTGGCTGCCCAAGCCCCACCAATCGCTGTACCGCCAGACGTCCATCCAGTGCCGGGCCCAGCGTTCGCC
>DITY01000080.1 GCA_002422955.1 Planctomycetaceae bacterium UBA6172
TCGGCTTGGCAACACCTTGAAAGGACTGTTCTTTTGTCGGTTTTCATGTTGCAATGCTTGAACCCGTTCTGCCTGAATCTCCTTTCCCATTGATTCCCTTGACGCCCCCGCTCCCCACCAGCCCCTCCGCCGAGTCCGCGCGCCCCGCCGTTCGGGCCCCCGAACTGCTTGCCCCGGCGGGTGATTGGACCTGCGCCCAGGCCGCGGTCGAGAACGGCGCCGACGCAATCTACTTCGGTCTCGACTCCGGCTTCAACGCGCGGGCACGCGCCAACAACTTTTCGCTCGATGACCTCGAGCCGCTGATGGCGATGCTGCATCGGCGGGGCGTGCTTGGCTACGTGACGCTGAATACTTTGGTGTTCGCCAGCGAACTCCGCAGCCTGGCCGAGACGGTCGCGCGGATCGCAGCCGCCGGGGTCGACGCCGTCCTGGTCCAAGATCTGGGCGTCGCACGGTTGGTTCGGGAAATCTGCCCCGACCTGCATGTGCATGCGTCGACGCAGATGACGATGACCTCGGCCGAGACGATCGTGGCGGCAGCCGATTTGGGGGTCCGACGCGTGGTCCTGGCCCGTGAATTGGCAATCGACGAGATCCGCGCGATTTCCGCGAAGACATCCATGCCGCTGGAGACGTTCGTGCATGGCGCGCTCTGCGTTGCCTATTCGGGCCAATGCCTGACCAGCGAATCGCTGGGCGGCCGCAGCGCCAATCGCGGCCAGTGTGCGCAGGCCTGCCGGCTCCCTTACGAGCTGATCGTCGACGGCCAAGACCGGCCGCTGGGGGATGTCCGCTACCTGCTCAGCCCCCAAGACTTGGCCGGCTACGCGCTGGTTCCCGAATTGATCGCGGCCGGCATCTGCTCGCTCAAGATCGAGGGGCGTTTGAAGACGCCCGAGTACGTCGCCAACATCACCTCGCATTACCGCCGGGCGATCGACGATGCCGTCGCCGGTAGGGAACTGAGCGTCACGCCAGGGGACGTTCGCGAAATGGAGATGTCGTTCTCCCGCGGGTTTTCGCCCGGTTGGCTGGCGGGCAATGACCATAAGTTGCTGGTGCCCGGTACCGAATCGGCCAAACGGGGCGTGGTGGTCGGTCAGGTAATCTACGCGGATGCCAATCGTGTGACGGTCAACTTGATCCATCCGGTCGCTCGGGGGGACGGGTTGGCGTTTGACGGGGACCGGATCGCCGGTGAGCAACAGGGGGGACGCGTCTACGGCTTGCGGCAGCCGGGCAAGCCGCCGGCCGAACGGGTCGAATCGGGCGAAGTCGAGATCGAGTTCGCTCGCGGCAAAATGGACGGCGATAAGATCTCGGTTGGCGCTCGGGTTTGGAAGAGCGACGATCCAGAGTTGAATCGCCGCCTCCGCCGCACGTTCACCTCCGCCGATCCGCTGCGGCGTTCCCGCGTCGATTTTCAGGTCGTTGCCGAGGCGGGCCAGCCGCTGCGGATCGCCGCCAGCCTCGGGCCGGTATCGGTCGAAGTCGTCAGCGACGCGCCGCTGCAGGCCGCCCGCAACCGGCCCGCGACGATCGAGGCGGTCACCGCCCAAGTCGCTCGGCTCGGGGGCACGCCTTTCGAACTCGGCGATTGCACGTGCGAGCTGGTGGGCGATCCGATGGTCCCGACCAGCCTGCTGAACGAGCTCCGCCGCACGTTGGTCGAGCGGCTGCTGGAGCGACTCGAATCCCCACCTCCCCGCTCGATCGATCCGACCGCGCTCGATCGGTTGCTCGCTCAGGCCACCGCGACCACCTCTCCGCCGACCACTGGCGTTCCCGAGCTCCGCGTCCTCTGTCGCACGCTGGATCAGGTCCGGGCCGTCGCCGCGCTGGGGGTTTCGCGGATCTACGTCGACTTCCACGACATCCGGCTGTATCGGGAAGCCGTACCGATCGCCCAGCAGGCCAACGTCCCGATCTTCATCGCTTCGGTCCGCGTTCAGAAGCCGGGGGAACGCGGCTTGTTGAAAGTGCTGACCCGCCACGGGGCCGATGGGTTTTTGGTCCGCAATCTCGCCGCGCTCGCCTATTTTCATGGCGCGGGCTATCCCGTGGTTGGCGACTTTTCGCTGAATGTCGTCAACCCGCTGACCGCGGACTGGTTGCTGAGGCGTGGCTGCGAACAAGTGACCGCCTCCTACGACTTGAATCGCGACCAATTGACCGAGCTCGTCGACGCCATGCCGGCCCACCAGCTGGAAGTCGTGCTGCATCAGCACATGCCGATGTTCCACATGGAGCACTGCGTGTTCTGCTCGGTCCTTTCGCCCGGGACGAACAAGACCAATTGCGGGCGTCCCTGCGACCGGCATGAGGTGCGGTTGCGCGATCGTGTCGGGATGGAGCACCCGCTGCAGGCCGATGTCGCTTGTCGCAACACGCTCTACAACGCCGTGCCCCAAAGCGGCGCCGAAGCCTACGCCGAACTGGCTCGCCGCGGCATCGGTGCGATCCGGATCGAGTTGCTCGAAGAGGACGCCGAGGCGTTGCAAAAGACAGTCGCGGCCTATCAAGACCTGATCGCGGGACGGACCGGTGGCGGGCAGGTGTGGCGGATGCTGAGTGCCGCCAACCGAGTCGGTGTCACGCGTGGGACGATGGAAGCCCCTCGCAACCCGCTAAACATTCTGTAGTTCCTTATCCTAGTCGGAGCGGCGCGGAAGCCGCAGACGAGTAGCCCTCCCAACCTGCTGAACATTTTTAAAGTTTCTCATCCTCGTCAAAGCTTCCTGTAAGCCGTAGGCGAGTAGCAACCCGCAACTTGCCGAACATATTAAAAGATCCTCATCCCCTGTGGCGGAGACGTGAAGATGCGCTCGATCCCTGCGCGTGGCCTTGCGGTTGCGGTGTTGCTTGTGATCAGCCGGCAGGTGGACGGGGGCGAATTGATCGGCGAGGTCATCGATTCCGTCACGCGGCAGCCGATCCCCGCGCGGGTCTATGTGGAGGACGCCGCCGGGAAGGCGTGGTTCGTCGCGAGCGGCGCGGGCAGTGGCTCCGCGATCGCCTACCAGGAGCAGTGGGTGCCGATGGCCGGTTCGGTCGAGCGGCACACGACGATTTCGGCCGACGGATTCCGCGCCGAATTGCGGCCGGGGAGCTACACGATTCGGATCGAGCGGGGCAAAGAGTACTTGCCGCTGACGGCCGAGGTGACGGTCGGCGATCAGCCGCAGCGTCAGACGTTTCCGCTGGTCCGCTGGATCGACATGGTCGGGCGGGGTTGGTACAGCGGCGAAACCCATGTCCATCGGCGGCTATCGGAATTGCCGAACGTGATGCGGGCCGAGCAGTTGAACGTCGCCTTTCCGGTCACCTTTTGGACCATCGCCGCTGACCAGCCGCCGGACCTGAAGCCGTCATCGCTGCGGAGCCAGGGGCCCTCCCCGTTCGGCCCGCGCGAGGATGTCGGCTCGATGCCGCTGCGGTTGGATGACGAATGCCTGATTTTTCCCCGCAACACGGAGTATGAAATTTTCAGCGTCAACGGACGACCGCACACCTTGGGGGCGATGTTCCTGCTGAATCACCGATCGGTCTTCAGCCAAACCGCGCCGCCCGTTGCCGGAATCGCCCGCCAAGCCCGCGACGAAGGGGCGTTGATCGACCTCGACAAGCATTCTTGGCCCTGGTCGATGATGTTGGTCGCGGTCGCCGGCGTCGATCTGTTCGAGCTGTCCAACAACAGCGTGTGGCGGACCCAATTCGGATTCGGCCAGGTCAACCAGCCGCTGCCACCCTGGGCTGAGTTCGAGTCCGCTGGCCCTCAGACGCTGACCGAATGGGGGTGGTTGAACTACGGTTTCGAGGTCTACTACGCGCTGCTGAATTGCGGCTTTCGACTGGCCCCCACCGCCGGGACCGCCTCGGGGGTCCATCCGGTGCCACTGGGATATAGCCGGGTTTATGTGAAGACCGGAGCACCGCTCGATCCGGATCGCTGGTTGCGGGGCTTGCGCGACGGGAACAGTTTTGTCACCACCGGTCCGATGCTGATGGTGCAAGTCGACGGTCAGGATGCGGGTCGGGATTTGGTGTTCGACGCCAAGGCGAAGCCGACCGTGGAGGTGGAGATCGAATCGGTCAGCGCGTCACCGGTCGCGGCGATCGAGATCCTGGTCAATGGCGAGGTCGTGCGGACCCTCAATCCGAGGCCTGAACGAACGGCGGAGGGGGCCTGGAGTTGCAAAGCGACCGAATCGATCACGATCGACGAGACCTCGTGGTTGGCGGTGCGGAGTATCGAGCCGCAGCCCGATGGCCGCCGCCGCTTCGCGCACACCGCCCCCTGGCACCTCCGCTTGGGCGATCAGCCGATTCGGCCGCGGGCCGAGCAGGTCGAGTATTTCATCGCGCTGATGGAAGCCGAGGTTCAGCGGAATCGCGGGGTGCTGAGCCCCGAGGGTTTGGCCGAGTTCGAGCAGGCCTTGGAAGTGTATCGCCGGTTGTTGCCACGCTGAGCCGCTCGTTAAGCTGGTCGCCGTGGCGAGCGCCGCGCGGCTGCGGCCACATCGACCGGTGCGCGTCGCGTGGTCCCGCCCATCATCCTTATCTCTCGGTGTCACCATGAACACGATTCCGGCCACGTCCGCAGCCGCGGCGGCCGTTTACGCCGTCGGCACGATGGACACCAAAGGGAGCGAATTGGCGTTCGTCGCGGACCGCTTGCGCCGGGCCGGCGTGCGGGTGCTCACCGTCGACGTCGGCACGCTCGATCCGCCCAGCGTCGTGCCGGATGTGAACCGCGAAACGATTCTGCAAGGGCAGCCGCTGGCGACCGAGGACCGGGGGACCGCCGTGACCGCGATGGGGGAGGCCCTGCGAGCCTATTTGCTCGGCGAGGCGGCTGCGGGGAAGGTTGCCGGGGTGCTCGGTATCGGAGGCAGCGGCGGGACGGCGCTCGTGACCGCCGCGATGCGGGCCCTGCCGATCGGCTTGCCGAAGCTGATGGTGTCGACCGTTGCGTGTGGGAACACGGCGCCCTACGTCGATGGCTGCGACATCCTGCTGATGTATTCGGTAGTCGATATCGCCGGTCTGAATGCGGTTTCGGAAAAGATCCTCGCCAATGCCGCCCACGCGATGGCCGGCATGGTGCTGCATGCCGATGCTCGGTCATCCGCCAAGCCCGCCCTGGGGATGACGATGTTCGGCGTCACCACCCCCTGCGTGACCGCGGTCCGGAAGTTGCTGGAAGCGCAAGGCTACGACGGCTTGGTGTTTCACGCCACCGGCGCTGGGGGGCGGGCGATGGAGCGATTGGTCGCAGCGGGTTTGATCGTGGGGGTGCTCGACATCACCACGACAGAGGTCGCGGATGAAGTGGTCGGTGGCGTCTTTCCGGCCGGCGCGGAACGTTTCGATCGCCTGCTCGCCAGTCGCGTGCCGCTGGTGCTGAGTTTGGGGGCGGTCGACATGGTCAACTTTGGGTCGCGTGATTCCGTGCCCGAGCGATTTCGTTCCCGCAAGCTGCATTCGCACAACGCGCAGGTCACGCTGATGCGAACGACGCCCGAAGAGAATCGCCAGATCGCCCGTTGGATCACCGCGAAGCTCAACCGATCGGTCTCGCCGCTGCGATTGCTGATCCCCGAACGAGGCGTCTCCGCGCTCGACGCGATCGGCCAGCCGTTCTACGACCCGGAGGCCGATGCGGCGCTATTTGACGAGTTGCAGGCGACACTCCAGCAGACCGCCGATCGCCGCCTGATCCGACTGCCTCATCACATCAACGACCCGGCGTTCGCCCATGCGGTGGTCGAACACTTTGCCGCGCTGCGAACCTAAGCGATGCGAACGTTTACCCTGCAGCAGTTGCTGTTGTTGATGATCCTGCTCGCCGCGATCGCGGCGTTGGTGATCGGAAGACGCAATCTCTCCGTCCGCTAACTGACGGAGAAGACGCTGCGCACCACCACGACGTCGAAACGGTGGCGTCCGTCTTGGAGCCCCAGCCGCGATCTGATTACTCGGCCGAATAAATGCCCCGTGGCCCCGCGACGAGGTAGCTGACGACGCAGGCGATCATCAGCGGGATGGCCAACTCGGCGCCGAACAGCTCGATCCCCATCAGGGCGCAGGCCAGTGGCGTCTTCGCCGCGCCGGCGAAGACGGCGACGAAGCCCAAGGCGGCGAAGACGGCGGTCGGTTGACCCGTCAGGATCGCGAAGCTGTGACCGAGGGTCGCGCCGATGCAAAACAGCGGCGTGACCTCACCCCCTTTGAAGCCGGTGCCCAGCGTCACGGCGGTGAACAGGATCTTCAGCGCGAACGCTCCCAAAAACAGGCCTCCCGCGGTGAAGGCGCGATCGATCAGCGGCAGGCTGAGCCCCAAGTAATCACGTGACCCGACGAGGTAGGTGAGCGCGACGATCGCCAACCCACCGAAAAACGGGCGGAGCCAGGGCGTGACCACCCGATTGGCCACGCGTTTCTGGATCGTATCGGTCAGCTCGACGAACACTAGGCTCGCCAGGCCGAACGCGACGCCGGCTAAGGCTACCCACAGCAACCAGCGGGCTGACTCGGTGGGCATCGCCGCGGCAGGATAGACGTGATGCTCGATGCCGCAAGCGCGACAGACCAGGTCGCCCACCGTGCTGGCAACCAAGCAGGGGACCAACGCCTCGTAGCGAACTCGGCCGGCCGCGAGGACCTCCAGGCCGAACACGGTTCCGGCCAGCGGCGTCCCGAAGACCGCGCCAAAACCGCCACTGATCCCGCTGATCAACAGCAAGCGGCGGTCCTCGTCGCTCAACCTCGTGAGCCGGGCGATCAAATCGGCCAGGCTGCCGCCCATCTGCACGGCGGTCCCCTCGCGCCCCGCCGAACCGCCGAACAGGTGGGTGCCGATCGTGGCGAGCGTGATCATCGGTGCCATCGTCCAGGGGACGGGGGGGCCAGCGCCGTGAATGCGGTCGAGTAGCAGCTTGGTGCCCCGTTCGACATCGCGCCCGAAGCGGTCATACATCCAGCCGATCGCCAGTCCCCCGAGGGGCAACAGCCAGAGCAGCCACGGCGTCGACTCGCGGGTCGCGGTCGCCCAGTAAAGTCCGAACAAAAACAAGGCCGAACCGATCCCCACGACCACGCCGACGAACCCGCCCAAGAGCGACCAGCGGATCAACCGGACCAAGCTGGCGGCCGTTTCACGGAGGGAAAGCATCAACGGGCAATCAGCGGTTGCAGGGTTCGAGGAATCGCGTTGGCCGGGGGTAAGCCGCGGACGGTCGGCTCATCGCGTCGGCCTCCGGCGACGTGACTGGCCCGGCAGGATCATGTCGAGCGGAGCGGCAAAGTGCTAGACTAGTTTAATCATCACGACTTCCGTGAGCGGCCGGCCCGATACCGTCGACGCAGGTCAAGGCATCCGGTAGCGGGCGCCTGAATCTGAGTGTCTGCCCCCGAATTGCTGGCCGCTGACGCTTCCGGCGGTTGCCGATCGCTCGGTTCCCTTTTTGATGCTTCGCCTCGGGAAAGATTGTGCTGGAAATTCAAGATCTGAAGAAATCGTTCGCTCAACCGGGTGGCGGGCGATTGCCGATTCTCGACGTGCCGTCGCTAAGCCTGGCGGCGGGGGAACAGTGCGTGCTGATCGGCCAGAGCGGCGGTGGCAAAACGACACTGCTGCATCTGATCGCCGGGTTGCTGACGCCCGACAGCGGCTCGATCCGCGTCAACGGCACGGATATCACTCGGCTGAGCGAATCGGGCCGTGATCGGTTTCGGGCCGGGACCACCGGCTACGTGTTTCAGACGTTCAATCTGCTGGCCGGGTTCACGGCCTTGGAGAATGTGCGGCTCGGCATGTCATTCGCCGCTGGCAAGCACGATCCGGAGCGTGCCGAGGCGTTATTGGAACGGGTCGGCCTGGCGGATCGGGCTCACTATCGCCCCGGTCAGTTGTCGGTCGGGCAGCAACAACGCGTGGCGATCGCGCGGAGTTTGGCGAGCAAGCCACGGTTGCTGTTGGCGGATGAACCGACCGCCAACGTCGACCCCGCGAGTAGCCAAACGGTGATCAGCTTGATCCGCGACAGCTGCCGGGAGGACAACGTCACCCTGTTGTTGGTCACGCACAGCATGGAATTGGCATCGCAGTTCGATCGCGTCGAAAAACTCGAATCACTCAACCGGGTCCTGGCGAACGTCGTATCCGGCGGAGTCTCCTGACCCTTCAACGCTGCTGAGTTCGCCTCGGCCGATCGCTCCCTCCCCACACCGACCACTCACCGCAAGCTTCGTCATCGCCCATGTCACTGCTGCAGATCGCTTGGCGTAATTTTCAATACCGTTCCGTCTCGAGCATCCTGACCACGCTGTCGCTCGCGCTGGGAGTCGCCTTGGTGGTGCTGGTGCTCGCCATCTACGGGATCATCACCGATGCCTTTCGCGGCAATTCGGCGGTCAGTTACAACCTGGTCGTCGGTCCCAAGGGTGATCCGCTGCAGTTGACCCTCAATTCGGTCTACTACCTCAGCCAGCCGATCGAGAACCTGTCGTACGCCGATTACATGGAGTTCTACACGGCTCAGCAGCGGGGCGAGATGGTGGCGCTGTATGGCGGGGCGGAGTCCATGGGGAAGACCGCCGGCAAGTATTCGCGGTATGTCGCCGATGGGGTGGTGATCCCGCTGGCGCTCGGCGATTACGTCGA
>DITY01000183.1 GCA_002422955.1 Planctomycetaceae bacterium UBA6172
ACCGGTCCCGCCGGGGCCATCAGCAAACCGGTCCCGTCGGGGCCATCAGCAAACCGGTCCCGTCGGGGCCTCCAGCCAACCACGCCGTCCGTCTACTAACGATTGAGAGATAACGATGAACACCAACATCATCGACCTGGTCGAGAAGTCCAGTCTGAAGGAACAGCCACCACAATTCGAAGTTGGCGATACCGTCGACGTGCACAACAAGATTCTGGAAGGCAACAAGGAACGGATTCAGATCTTCACCGGCGTTGTCATCGCCAAAAGCGGCACCGGCACCCGCGAGATGTTCACCGTTCGCCGGATCGTGGCGGGCGAAGGTGTCGAGCGTAAATTTCCGATCCACAGCCCCCGAATCGCCAAGATCGACGTCAAGCGGAGCAGTGTCGTCCGCCGCGCCAAGCTGTACTTCTTGCGCGAACGCGTCGGCAAGGCGGTTCGTCTGAAAGAACGCCGCACCAGCTAGTCGGGCGCGGTCGCATGACCAGCCCCGCGGAACGACTGCGGCAGCGTTTCCGAAGGCTCCGCGAACAATACGAATCGTGGCGTTACGGGGCGATCGACCCGCGGGCGAAGGTCGGGGTGCGTGGCGAGCAATTCGCCGCACGGTTGCTCCGCAAGTCTGGTCTGCAGGTCATCTCGCACGGCGAATCCGATTTCGCCGGAGAGATCGATCTGATCGCGATTGACCGGGCGCGGTCGACCGTGATTTTTGTCGAAGTCAAAACGTTGGCGACCCGCAAGCCCGGGCATCCGGCCGAGCGGGTCGACGCGGATAAGCAGGCCCGGATCACGCGGGCCGCGGCGCGGTATCTCAAACGCCAGCGGTTGCTCGAAGCCCGCTGCCGATTCGATGTCGTCGCCATCTGGTGGCCTAGCGGAGACTCGGCTCCGGAACGGGTCGAACATTATCCGGCCGCCTTCGAAGCGAGCGGGCTCGATAGTTTCTTTTCCTAAGCGATCCTCGAAGCACGCGGGACCCCGCGTGACCGGAGCGAAACTGATGCGTCTGGCCATTTGCAACGAAACGTTCGGCGACATGCCGCTGGAGCATGCCGTCGAACTCGCCGCATCGCTGGGCTACACCGGGTGGGAAGTCGCCCCCTTCATGCTGGGCAGCGACGCGATGTCGATCACGCCCGAGCAACGCCGCTCGTATCGCGAGACGGTTCGGGCGGCGGGGCTGAAGATCATCGGCCTGCACTGGCTGCTCGCCAAAACCACCGGTTACCACCTGACGACGCTCGACCGCGAGACCCGAGTGCGGACGACCGCCTATTTCGAAGAGCTGATCCAGCTCTGCGCCGATCTTTGCGAAGGGGAAACCGAGCCCGCCGTGATGGTCCTGGGCAGCCCGTTGCAACGGAACCGTGACCCGGGCGTCAGCACCGAGACGGCGATCGCCAATGCCGCCGAAGTGCTCGCGCCGCTCTCCGCATCGCTCGAACGGCTCAACGTCCGGATCGCGCTGGAACCGCTCGGCCCGCAGGAAGGCAATTTCCTGAACACGGCCGCGGAAGCCCGAATTCTGAAGTCGCACTTGCCGAGCCCCGCGTTCGGTTTGCACTTGGACGTCAAGGCGATGTCGAGCGAGCCGCAGGACATCCCGACGGTGATCCGCCAGAACGCCGACTGGATGATCCATTTTCACGCCAACGATCCGAATCGTCGTGGCCCCGGGATGGGCGATCTCGATTTCACCCCGATCATCGCCACGCTCCGCGAGATCGGCTACCAGGGCTGGGTCAGCGTCGAGGTGTTTGACTACGAACCGGGTTCCGAGCGTCTGGCCCGCGAGAGCATCGAAACGCTGCAACGGATTCTGGCGGCGGGTTGACGCGGTTCAGCGATCCTTACACGAGCGGCAAGGGCGTCAGCCGGTAGCGTGGCATTCAAACCCGCGGAGCGCATCGCGGCTCATGGGGGTGCAATGGCGCCTTCCGCCGGGGCGATACCCACCTGCCGCCTAATACTCCAGCGCGACTTCCAGGAAACCCGCGATCGGGTTGCCGGCTTCTTGCCCGAATCGTTGGAACAGGTTGTCGAATCCGCCGCCGCTGATCAGCGTCGCAAAGCCACTCAGCACGCGGACGTTGTTGTTCAAGAACGGTCGGTACTCGGTGCCGATGCTGATGTCCGTACCGATGAAATCGCTGACCTTGTCCGTGAACAAGTAGGTCTCGAGCGGCTCCGTCTGGTCGAACCACAGGAAGTTGGTGTTGTGGATCAGCTTCAATTTCGGTGTCAGATCGGCATCCATTCCGAGGTTGTAGAGGTGCAGTCCGGGGTTCACGAAGTTGGTCTGGGCCTGGAACTTTCCGTTTCGCATGTTCGGGATCAGCGACAGACGATTCGTCAATTCGATGCCGAACAGGCGGATCGCTTGGCGACCGAAGTAACTGAACTCGGCACCGGCGAAGTTGGGGTTGGGAAGGATCGAGTCGAACCCTTCGGCGCGGCTATCGTTCGGGTCGCTATCGCCCGAAGCGTATAGGTAGGAGCTGCGAAATCGCACCCAGTCTCGGTCATAGGAGAGCTCCAAAGCCGCCAACCAGGCGCTGATGTCCTGCTCGCGGCCGGCCAACGGATTGAGATCATCCTTGCCGAACACGTAGTAGGCCGCCGAGCTGATGTTGATTCGCTCGATGTGTCCGTTGGTCGCCGCCCCGAGGTAGTACGACTTGATGTCATGCGGCTGAAAAATCCCGACCGGATCGGGGCGAACGAGGAACCCGTTGCGATCGAACTCGGTGTCGGGTCGATCGTGATTGGCGTGGAACGACAGCATCCCGTTGAAACCAGGATGCAGCCAATCCTGTCGGTAGTAGTTCGCGATCCAGGTGTTCTGGTGGCGGTCCTCATCGAACCGATTCAGGGTGCTGTTCGTGTCCTTCTCGGTCTGATCGAACCACAGCACGTTGAACTGGTCACGGTTGGCGTGTCGGGTGCCGAACAGCCGCACGCCGCGATTGATGTCGGAGAAAATTAGCCCCCGAAAGTCGCTCACGAACGGCTGGCTGCCGACGCGTGCCGAGACGAAGTCGTAGTACGGGCTGGTATCGAACAATTTGGTTTCGACGAACCATTGCTCGGGGGCGAGAAAATCACGAAATCGGGTCGTGCCATCGCGAACATTGGGGCTGACGACCCCCAGTTCCTCGACGGCCAAGTAGTTCGTGTTGTAGGTCAGATCAAGGAACACTCGCCAATCGGCCGGCTTAAAAACCGTGTTGCCATGGAACAGGTCGATGGAGAGCGAATGGAACGAGAGTTGCAGAAACTGGTCGGGATCGCCAAAAAAACCGGTCGAGCCCGGATCGCGGGTCGCTTCGAACGGCGTCGTCGGCGTGGGCACTTGGATGCCCTCGAACAAATTGAAACTCTTGGGCGTCAGCTTCAAGAACGTGTGCTGTCCGATGATCGGGTAGTCCCCTTTCAGCACGTTTTGGTTGTACGGGTCCCACCAGGCCCCTTGGATCCCGGGGTAATCGTCGAGCGGCGGATGGCCTTTGCCGTAGCGGTCTTGTTCGGGAGTCCCCTGACGCCACCGGTCTTCGGTAGGGACGAAATGGCTGCTCGTCTGACGCTCCGTGCGGAGGACGCCCGAAGGTCCGGAGAATCCCAACGGAATGTCTCGCGGGTGCGCGAACAACAACCGGGTGTCATCCTCGACCATTTCGGGGGGCGGCAGCCGTTCGGAGTCACCCGGAATCGGGCGCAACACGCGAGGGCGGACCCAGTCATCGGGATCCTGGAACCGGCTTTCGGACGAAATGCCGCCACCATCACCACGGGGCGAAGCGGCGTCCGTTGAGCGGTCCGGCAAGAAGGTCAGGCCATCAGGTAAGGACGCGTCGGACTCTTCGATCATTTGCAGCAGGGGCGAGGACGCCTCGGCGGCGACAACCAAGGGCTGGGCGAAGGTTCCGAGCCCGACCCAGAGGGCGAGCAGACCGACCCGTCGAGCGAGTCGACGTCCCACCACGAAATTCGCTGGGAGTGCTAGCCGAGAAACGGCTGGGGAATGCTGGCCCCTCACCCACGGTTGTCGAATTGTGACGGTGTCTGAGGCGACCATGCAGTTTCAGCCGCGAAATGGATTAACGACCCTCTCATCCCAGCGGCGCAAGTCGAACCGGACGCTGCCTAACGTTTGTTTCGGTTATCCTGATTGCAACGGTTCAGGTATTTTTTGAAGATTGTCGATTTGTCTTCCGCCGATGAGATGCGGAGAATTACAAAATCAAAATGTCTACATCAGACTCGGCAAGGATTTTCGATGGCACTCAAGCGAAAGCGCTCTCTCCGACTCGAAACGCTGGAAACGCGGCATCTGATGGCGGGTTGGCACAATCTGTCGCTGCCAGCCGACGTCAATGGAGATGGACTGGTCGCCCCGTCGGACGCGCTGGCGGTGATCAACACGCTGGCTCGCGAAGGGAAAACGTCGATCGAGCTGACGGGGACGACCGGTGCCAACGGCCCGTTTCTCGATGTTGACAACAATGGTCGCGTGACCCCCAGCGACGCGTTGGGCGTGCTGAACTGGCTGACGGAGACCGAGGACTGGTTGTCGCCCGTCACCAGTGTGGCGGACCTGCGGCCGGCGGGCGAGGACGAGAAGGCTAACGAGGTGGCCGGGTTTGAAGCGGACAATGTTGGGGCGGCCAGCCTGGGGGCGGAAGCCGAAGCCGCGATTCTGCCGATGATGATGCCCTACGAGGCCGTGTTCTCGGATCTCGATTCCGCTCCGGACGGGTTGATGACTGCGGACGAGGTCAAGACGCTGCTCGACCGTGCGTCGCGGGTTTCGCCATCGACCGACGCGATCATCGTGGTCGTCGACCGCGGCGGGCGAATTTTGGGCGTGCGGGTCGAGGCGGATGTCAGCGCCGACATCCAGGGCGACGCCGCCAAGTTGGCGTTCGCCATCGACGGGGCGGTAGCGAAGGCGCGTACGGCGGCTTTCTTCAGCAACAATTCGGCGCCGCTGACCAGCCGCACGCTGCGGTTCATCAGCCAATCGACGATGACGCAGCGCGAGATCGAGTCGTCGCCGGACAATGCCGACGACCGGTACCGGGGTCCCGGCTTCGTATCGACGGTCGGCGTGGGTGGCAATTTCCCGCCGGAGGTGAAACGCACGCCACAGGTCGACGTGCTGGGGATCGAACGGCAGATCCGTGACAGCAAGTTCCATGCGGGCGCCGATGGCGTGCTGGGGACCGGAGACGATTTCGAGCTCGAGAGTCGCTTCAACATCAACTTGGACGCGGTCCCCGAGCTCGCGAAACCGTACCTGACGACCTGGCCGGAATCGTATGGGATCGTCACCGAGACCTCGATGAGCAGCCGGAGTCGGGGCTTTGGCGTGCTGCCCGGTGGGGTGCCGCTGTACAAACAGCTCGCCGGTGGCGCGGTGAACTTGGTCGGGGCGATCGGAGTCTTTTTTCCCGGGGATGACGGTTTCGCGACTCACGAACAGGGCTTCGTGCCGGGAATCGGCCAGTCGGAATCGGAGCGGACCAATGCCCCCAAGGTCTTGGAAGCGGAGTACATGGCGTTGGTCGCCTCGGCCGGCAACGGCATCGCCGGCCGGTCGGCATTCCGGCGAAACATCAAAGACCTCAACGCTAAGTTGCCTTCCCTCCCCAATTTCGTCGCGCTCAACGGCCGGATCGACTTGGTCGGCATCACGTTGGAAATTTTCGGGCCCACTCCGACTCGCAAGCAACGGGCACCCGGGATCAACCAGCTGCTGAAGCTGGCCAGGAAAAATATCGGTGCCGCCGCGACCAGCGGCAGCGATGTCCCCGTCACGCCGGGCGGCGTGCTGCACGTCGCTGGGCTAGCCGTCCCGGAGGGTTGGTTGGTGGCCCCGCATGACTCGCCCGTGCCGGGCGGTTTGACCGCCGCCGAGGTCGAAACGATGATCGTGAATGGGATCGCGCAGGCTGAGAATACACGTTCGGCGATCCGGCTGAACAAGAAGTTCCTTCCCGGCGCCCCGACCGAAATGGTCTTCACGGTCAGCGACACGTCGGGCAATCTGCTGGGCCTGTTCCGCATGCCGGACGGCGCGGTCGAGGCGTTTGACGTGGCCGTTGCCAAGGCCCGCAACACCGCGTATTACTCCGACCCCACCGCCCTGCAACCGATCGACCGGGTCGACTTCAACGAGGACGGCAGTTTCGATCAGGGTGATTCGTTACCGCTAGGGACGGCGGTCACCGGCCGAACCTTCCGTTTCCTGTCCGCCCCGCGGTACCCGACGGGGGTGGAGTTGCCCAAGAAGCGGATTGAATTGGCGCCGGAGACGCCGATTTGTGAACAGAGCGCCCAGCTCTGCAACTTGATCGGTCCGTTCAACGGGCTGCGGATGCCAGGGATCAATCCCTACACCGCCGAGAATATCGGCGATCCGCTGCCGATCGACGTCTACGCGTCCCCCACCAGCCGCAGCGCGAACCTGTTCGATGCGTTCGTGCCGTCGCGAAACTTCCGCGATCCGGGGGATGCCGACGTGGTGATCTTCGGTACGGGTGTCTCGCAGCCGCTCGCGAATCAAAACGGCGTGGTGTTCTTCCCCGGCGGAACGCCGATCTATCGCCGCGAGGGAGATGGAGTGGTGTTCCTCGGCGGTCTGGGTGTTACCGGCGACGGCAAAGACCAAGACGACGTGGTGACTTCGGGCGGGCAGGTGGGATTCACACCCCCGACGGAAATTCGCTCGGACCAGTTCTTCGTCGGCGGCGTCCGGTTGCCGTTCCAGAAGTTCAACCGAGGTCCGTTGCTCAAGTAGAGCGAGTCGCCCGTGCCGAGCGAGTCGCGGAAGAGGTGAAGGGCCGCTGGCGTCATCCGTCGAGTCGGCCCTGAGCCGAGCGTGGCCCGTAAATTCCGCGACGAATTCGCGAAAACCGTCGGCAATCGGTGGGACAGGTTGACCCGTCGAACCACGTGGGGCCGATAAGTTTTCCGCGGTAGCGGAACGTCGCGCGGGCTTCGCGGCGGCTCCGCTGGCGGTCGTGTTCATGGTTCGGGGGCCTTGCGATGTGCTGTGTTGCTTCGATTGATCTGACGTCGCTCCGATTCTCGCTCGCGTTCGTCGCGGTCCTCGGGTGTGGCCTGGGGTTGGCCCGCGGCGAGGAGTCGACGTCCGTACCGAGCGGGCAATTCGGCTTTCTGGAGACGCCCGACCCCGAACCGGGCGACATGATTTTCGAACCGAGTTGGATTCCGGAGTCAGGCCTCGCAACCGAATCCGATTTCGAGGGGGAGCTGTTTTGGCCGAGCGACATCGGTGGGGACCATAGCCATCACGAGGATCACATCCATCACGGTGCACATGGTCATCACGGGGCACATGGTCATCACGGGGTCAGCGGTAAGCACGGAATTAGTCGCGATCCGGGTAAGCCGCAAAAACCTCGGCATGAGAAGCCGGGGGATATCAATCGCGGCGACTGCCCGCCCCATCGCTACGGCATGCATGCACCGGAGCGGGCCGGGTGGCCGAATCAGACTCGTCGCTTCGCCCAAACTTCGGTCACGAAACGGCATGCCTTCGGATACGTCGGGGGCGGCGCGGCGTTTGGCGGACGCCAGCCCCGTGCCAGCGAGGGGGTCTGGGGGATGGACTATCGGGGGCGGTTGCCCTTCCGCCGGATTTGGTTGGGCTGGACGGATGGCAAATCGCAAGGCGGCGAAGGCGTCTATCAGACCGACGGACATGTCGAACCGTCGCTGCCCGGCTGGTTTCACGACGGAGAATGATTCGCAGCACGAGGCGGAAGGCTTCGGCCCGCCCGCGCGACCTGGGCCGCCGCGGTTGAATCGCGGGCCCCATCTCAGCGGCGCCCTTCGTCGGCTCAGCCCAACCGAGCCTTGCCGTCCCGTGCGACGATTTTGAGCAACTGCTCGCCGCTCATTCGGTGCGCCGCGTCGTGCGGACAGGCATACACGCAACTCGGTTTGCCGTCGATGCTGCGGCACAGGTCACAGGTCGTTGCCTTCTGCTGGATTACGGGAATCGCCCGGTCGTCGCGGAGTTCGTAGACCTCCTGCAACTTGCCGGTTTGCGGATCGACTTCCGTTTTGGCAAAGCCGTGCATGTTGATGTTGCCGTAGGGGCAATTCTGCGCGCAGAGACCACAGCCGATGCAGTAATCCTCGATGCGGATCTCGAGCGACTTACCGTTGCGGTGGATCGCGTCGACGGGGCAGCCGACCAAGCAGTAGGGGTCCATACACGATCGGCAACTGCTGGCGACCAAAAAGCGATCGAACCGCAAGCCCTCGCGGACCAATCGGGTGACGCCTTGGTGCGTGTCGGCGCAGGCCTTCGTGCACTCGTCGCAGCGGGTGCATTTCTCCAGATCGAGCACCAGCAAGCTTTGGCTCAGGAACAATCCCTGGTCCAGGAACTCGTCTGTCTCCTCGCTGTCGAGTTGCTTGCCGGTGACGCGTTCTTGCTTCAGGATTCGCTGCGCCGTGGCGATCAGCGGTTCCGCGATCCGGGGGAACCGCTGGATCAGCTCTTCGAAATCGCTGGCCCGGATGCGGATCAACTCGACGTGATCGAGGGCCGAGAAGGACGCGGTACGGCGACCGGAAAGGATTTGCGAGGACTGATCACCGGTCAGCGATTCCACGCCGAACAGCTTGGTCAGCAGGCCGATTTCGCCAAAGTAGTTCCCTGGCGAGACGTAGCCGAGAACCCGCTCCGAGGCACCGTACTGCTGGGACAATTTGACAAACCCCAAGCGGTTGATGTACAGCGCGTCGGCGATTTCGCCCTGCCTGAAGATCGTTTGGCCGGGGTCGACCGAGATCAGCCCGACGCGATCGGTCAGGAACTCGGTTGCCTGGTCACGCTCGGCATCGCCGAGGCCTTCGAAGATCGGTAACGACTTGATCTGCCCGCGGAGCCGTCGATTGCGATAGACGCGATCGAGGAACTCGCGACAAACCTCGTTCCGCTGGATCATGTACAGGACGTTGCGGCGGATTTCGACGACCGTCGCCGGCTCCTTGGCGACAACCGTGGCCGAGCGGGGATAATTGTTCAAGCAGGCCATCTCTCCCAAGATGATGTCGTCGGGAGTGATCTCGAATCGATTCCCTTCCTCGACGTGCACGCCGTGCAGGTCGTTGACGCGAGCGGTGGCGGTGGACGCTTCGCCCGCGGGCGTCGCCCACCCGAGCAGTCGTCGCCAAGGCGAAGCCGATCGCTGGGGTTGCGCCGCAGCTTGAGATTTGATGCTCCCTTCGAACCGACCGCTGACGATGACGAAGGCCGTGGTGCCGTGTTCCCCCTCGCGGCAGAGCACTTCGCCCGGGGTCAGGTGGCGGAGGTGAAACGAACTCTGATTGAACTGGATGAACTTCGGCGGCAAGCCGGCGAACAACGGGATCGCCATCAGCTCGCGAATGTCGACTGGCGGGGTGCCGTCGTCTTGCCGATTCAGGGCCAAATACGCCGGCTGAAACTCCAAGGCCCCGGTGGGGCAGGAGATCACGCACTCGCCGCAGGAGACGCAGGAACTCTCTCCCATCGGGTCGTCGAGGTCGAAGCCGATGTGGCTGTCGAAACCTTTGCCGAACTTGCCGATGACATGATTTTCCTTGATCTGGTTGCAGCCTCGCGTGCAGCGCGAGCAGAGGATGCACTGATCGGGATCGACCAGCACCATGCGACTGGAATTATCGAGCCGCGAGGGGATAGACGGTTTCGCTCCCGGGCGCCGCACGATCGTCTTCTGGCTCGTTGCGAAGCGGCTGTGAGTGATCTCCAAACGGTTCGCCAAGGCGGCCAATTCGTTGCCAAAGAGCGGCTTTTCGGCCACCGGGGCAGCGTCTGCTCCTCCGTCGCCCGAACCGCCATGGCCCGACGCTTTGCTGGTGGCCCCGCCTCCCGGCAGGTGATCGGCGACCAGCAATTCGGTCAGCAGTCCGGCGGCGCGTTTGACCCGCGCCGCGGCGGCGGGGTCGGCCTGACTTTGGATGGTGTGGACGATCATCCCGTCGGTGACCTGCTGGACGCAGGCCGGGACGAGCTTGCTGCGTCTCCCTCGACGGGTCTCCTCGACCGCTTCGACCATGCAAACGCGGCAGACACCGACCGGGGCCATGTGTTCGCGATGACACAGCGTCGGGATGGGGTTGAAGTCGCCGGCGCTCTGCACGAACGCCTCGGCCGCCGCGTCGTAAATGGTGGCCGGGCGGGGGATCGCATTCCCCTCGTCGTCACGGCGGACCACCCCTTGCGAATCGCGCAGCGGCAACGCCTTCTTGATCGTCACCTCGCGGCCATCGATCGTCAGCCGGATATCGGCATCGAAATCGGCGGCGGACGCGCGATTGACTCGAACCAAGCGACCGTCAATGTCACGGGCGAACAGACCTTCGTCATCGAACGGCTTGGCCGGTTCCTCGAAACCGGCGGCAAAGTCGATGGTCTGGCTGGCGAGCGTTCGCAGGCGATCGAGCCCTTCGTTGTCCATCAGGTGGCTCCGGAGACGTTTTCGGTACCGCGTTCATCGGCGGTGGGGCGGTCCGGCGGCTGGCAACGCGCCGCGACCAGATGCGGAAAGAAGCGAAATAAAGTTCGAGCCGGATTGCTGGCGACTTGGCCGAGGCCGCAGATGCTGGTGGCTTCCATCACGTCACCCAGTTCCGCGACCGTCTCCCGGAGCACCGGCAAATCGCTCGATCGGATCTTGCCGTCCTGCACCTGCGTCACCAGCGATGTGATTTTCTCGGAGCCGATGCGGCAGGGGACGCATTTGCCGCACGACTCGTTGCGGAAGAAACGGCTGCAAGCGAGCGCCTCGGAGACGATGTCGGACGACGCACCGTAAACGACAAGCCCCGCGCCCAACATGAAGCCCATCGCGCGGGCCACGTTGATATCGAGCGGCAAGTCGCGAACGCTGACGGTCGAGATGCCGCCGCCGGTTAGCGTTTTGGCGAACGAGCGGCTGAAACCCTCCGCCGGGATTTTCGCTGGCCACAGGCCTCCCGAGGGTCCCGACAACGCCACCGCGGCCAGTTCGACCCCGCCCCGCATCCCGCCTGCGAAACGGTCGATCAGCTCGCCGAGCGTGATCCCGGTGGGGACTTCATAGACCCCCGGTCGCGCGACATCGCCGCTGATCGAGAACAGCCTCCGGCCACGAACCCGCTCGGCTTGTCCCACCAGATCGAACGGACCGGTCTTGTAGCCCTGGTCGCGAAACCACTGGCCGCGCGAACGGTCCATGATCGCCGGAACCCAAGCGAAGGTTTCGACGTTGTTCAACAGCGTGGGCTGGTTGAGATAACCGTTGGTCATCAGTTCCGGAGGCCGGTTTCGCGGTTCGGCGCGTTTGTCTTCCATCGCTTCGATCAGCGCCGTCTGCTCGCCGCAGATGTAACCTCCCGGGCTGACGTAGACTTCGAGCTCGAAGCTGTGCCCCGAACCGAGGATGTCATCGCCGAGCATCCCCAGGCCGCGGGCGTGGCGAATTTCCTGCCGCAGACGTTCGATCTGCTCCGGATACTCGTGCCGGACATAGATCCAACCCCGTTCGGCACCGACGACCAACCCGCCCAGGATCATCCCTTCGATCAGCAGATGCGGGAATCGCAACAGGATCTCGCGATCCTTGAACGT
>DITY01000063.1 GCA_002422955.1 Planctomycetaceae bacterium UBA6172
CGGGTCGACAGCCAGATGGTGGAGCAGATCCGTCGCGGCCAGGCGAACTACCAACGCCATCCGCTGACGGAGAATCTGTCCCTTCGTGGCGTGAACCTCGCCGCGGCGCTGGAACTGGTAGCCGCGAAGCCGCCAAAGTTGACTGCGGAAGAGGAGCGGTTCGTCCGGCAATGCCAAGCGGCCGAACAAGCGGAGCGGATGCGGGAGACGAATCGCTTGAAGCAGATCGCGCGGCTGTCGACCGCGACCGCGGCGATCTTCTGCTTGCTCTTGATCGGGACGGCGATCGGATTTTTTGTCGTTCGCTCGGCCCGCCGCGACGTTAAAGAAAAGCTGGTGCGGATGAGCACCATCAGCGCGATCGCCGCGCGGGAGCGAAACGATGTCGTCACGGCGGCGCATCACTTCATGACGGCGGCCGACAATGTGGACGACGCCGCGAAAGCATCGCAATTGCGGAATGCCGCCCGCCATTTGATCCGACCGATCGGGCTGTCGGCCACGCTCCGCCACGACAAGGCATCCGGCTCCTTGCCGCTACGGAACGGCACAGCGACGCTGACTTGGGGCCAAGAGGGACTTCAGATCTGGGGCGATGCGGGCGAACGAACTACACCCATGATGCGGCATCCAGATGCTCGGGTGTTCGGAGTGGTGTTGACGCCCGAAGACCGCCGCGCGGTGGCTTGGGATTCGAACGGCTCGATCCGCAGTTGGGACCTGGGCAACCCCGCTGCCTCCCCCAAAACGATGACGCACCCCTCGGTCTTGGGGGTGAAATGCCTATCCGCCGACCGGGTCGTCAGCTGGGCCTACGATGGCACGATCCGGTGTTGGAACCCCGAAACCGGAGAGCCACTCGCAGGACAAGACTGGAAGCTCTCGGGGGACCTGTTCGCCAACCAGATGGTCTTCAGCCCCTCAGGGTCACGGCTGTTCGCGTTCACCGAGCGGGATAGCCTGCTGGTGAATTTGGGTGATCCCACGACTGACCCGGTCCGTGGCATGCAGGATTCCTTGGGATCGGAAAGTCTGCGAGGGGCGAGATTCTTGCAGGAAGAGCGGTTAGCGGGCTGGGGCGACTCGATGCAGATCGACCTGATCGACGTGCGACAGCCAGATACGAAGGTTTCCTTCACTTGCGATGCCGAGATCAGCGAAGTCGATTTTGATCCGCTGACGGAAACGCTGCTGGTCAGCACTCGCCGCAATCAGGTCGAGGTCTGGTCCCTCAGCGACCCGCAATCACCCACGCGGCTGCATACGATCGACCACGGCAGCGAGTTGCTGGAAGGGATCAAGCGGGAACCCTCAACCCAACGACTGGCTACTTGGGATCGGTTGGGAACGGTTCGGCTGTGGGAGATTTCGTACGGCAGCAAAGTCGTCGAATTGGATCATCCGACACTCACGGGGATCGCGATGCTGCCCGGGCCGCGGTTGGCGACCTGGGGCAGCGACGGGACCGCGATGATTTGGGATCTCGGCGACCCGTATCCTCGGAACCTGGTCGCGCGATTGCACCACGGCAAACCGATCGACGAAGTGACCGGATCGGGCGATCTGATTTTCACTCGCGACTTGGAGAGTGGCACCGTCAAACGCTGGGAGTCGCGACCGCACGGCCCGACCGTAATCCAGCATCCGGCGATCGCGGGCTTCGATGTCGATGCGGCCGAGCAGATCGTCACTTGGGGCCAGGGACCGGCCGAGACGGTCGCCGATTTTCCGAGTAGCATTCGCGTGACGCAGCTCGCCAACCCCGCCGAGCCGGAGCGCGAGTTGCTGAGCCCTCATCAGGTGATCGGCTGCCAGTGGCTGTCTTCCGGCGAACTGCTCGCCTGGTGCGATAACGGTCAGCTGCGGCGGTACCCGCGGACCGGCGAGCCGGAAGTGTTCGAGACAGGCCCCGGCTTGGTTCGCTTGACCTTATCGAACGACCAGCGACATGCGCTGGCGGTGTTTCGGCGGGGGCGTGGGATCGAATCGCAACTGCTGCGACTTTCGGCGGAAGCGATCAGCCCCATCGCTCGCTTCGAGGCAAAACGGTTCGACGATGCTGTTTTCCGAGGTCCAAATGAGCTTTTGCTGTGCGCCGATTCGGGCATTTACCGAGTGGGCTTCGGCGAAGGGGAAAGCCCAATCGAGTTCACCCGCCAAGCTCCCGAGGGTTTCTCGATCGGTGGCGGCAGGTTCTCCAGCGGCGGGCAGCGAGCGTTGATCTGGGATTCGTCCGGCACGCTCGCGTTGTGGCAGGCGGGAAGCATCTCCGCTGTTGACGCGAAGCTATCGAAGGACCAGCCTGGGGCGAGCTTCGCGGCGGAGGGCAACCAGGGCATCGCCTGGGATCGGTCGCGGGTGCTGCTGATCGACGCGGCGAGGCTGCAGGCAGTCGAACTGCCGTTTCATGGCAGGAACACGCTGGGCGGGCGGATCGCCGGGGATCGGGTGCTCACTTGGTCAGAAACCGAGCTGCGGCTGTCGTCGCTGGCGGATCGCACGCCGATCACCAGCCTGATCCATGGGCGGATCGGTCGCTACGAATCGGCCGTGCAGTTCTCACCCGATGAACGCTGGATCGTTTCCTGCGGCGATGATCAGACCGCCCGATTGTGGGACGCCGACAACGGTGACCTGCTGTTGGTCTGCCGTCATCCTCAAGCCGTCAAGTACGCACGGTTCCTGCCGGGGCAGAATCGATTCATCACCCTGTCGGATGGCGATGAGGCTTCCGTCTGGGACTTTTCCGCCGACAACGACCTCGACATCCGCCGCGCGAGCGGTACGAGTCTGGATGCCAGTGGCCGGCTACGGGTCGATCAGCCGAGCTTGCCGGATTCGGTCGCGGATCGCTGAGCCGGCTCGCCGCATCGTGGGCGGAATGATTCACGGGGTCACGATAGCGGCCACATAGTCAGCAAACGCCTGGTCGAAGATTTGCTTCAAGGAGAACGTCGCCAGGGGATCGTAAACGGAGTAGCCGGGGGCGATCGAACTGACGATCTGAACGCTGGCCTCGCGGGCTACGGTCTGACTGGCCTCGGAGGCGGCGGTCGACGAGAGGTCGGCGAACTCGGAGGCGTCTTTGGAGGTGGTTTTCCAAATCACTTTGCTGGTCCCGAATTGCCGCTCATCGGCCCGGCATTCGCCAATGTCGAATTCGGTCGTGAGTTTATACTGCTCCGCCGCGTCTTTCCGTTCGATGAGGAAACCGAATCGGATCCGCCAAAACTGGCAATACTCGTCGCCGCAGGTCAGCAGTTGCCAGGGAGTGGAGGTCGCCTCACAACCGTTCGTCTGCATTCGCGACTGACCGCTGAAGTTGTAAGCCTGCAGCGGTTCGGACCGCCCGCGGATCAACTCGGTCAACAGACGCTGAACTTTTTGTAAGTCCACGCGACCGTTCGTGCGGTATTGCGGTGCCAATTGCTTCGCCAGAATCATGCGGGATTCGAGCCGAATCGCAACGTCAAGTTCCACGTTGTTGCGAATCCCCAGGGCGTCGGCTACTTCGACAGCGTTGTCCCCTTCGAGCCGAACGTTCATGTGCAGTCTGCCGTCGGGACCGCGGAGCAACGACTGGCTGAACAGTCTCGTGCCGTAACGATTCAATAGCGCATCCAGTTCCTCCTCGATCGCCCGCCAGGCGAGCGTGACGGAAATGGGGCTTTGTTTTTGTTCGTCGAAGGGTTCCAAACCGAGCCGATCTGCATCGAGTTGATTGGCCCACAGGACGGCCTGAATTTGGTCGGTCAACGTCCCCTCGGCGCGGCGCGTACCGCCGGGGAGCAACCAGCGTTTGAAGTTCGGTCCGGCGTCATGGGTGTAGTAGACGGGGTAGGTCCCAGCGATCGTGTTGGGCTCTTTGCCGAAGATGACCCGCCAGGAGTTCTCCGTCTTGTCCGTCCCCTTGTAGACCCAACCGCGGACGATTGTTGGGGCATTGTCACGCCCATCGCGAAACTCGACGTCGCGTTCGTAGGTCAGTCGGTCGAACTGGATCGCTTCACCGGGCAACAACCGGTAGCGACCGCCGGAAACCGTATCGGCCGGACCGATCACGAAGCGGTTCTCGTGGTCGCCGACCCGATTGGTGTAGACCAGCGTGCTCGTCGGCTGCGCCCAGGCTGACCCTGAACAGAGCAGACTCAGTGCGGCGGTAACGACAAGCGGATGGATGAAAAGTGGGCGATTCATCGGTGGCGGCCTGCGGTAGGAGGACAAGGGTCAGACCAGTTTTCGTTTAAAGTCTAGCTAANNCCATCGACGTTGTGGACTTGGCCGGCGAGCAAGGGATAGTCTTGGTTGGCGGGCAACATCGTCAGGTCCACCACCCGCAGGCCGGGGCCGCGGATGCCGAAGGTCCCGATGGCACCGTACTTCGGCGGCGTTTCGGGGGCGAACTCGATCTGCCCGGCGACTTGGGCGGCGCGGGGATACAACGTGCCGACGGCCGTGTCGTGCTCGGATTGCGAAGTCACGATCGGGCCACGGACCAAACCTTGCGCGATCAACCGGTGAAAATAGCCAGACTTGCCGTCGGCATGCGGGATGTTGCTGCAATAGCCCCACAGCGACAGCGCGCCTTGCAGCAACGACAACGAATCGACCGGTCGGGGCAACGGGACCGAGCCTGGGGCGCCGGCGATGGCGGCGGAGGTCACGATGCAGCCGAAGCTATGCCCCGCCAAATGAAAGCGAACGTCCCGCGTCCCGACCGCCCGTTGCATCGCCGCCAAGAAAGGGTGAATCGCCTGTTCGCCGATCAGTCGCGCCCGATCCTTCATCTTCCAGAACGACATCATCCGGAGCGGGGCCAGCAACGAGTCGCGAATCCTGGAACCGAGTCCGAAGGCGACCGCATCCGTCTCGACCGGATGATCGCGGAAGGTCTGATAGATCCCATCAGGATCGAAGGCGTCCCAATCGGCGCCGGGAGCCCCCGCGATCCCGGACTTGGGAAGCGCTACAGCGGCATCGAGTTCTCGATAGGCCGCCAGCAGGTCGTCGGGAAGGTGGTCCGGTCCGTAGGCCGAGGCAACCGAGTCCCGCTCGACCGCGGCCAACACGTTCCCGATCGCCGCGCGGACCCGCGGCGTGTCCCCCAGCGATTCGGCATAGTCATCGACCAGCCGAGCGGTTGTCGCGGCGGCCTCGATCCCGAACGAGGGGCTCGCGCCGAGCTGCTCGTCGCCCCAAGGTTCGCTCGGCCAGTGAATCCCGATCAACAGCGGTCGGAAGCCGGGGCGTTGTTGACGGATCGCGCGGAGATCGGCTTCGCAGCCTGCCATCGCCTTTAGCCAGCCCTGATACTGCTCGCGCGCCGCACGTACGTCGCCGCGCCAGCCGTGACTGAACAGCACGACGTCGGTGATCGGCTGGCTTTGCAGTTCGCTGAGGATCTGCTTGCTGGTCAGCCCTCCTGGCTGGTCGGAGCGTTCCTTACCGGCCGCGTCAAAGGCGAGCAGGTGATAACTCAGGTCAGTGCCGGAAGCACTTTCGCTGACCAGCGAGGCTGGGGGCGGCGCGGCGGCAGCAACGCCGCCCAATGACAGCGTGATCGTGAGCGGAATGGAGATCGTTTGCGATTCGCCTGAAGCCAGCGTCGCGGTTTGCAGGGACAACGTCGCCCCCGCTTCGGCCGGGCCGATCGTGACCGTCGACTGCCTGCCGACCTCGCCGCTCGCTTGGTTGGCGGGTTTGTCAGCGGGGTTGGGCGTGGGCCTCGCGGCGGGCGGCGTGTACAGCCCGATCGGATTGGACGGCAACGCGGTTCCGGTCGGAACGATCGACTGGACCAATTGGTCGCGCAGCCGCTGGGCGACGGCGGAATCGAGCGACGCGGCGCGGACGAACGCGAGGATCCGACTGATTCGAACCCCTTCATTCGCGATCCAGTCGATCCGCTGTTCACCCATTTCGCGGCTCCAAATGCCACCGTCACGGGTCAGGATTTGGCCGGCCGAATTCTTTCGCGGGACGCCGCTGTGATGCAGCGCCACCAATTGCCACTGGTCGTTGAACACCGGCGCCCCGGATGAGCCCGGTTCGGTATCGGCCTCGTAGTGGATGAAATCGTCCAGGATATCGGTGACGACGTTGTCACGGAGGGCGACTTGCTTGGTGCGTCCGCCCGGATGCTGAATGATGTTGACCCGCTCTTCGATCAAGATGGGTTCGTCGCCTGCGAAGATCGGGATCCAGCCGAATTCGCTCAGCGGCGAACCGTCGGCCGCGAGCGGCTCGATGGCAACGACGGTGAAGTCGAGCCGAGCGTCGGTGAGAAAAAACTCTTGCGGCCGCAGCGCGAAGGTCAGCTCGGGTTGGACCGTGCCTCCGAGCGGTCGGTGGTAGTTGAACTGCGCGAGGCTCGCGGTGCTCGCGGCGATATCTTTCAGCACATGATTGTTCGTCAGCAACAGGCGGGGCGAGATCAGAAAACCGGTCCCGAATCCCCGGTCGGCACCGGAGGCGGCGCGGATGTGGATCCTGGCGATCGGTCGGGCGGCCCGCGCCCCCGCTTCGAGGAAGTGCGGCGCGTCGACCATGTCGTTGCTGCCCAGCACCCGCTCCAACCAATCCTCCGTTTCCGGCGCCGCTCCACTGAGGCCGCGCGGACGGGCGTCACCCAGCGGCCGGAACGACGGTACGGGGCTCAGCAGTTCGTCCAGGTCGAGATCGGGGATTCCGAATTGCTGCAAACGGAGGCGAATCCGATCCGGGTCGTTCTTCTGGACCAAGGGGGACGCGTTATCGGGCATGCCGCGGGTGCTGAAGCTGGGGGCCTCCGTTTCACGACTGGAGAACCGCGTTTCGGTATCGCTGATCTGCCGCAGCCAATCGATATCGTCGTCGGGTCGGTTCATCGTCTGCTCGCTCGGTTCGGAGTGGACGGGAGTCGCGGGTGGGGCGTCTTTTGCCGCGGGATCCTGCGCCGCAGCGTCGAAGTTGGCCGGGCTGTTTGCGGCCGGGGTTACGGCGGGTGTCGGTTCCGACGCGGCGGGCACTCCGACAGCAGGCTCGGACACCAGCGTGGCCAAGGGACGAGCGGCGGTGGTCAGTGCCGGTCGCGCCGCGGTTTCGTCGTCTTCGAGCAACGGCAAGCGGGCCGCGGGGTCGCCGAGCACCACGTAGCTGCGGGCGTCGTTGTGCGCGGTCCAGATGCTAGCCAAGTAGGGGGCATCAAGTTGGGCGCCGAAATCGAGATCCTCCAGGTAGCCCGACAACTCGGTGGCCAGCGCCGCGTAGCGACCGTTGAAGAAATCGAGTGCCGTGCCGATCCGTTCGCCACGCATCAGTTGGATCAGCGCCGATTCGAAAGATTGCGTCTGGCTGGCCAAGCGGCTCCAGCTGAACGAATAGCCCCACGCCCGCTCGACATGCCCGATGACAGCCAAAGCGCCGCCTCGAGGGTGCCCGAGCATTCGGCAGGGGAGCTGCGACAGGAAAGCGTGAGGGGCGATCGGCGTGGGACTGGAATAAGCCTGTTTTGAAAAGTCATCCCGCTCGGGCGTCCCGGCGCCGTAGCAGGCGAAGTGGAACGCGATCAGTCCGGCTAGGGAGGCGTCGGAGGAGACGTCCTCCGCCGCGAAGTAGTGATCGTGCGGGATCGGGCCGCGCCAAGCTTGAGGGCCGGGCCAATCCTGGCAGAGCAGCGCGCCTTGGTGCGGCAGTTGCCGAGCATCACCCAGCGGAAAGCCCATCCCGTGACTGGCGGTGAACAACAAGCTCGGCGTGTCGTCCCCGCCCAGGACCTCGGCCAAACGTCCCTTCGTCGCCTGCTCCGCCACGACCGATTCGATCGCCCACGACGGCAGGGAATACTCGCTCAATTTTTCCGGCAATTGTCGGGCCAGCGGGCCGACCAGCTGCGAACTGCTGAGGTTGGTCGCGCGATCACCCGGGTTCTGAACACCGAACAGGACCGCGCGGCGCGGCAGTCGTACCTGACGTTGCTCGGCCGCGATCAGGCTGCGGGCGTAGCTGGTGTATTCCTCAAGCGTATCGAAGGCGATCCGGCCGACGGCATATTGAACATCGAGCTGATATTGGAAGCGAAAGGGGATCTGAGTCGGCGAACCGACGAGCAGCAGATAGTAAGGAACGCCACGGTCAGGGTCGGCCGGCTGGGATGCATCGACTCCGTGACGGCCGAGAAACTTGCGTGCCGATTCGTTCGGACGAAACCCATCGGCACCGGAGAATTCGCGATACCGCCCCTCCTTTTTGAGCGTCGCTTGCCCGCGGCGAAACGCGAGCAACTCGCCGATCGCCTCGCGGATCGCCGGGTCGACGTCGTGCGCGAAGATCACGCCCCAACCGGTTTCCGACAGATCGGAGGTGTCGATTCCCGCAGCCGCGCCGAAGACTTCGCGAGCGGCTTCGTGGCAGCGGGTCGCGAGATCCCGCTGCAATTGCGGGTCGATCTGCTCGCCCCGCGCCATCGCCGCCAATTGATCGGTCGACAGCGGGGGCGTCAGGTAGGCACCTGAAGCGCCATCAATTCCGTTGAAGTAGCACCACGGATCAGCGTCCATCAGGGCGTCCCGATTTGGCAAAGAGGATTCGAATGAGCGTGACTAGCAGCGTCGGTTGCTCATGCTAGCACCACGCCGCGGGCGATGCGTCAAACTATCGCAAAAAGTTTGGCGGTGGTCGCGAACGCCCCGGGTGCGGCGCACCACCGTGGTCGCAGCGCACCACCGTCGCCTGCCCGTTCGCATCGACGCACACCCAGCGGCGGGAGCTGAGAGTCAACGGCCGGCAAAATCGTCAGCATCGGCCTGATCGGTAGAGCCCGCGTTTCCTTCCCGCCCACGCCAGGTAAACAGGTCATGAAGGGGGGGCAAAACGCCGACTTTAAGAATTGCTAACCAGCCCATTCGCCGCGGGACTGGTGCAACTCGCAATACGCGAGCCCAGTGGGCAATTGAGCATCGTCGGCGATATCCGCCGAATAGGATATTTGGGTAAAATAATCCTAAATTGCTTTCAAAATTTCACATCGGCCCCCCGCTTCAAATTAGAATTGCGCGAAGGGTTCGGTTGTGCTGACGATGGACCAACTCCTCTTAAATCGATGATTCGCGTTCTGGCGAGACTTGAAAATGTCATTCAAACCTAGTGTTCTGGCGATAGCACTGGCGGTCGCAATGTCGTCGCCTGGGCTGCTTTTAACTCTGCTCAAGGCGCAAGAATTCCAGGTAATTCCGGCTGGTCAGGCGGTTCCGATCGCGTCGGCGGACGCGCTCCCGAGCGTGCTGATGGACCAAGCGACGGTCTACGCCAGCCAAGCCAGCCAACTGGTGGAGTTGCAACTGACCGGCTTGACCGCGTCGGCGGAAGGCGTCGTGGGCCAAACCGTCGTGCTGTTGGTCAATCCTGAGGGCGTGACGACCCGCGTTGTAGCCGATTCCACCGGCAAGGTCGTTTTTGACGCGACCCCGGGCCTGCACGCCGCGTTTGTACTTAGCCGTTCGGGCCATGCGGCGATCCCGTTCGTTGTCCGCGGGACGGCGACGCCGCTCGCGGGGACCGCTCCGCCCGTGATAACGATTCCGGCATTTGATCTCGCGATCGGCGACGTCAACCGCGCCGCGAACTCGTTTCTGCCCCCGTTCGCCGACTCGACCTGGGCTGAAAGCCTGAATCGCCCGTTGATCGAGAGCGGCAAGGTCATCCCGACACAGTTGTATCGCGTCAGCCTGTCGGCGGATGGGACAATGGAAGGGCAGATGTTCCCGCTAACCGTTCCCGAGATTTTTGCCAGGAAGGTCGGCGGCACGAACGTGCTGTTTCACCAAGACGGCAAGATCATCGCTCGGTCGATCACGGACGCCCAAGGCCGGTTTTACGTCAAGAACCTCAAGCCCGGTGTCTATGGCCTGATCGCGGCGGGCGCGGTCGGATATGCCGCCTTCGGGTTCGAAGCGGTCTCCGGCCCGGCCGACGCTGGCCTGAATGCTTCGCTGTCCAACGGCTCGCAAACACTCGTTTCCTTCACCAAGAGCCTGACGGCGGCCGAGACCTTGGTCGCGGCAGTTTCCGAAGGGACGATTCTGCCCGTCTCGCCGATCCCGCCCGGGTTGATTCCTGGCGAGGTGTTTGGTGGCGAGTTTGAAGAGTGCGACACCTGCGGTGAATTGGTGGACGACTGCTGTGACCCCTGCGGCGGCTGCGGCGCCCCCAGTTGTGGCGGCGGTGGATTTGCCGGCGGTGGAGGCGGAGGTGGTGGTGGATTCGGTGGTGGCGGACTGCTCCCGCTCGCCGCGTTGATCCCGCTGTTGTTCATCCCCGATGACGATGATCCGCCGGTCCCGATGACCGTCGCTTCACCCTGACCACCGGCTTGTCAGCCCGCGGCCGCGGGTCCCGGTTGACCTCGATCGGAAGCGGGTTGGTGCGAGGTGGTTTACGGTCCCTATCCGTTTTAAAATCCGCATGGTCCGCCGACTCGGTTCGGCCGATCATGCGGATTTTTCCGTTTTTTTATCGATTTTTGCGAGCCAGCTGTTTCCTGATGCTAGCAGTCCTGTATCCTANNACGTCATTTGGCGGATTTGAAAATGCTTAAGCGATTTGCCGTTCTCGTCTGCTTTCTGGCAGGCTGCCTGTTCGCTTCCTTGGCAACCGGCGTTCGCGCGCAAGGGCAAGAAGCGTCGCGGCTGATTCCGCCCGGTGAAGTAGTTAGCGATGCGCGAGCGGCTTTAGATGGTTCGCCAACAACGGTCGATGATTCGCCAGCTGTCGAAAGCGAATTGGATGAGGCTGTGAGTGACAACTTCGCGCCACCAGCCAATTACATCTTGGATTTGGATGTGGCGTACATCACGGCCACCGATCGCACGGTCAGCCTGCAGATCCTCGGGATCGACGGTCTCCCGCGACCAGTACCGGCCGATCAGTACCTGTCGTTGATCATGCCCAGCGGCATCGAGCAGAGGGTGACCGCGGATGCCAATGGGATCGTCCGCTTCGAAGCCAACCCCGGCGTTCATGGGATCGTTTGCATCGGTACTCCCGGACATGCCGCGATCCCTTTTATCGTTCGCGATCGTGAGACGGCGGCCCAGGAAGATCTCGAGGAGCGGCGGGAGGACACCGGCATCATCAAGGTGCCCGTGTTCGGAATCAGCGCATCGCGAGTGGCCCGTGCCGCGCAGAAGTTCCTGCCGCCGACGACCAAGTTCACGCTCGACGATTTGAATGGCGAATTGATCAGTAGCGGCCAGGTCGTGAAGCTCACTCATTACCGAGTCGTGTTGGGTCCCAACGGCCGGATGGATGGTCAGTTGTTTTCACTGTTGACCCCTGGTAGCCGGTCACGGTCGCTGCTCTCGGGAACCAACATTTTGATTCACCGCAATGGCGTTCCGATCTCTCGCGCCATCAGCGATCGGTTTGGCCGCTTTTACGTCGAAGGACTCCAGCCGGGAAGTGACTACGGTTTGATCGCCGCTGGCCCCAGTGGCTACGCCGCCTTCGCCTTTGACGCGGTCGCCGGCAGCGCCGAACAAGATTTCGCTCGGTCCAGCCTGTCGCTACGAACTCGCTCCGGTGACACGTTCGTGGCGCTGATGATGCAGCCGCCGACATCACCGGTTCTNNTTCCCCCTCCGGGCGGTGGCGGCGGAAACCTCGCGGGCGGTGGTGGCGCTGGTGCGGGTGGTGGCGCCGGCGGAGGCGCGGGTGGAGGCATGGGCGGGATCGGAGGCTTGCTCGGCCTGGCCGGTGCGGCTGCGGCCATCGCGGCTTCCAGCGGCGGCGACAGCGTCAACTTCCCACCCCTAGCCACCGACGGCGGCACGGAATGATCCGCGAGCCCGGTCGTTGGACCCGGGTGACGGCTTGAATGATTATTAAGATCTGCTGATCGCCCGTTGGTTTTGCACCGACGGGCGATTTTCGCTTGGTATCGGTACCTCAGACCTGTCGCTCATTTCCCCAAGCCTGCCGGTTTCGCCACTGTAGCTTTCGACGCTGGACGATCGCGACGTTTGACATCGTGCCAGCAGTCAACGCCCGCGCGCGGAACGTACTTCCTCGGTGCGTGGTTGACCGGCGCGAAGCTGGCCGCGATAACGGCGCGATGCGTGGGTGCGATTGTCCCTGATCGTCGCCGAGCCGAGAGTCGCTTTTCCGCTAGGTTGCCGGATGGTTTCCTCCCCCCAGCCCCCATCCGACCCTGCCCGGCCATCCGACCCTGCCCGCCTGTCCGGTCCTGATCGCCTGTNNCTGCTCGAGCATTTCGGTTCGGCCGCGGCGGTGCTGAGAGCGGACGCGGCAGCGTTATCCGCGGTCCGCGGGATCGGGCCGAAGTTGATCTCCGTGATCCGCCATGCCGATGACCATGTGGACGTGGTCGCGATTTCGGATTGGTGCCGTGACCACGGGGCCACGATCCTGGCGCTCGATTCGCCCGATTATCCACCCGGGCTGCGACGGCTTTCCGACGCGCCGCCGCTGCTCTTCGTGCGGGGCGAGTTTCAGCCGCGGGACGCCTTGGCGGTCGCGATCGTCGGCACGCGTCATGCAACCGTCTATGGTCGCACGCAGGCCGAGAAGATCGCCTACGGTCTGGCCAAGGCGGGCGTGACCGTCGTCAGCGGCATGGCCCGGGGGATCGATGGCGCGGCCCACCGGGGCGCCTTGGATGCCGGCGGCCGGACGATCGCCGTCTTCGGTTGTGGGCTGGGGCACATCTACCCGCCGGAACACGAGTCCTTGGCGAACGACATCGTCGCCAGCGGGGCCTGCGTGAGCGAGTTTCATCCGCAGACCAAGCCGCATTCGGGAACGTTCCCGCAGCGCAATCGTTTGATCAGCGGACTGAGTCACGCGACGCTGGTGATCGAGGCGCCCGAGCGGAGCGGGTCGTTGATCACCGCGCGAACCGCGGATGAGCAGGGACGCGAGGTCCTCGCCCTTCCCGGCCCGGTCACCAGCCGCGCCAGCCAAGGCACCAACCTGTTGATCCGCGACGGGGCCCGCTTGGTACGGCACGTCGACGACATCCTGGAATGCTTGGGGCCGCTCGCCGAAGGGGTGCGGACCGATGAGGGTCGCGAGCTGCGTCGCCCGGCGGAGGTGTTGCTGAACGACCGCGAGCGGCAGGTGCTCGATGCGATCGAGACCGAACCGACCGGCATCGACACTGTGGTACAACGATCGGGCTTGGCGGTGCAGCAGGTTTTGGCGACGATCAGCGTTCTGGAGATGCGCAAGTTGATCCGCAGGCTGAGTTCGCAATACGTGTCGCGGGTCTGAGCCGTCCCGCGGGACTTCATCTCCATCCTTACCCACCCGCGTCTTACGAAAATCTGGCCCGTGACTGATCAACTGACCGTCGAATCGATCATCGGCCCCCAGGGACGGATCGCCAAACGACTCACGCATTACGAACACCGACCGCAGCAACTGGAGATGGCCGCCGCCGTCGCGGCCGCGCTGGCTAGTGGCAAGCACTTGGTGGCCGAGGCCGGAACGGGAACGGGCAAGAGTTTCGCGTACCTCGTCCCCGCGATCCTGCATGCCACCGCGGACCAGGCCCGGCTTGAAACGAAGTCGCAAACGCCAGCGGCCGGGCGATCTCCGGCAGCCGATCCGGACGACGACGAGCCGGCACCGTCGGCCCGCGAATCGGCGGCCGAGGGCCAACCGTCGCCCGAGCCCCAATCGCGGCGGGTGTTGATTTCGACCCACACGATCAGCCTGCAAGAGCAATTGATCGCCAAGGATTTGCCGCTGCTCAACAGCGTGATCCCGCGCGAATTCAGCGCCGTGCTGGTCAAGGGGCGGGGGAACTATGTTTCGCTCCGCCGCCTCGAGAACGCCTACGCCCGTTCGGTGGCATTGTTCAGCACCGACGATCAACTCGATCAGCTGAAGCGGATCCGTGGCTGGGCGGAAACGACGCCCGACGGCAGCCTAGCATCGCTCGACTTCAAACCATCGCCCGCCGTGTGGGATGAGGTCGCTAGCGACACCGGCAATTGCCTCGGCAAGAAGTGTCCGACCTTCGCCAAGTGTCATTATTTTCAAGCCCGTCGCCGCGCTTCACGTGCCCAGTTGTTGGTCGTCAATCACGCCCTGTTCTTCAGCGACCTCGCGCTCCGCCGCCAGGGCGTTTCGCTGTTACCCGATTACGATGCCGTGGTGCTCGACGAATGCCACACGATCGAGTCGGTGGCGAGCGATTACCTGGGGATTCGCCTGACCAACAGCCAGATCGATTACCAGCTGAACAAGCTGTACAACGATCGCACGCAGAAGGGGCTGCTGATCACGCACGACCTGCGTGGGCTGCAGCAATTGGTCGATCAATGCCGGTTCTCCGCCGCTAACCATTTTGCCGACCTGCTCGATTGGCACGACAAGCAGGCGGACAAGCAAGGCCGCGTTCGCGAGCCCGCGGTCGTCGCCAATTCGCTGAGCGAGCCGCTGGAGTTGCTCGCGGCGCGGGTCCAGCAGTTCGGCGCATCGCTCAAGGACGAATCGGATCGCAAGAACTTCGAATCGGCGCACGACCGACTGATGAGCCTCTCCACTTCGCTGAAGGAATGGAACGGGCAAACGCAATCCGGAGCGGTCTACTGGCTGGAGCGGGAACGGTCGCGAGGGCGTCAGGAACGGATCACCTTGGCGGCCGCGCCGATCGACGTCGGTTCGGCGCTTCGCGAGGAGCTGTTCCAGAGCAAGCGGCTCCGCAGCGTGATCATGACCAGCGCGACGTTGGCCGTCGGCAAGGACGACACGTTCCGCTTTTTCCGTTCCCGCATCGGGCTCAGCGGCGGGATGACGGTTCGCGTCGGCAGCCCCTTCCGCTTTGACCGCCAAGCGGAAGTGATCCTAGTCAGCGGCTTGCCCGATCCGTCGACCGATCGCGAGAAGTTCGAAGCGGCGCTGCCCGATCAGGTCCGCCGCTTCCTGACCCAGAGCGACGGGCACGCCTTCGTGCTGTTCACCAGCTATGACCTGCTCCGCCGCACCGCCGCCGCGATCCTGCCCTGGGCGAACGATCAGGGGATGATGCTGCTCAGCCAAGCGGGTGAACTGAATCGGTCGCAATTGCTCGATCGCTTCCGCGCCAACCCGCGCAGCATTTTGTTCGGGACCGACAGCTTTTGGCAGGGCGTCGACGTGCCGGGTGATGCGTTGCAGAACGTGATCATCACCAAGCTGCCGTTCAGCGTGCCCGATCACCCGCTGCTGCAAGCGCGATTGGAAGCGATTCGCGCCGCCGGAGGAAACCCGTTTCGCGATTACCAGTTGCCCGAATCGGTGATCAAGTTTCGCCAGGGCTTTGGCCGCCTGATCCGCACCGCCACCGACCACGGGATCGTCGTCGTGCTCGATCCCCGCATCCAGACCAA